>NZ_CACSIS010000009.1:0-192369 GCF_902705905.1 Klebsiella sp. 18074 | reverse complement strand
TTTGCCTGGCGGCAATAGCGCGGTGGTCCCACCTGACCCCATGCCGAACTCAGAAGTGAAACGCCGTAGCGCCGATGGTAGTGTGGGGTCTCCCCATGTGAGAGTAGGGAACTGCCAGGCATCAAATAAAGCAAAAGGCTCAGTCGAAAGACTGGGCCTTTTGTTTTATCTGTTGTTTGTCGGTAAGCGCTCTCCTGAGGAGGACAAATTCGTCGGGAACGAATTTGCACAGCACGCAGTGCTGCCCGGAGGGTGGCGGGCAGGAGGCCCGGCATACAACTGTCAGGCATCAAACAAAGAAACCTCATGCGCAGGCATGGGGTTTTTTGTTGTCTGCGGTTCAGGAAAAGCGGCCGGACGCCGTCCGGATAGGACACTGGGCGATCTCATTCGCCGCAAACTGCAACATAAAAGCCTACTGACGCCGCCTCACCCCCATATTTCACTCTATCCCCGCTCCTGCTTTATCGTTCATTCCGAATACCCGCATGACGAAAATAAATGTGAGTTAAATCACATATAAAAATATAACAATTATATAACATTTGTCTTACTAATTGATTTGTCTAAGTGACGTGGTACGCCCGACGAGACAGATTGCAGTCTTTGCTGGAGCAGAATAACAATGGTAGAAAGCAGTATTAACGAACGGGGATCGCTGAAACACGCTGATACCCGCCGTCGCATATGGGCGATTGTTGGGGCATCCTCGGGGAATTTGGTTGAATGGTTTGATTTTTATGTCTACTCATTCTGCTCTCTCTATTTTGCGCATATCTTCTTCCCCTCAGGAAACACCACCACCCAGCTGCTACAAACCGCAGGCGTATTCGCCGCCGGCTTCCTGATGCGCCCCATCGGCGGATGGCTGTTTGGCCGTATTGCCGATCGCCGTGGCCGCAAGGCTTCGATGCTTATCTCGGTGTGCATGATGTGCATGGGCTCGCTGGTTATTGCCTGCCTGCCGGGCTACGCGACGATCGGCACATGGGCTCCCGTACTCCTGCTGCTGGCCCGCCTTTTCCAGGGTATCTCGGTCGGCGGTGAATACGGAACCAGCGCAACCTACATGAGTGAGGTTGCCGTTGAGGGGAAGAAAGGCTTCTACGCATCCTTCCAGTACGTAACGCTTATCGGCGGGCAGCTGCTGGCGGTCCTGGTGGTGGTGGCGCTGCAGCAGATTCTCAGCGATGAACAGCTGCACGCCTGGGGATGGCGTATTCCTTTTGCGCTGGGAGCTGTACTGGCGGTAGTGGCGCTATGGCTCCGGCGTCAGCTGGATGAAACTTCGCAGCAGGAGACCCGGGCGCTGAAAGAAGCGGGATCCTTTAAAGGATTGTGGCGTCATCGCCGGGCATTCATGATGGTGCTGGGCTTTACCGCCGCCGGCTCACTAAGTTTTTACACCTTTACGACCTATATGCAGAAATACCTGGTCAATACGGCAGGGATGAGCGCCAGTACGGCCAGCATGATTATGACCGCCGCTCTGTTTTTCTATATGCTGGCTCAGCCGCTATTTGGTGCGCTATCGGACAGGATTGGTCGGCGAACCTCAATGCTCTGTTTCGGCGTACTCGTGACCCTCTTTACCGTACCGATTCTGAGCGCATTGCAAAATGTCACTTCACCGTATGCCGCATTCGCGCTGGTTATGTGCGCCTTACTGATCGTCAGTTTCTATACCTCGATCAGCGGTATTTTGAAGGCGGAGATGTTCCCGGCTCAGGTACGTGCACTAGGCGTGGGGTTATCCTACGCGGTCGCTAATGCGCTGTTCGGCGGCTCGGCTGAATATGTCGCATTGCTGTTAAAATCAGTCGGAGCAGAACACGCGTTTTACTGGTATGTCACCGTCATGGGAGCGTTAGCTTTCTTCGTCTCCCTGATGCTACACCGTAAGGGCAAGGGATTACGCCTGTAGATATTACAGATGCGTCAGCTGCCACACCGCGTAGCCGGTTGTGGCGCCGGCCACGTCCCAGGCAAAATCTTTCCAGCTCCAGCCGCTCCCCGCCGGGCGGCTATCCCACAGCTCCTTCGATGCGCCCAGGCTTACCGAAAACATAAAGCCGATGGCGGCGCTGCGATCGCGGCTGTAACCCTGATGCTGCGCGTATTCGTTACCCGCTGCAGAGAGCATGGCTGAGGCGAGAAAGTGCTGGGCCTTATCCTGGCCGCGCCATGAATCATTGGCCATATGGCTACAGCCGCTCAGCAGCAGAGGAGCGATGATGATGACTTTACGCATAACGATCCCATAAAAAAGCCCCGGCGAAGCGGGGCTGGAATTCAGAGAATACGGCTGATAAGCCGGTCGATACGGATGCGCCTCAGGCGGCGAATCAGCTTACGCACTTTTACCGGATACTCGGCGATGCTTTGCAGGTCGCGATAGTGCTTAACCACCGTCGTATGCTGGCGAATCAGATGCAGCTCTTTTTCACGCATCGCGCCAAGCTGGTGCTGCGGATCGTGGATAAGAATGGCGTTTTCCAGATCGAGGCGCCAGGCGCGCGGATTAAGATTATTGCCGGTCAGCAGCATCCATTCGTCATCAACCCACATGCCTTTCAGGTGATAGCTGTTATCGTCATCCTTCCACAAACGGACAATCAGCTGATCGGTGTTGACATAGTACTGCAGCCGGCTCAGGAAGCGGCGTAGGTTGATCTCATACAGATAGGGGAGCGCGCCGATAATCTTAAACGGCTGATCTTCAGGAATATAGAAGTCGTTTGCCGTCTTATCGCCGACGATAATTTCTACCGTCTTCCCGCTGCGCAGCAGCTGGATGATATTACGCACCAGCAGAGCTGGAAGGTTAAAGTACGGCGTACAGATAGTCAGCTTCCGCTCCGCGCAGGGCATCAGATGAAAGATGGTTTTGTTCAGCAGGCTTGATTTCCCGAGGCCGACCAGCGGCGTTACCGACAGACTATCGTTTTCCGCATCGCCGACATAATGATAGCCGCTGTCTCGAAGTTCCTGGCGGTACTGACGGATATCATTTTTAATTTCCGGGCTTTTTGGGCGATCGGGTCTGTCGAGGCGATTCACGCCACGGCCTTCGACCAGATGATGCTCGACCCAGTCGAACATCACGTCGGCCATTTTGCGGTTGCGAATGCACTGATAGCGATCGTAGCGATACTTATCGTGCTGATGAAGATAAACATCATTCAGGCTTGCGCCGCTGTAGAGCACGCAGTCATCAACGATGAAACCTTTAAAATGCAGTACGCCGAGGGCTTCGCGGGTATTCACCGGCACGCCGTAAACCGGGATATCAACACCAGGATTTTCCTGCGCCATGCGGCAGTACCAGTCGGCGTTGGTGTTGGCTGCCGCAGCGCCAATGCGCCCGCGCTGGGCTCGGTGCCAGTCAACCAGGATACGAACATCTAATTCTGGACGCTGGCGTTTGGCGTCATAGAGTGCCTGCAGAATTCCTTTGCCGCCATCATCTTGCTCCAGATAGAGCGCAATAATGCAAATACGCTGGGTGGCGTGAGCTATCTTTGCCAGTAACGCTTGCCGAAAATCTGCGGGAGCGTAAAAGAACTCGATATCATCAACTGACTGAGAAAGCTTAGGGAGTTGGGCAAGGTGTTGTTGATGTTTATTACGCTTAAATTTTGACAACATCACAGTGCGTTTCTTCTCTGTTTATTGAAGGGTCTTCTGTACCATGCAGACGACGTAAGCGGGCAATAATAACATTACTACCCGCTAAAGTAGTCAACAATTGCGGTCGTCAGTTTATGATTGTTGCGCTGAAAATTGCAGGGACAGGCTGACAATCCCGTCTTCCAGCTGAATATCCACCTTAAAGCCAAGCTTCCTGGCAAGAGCAATCATCCCCCTGTTATTGGGCATTGTGATCCCGTTTAACCGCTGCAGACCGTGGCTTTGCGTATAGGTAATCAGCTTTTCCATCAGCCGGCGGCCTAAACCTAATCCCTTCAAATCGGAGCGGACCAGGACGGCGAATTCCGCATCAATGTTATCGGGATCGGAAATCGCGCGCGTAACGCCGAGGATCTCATCTCCCTCTGGGCTCGCGCGTACCGCAACAAAGGCCATTTCTCGATCGTAGTCGATCTGCGTCATATTGGCTAAATCATCGTGAGTAAATTCATTGATCTCGCTGAAGTAGCGGTAATAGAGATCTTCTTTGGTCACCTGAGCGATAAAGGCCAGCAGCTGCGGTTCATCTTCGGGCAAAATTGGGCGGAACAGGCAGCGTTCACCATTTTTCAACACCACCCACTCCTCCTGCTGCTGGGGATAAGGGCGTATCGCCAGCCGGCTTTCGCTATCGCCGGTGAACGGGGCAAGGCCCAGCGTCACGTCGAGCGCGGTAAACTCGTTGCCGGACGCCAGCAGAGGGTGGATGTCCAGCCGCTGGATCTCCGGGCAGTCGACGACAAGGTTCGACACCTGAACCAGCAGCTGGCTTAAGCCGGAGATATCCAGCGGGCGCAGGGCGCTGCGGCCACGGATCTTTTTGCTTTTGATCGCCTGGATCACCAGGTAGCGGGCCAGGTTCATATTGAGCGGCGGCAGGGCGACGGCGGCCTGATCCTCCGCGCGCCATTCGACGCCGCCTTCACCCAGCATAATCAGCGGACCGAAGACCGGATCCTGTTCAACGACCACCCGCAGCTCCTGCGCTCCGGCGCGATTTGCCATGCTTTGTACCAGCAGGCCATGAATACGCGCCTGGGGCCAGGTCATTTTGACCCGGTCAAAAATAGCATCTGCCGCCTGCTGTACTTCGGCGGCGGTACGCAGATAGAGCATTACGCCCTGAACTTCTGACTTGTGCGGGATATCCGGGGAACGCAGCTTCAGCGCAACCGGGTAGCCAATTTGCTCGGCGATGTGCACCGCCTCGGCGCTGTCGGCGGCAATCCACGTCGGCAGGGTATGGATGCCATAGGCGCGCAGCACGGGGCTGACTTCGTGGGTATCTAAGGTACTTGCGCCTTCGGTTATTGCCCGCTGCAGCAGCGTATGGGCTTCTGCAGTGTTAGCCGTCACCGTATCCGAAAGCACCGGCGTTTCCCGCAGCTGCTTCTGGTTACGTCGGTACTCCACCATATGCATAAAGGCAGTAATGGTACCTTCCGGTGTACGGTAGGTTGGCAGACCCGCATCGCTGAACAGGCGTCGGGCTTCCTGAGACGAATATTCGCCGCACCAGTTCGTCAGCACCGTAACGTACTTGCCGCGCGGATGGTTTTTTAAGGCGTCAATCAGCGCCAGCGCGCTTTCGGTTCCCGGCGCGGCCGCGCTCGGAGAGTGAATGACCTGCAGGGCATCATAATCCTGGCTATCCAGCAGCACGTTGAGCGCCTTGAGATAGTGCTCGCTGCTGGCATCATCGCGCAGATCCAGCGGGTTAGCGATATCGATACTTCCCGGCAGCGCCTGCCGCAGCCTGTCGCCGGTCTCATCGCTTAGCGACGCGAGTTTACCATTGCGCAGCCAAAGTTCGTCCAGCGCCAGCGCCGCAGGGGCCGCGCCGTTGCTGACTATCATTAATTTCTCGCCCCGCAGAGGGCGCATATGGCTCAGCGTCTCGACGGCGGAGAAGAGCTCATGGGTATCCTGCACCCGCAGCAGGCCCGCGCGCTGAATCGCGGCGTCCCAGGCCGGATCCATCCCCGAGTTGACGTGCAGCAGCTTTTGCGCCGCCGGGCTGCGCCCGCTTTTAATCACCAGAATTGGCTTATTGCGCGATGCGCTTCGGGCCGCGGAAACAAAGCGGCGGGCGTCGCTGAGATGTTCGAGATAGAGCAGAATGGCGCTGGTTTTGCTATCGCGGGCAAGGAAATCGAGCAGATCGTCAACGTCGATATCCAGGCTGTCGCCCAGCGCAATAAAGTATGAGAAACCCATCTCGCGCTGCTGCGCCCAGTCAAGAATGGTATTCGACACCGCGGCGGACTGAGAGATAAACGCCAGCTTGCCCCGGCGAATCGGCACCGGCGAAAAGCTGGCATTCAGCCCTTGCCAGGGCGCCAGCAGTCCGAGACTGTTTGGGCCCAGCAGCCGCATCTGATAGCGGGCGGCACGCTCGAGCAGCGCCGGATACTGCTCCGGCGGGGAGGAGAGGATAATGCAGGTTTTGCAGCCCTTTTGCCCCAGAGCTTCAAGCAGCTCAAGGTTTCGCCGGGCGTTGGTGCAGAGTACGGCAAGATCGGGAGTAAACGGCAGGCTGTCGATAGTCGGCCATGCCAGCACGCCCTGAACGGCTTTCCATGCCGGAGTGACCGGCAGGACCGGGCCGTTAAAGCCGCCGGCCAGCAGGTTGCGCATCATCAGATAACCGGCACGCTGTGGTTTCATTGACGCGCCAATGACGGCGATCGATTTTGGCCGCAATAGTGCTTCCAGGCCTCGTTGGCTCATACCGGTCTCCTTTGATCCCCAGTGACCGGATGATTTTAAACGCTTTCCGCCTCTTGTGCTGTGATACTGCCCTTATGCTGCGTCTTTCCTGCCAGGTAGCGGCTTCTGAACAGGCTAAAGTGATCCCCGAGCGCGCCCGCGGCGTTTGTGTCTCCGGCGAGATCCAGCAGGGCAATGGCCACTTCCGCCGTACAGTATTGCCCCTCAGCGTGGGCCTCTCTCAGGTGATAGGCCGAAATACGTGAAAGATCGACGGAAATGACCGGCAGCGCGTCAAGGTACGGGCTTTTACGGAACATTTTTCGCGCTTCGGTCCAGGTGCCGTCGAGCATAATAAATAGCGGCGGTTTACCCGCAGGCGGCGAGTTCAGCACCTCGCGCTCCGTTCCGGCATATGACGCCGGGAAAACGACCATTGGCTGGTAATCAGGATCGGCGACCAGATCGAGCAGCGCCTGCGGCGGTTCGGTTCGTGACCACTGAAACGCTTTGGTGTCCGGCAGGATATCGGCGATAAGGCGCCCGGTGTTGCTTGGCTTCATCGGCTCGGTATCGAACATCACCAGGCAAAAGCGGCTGCTGGCCGCTGCGGGGGCGAGGGTTGCGCACAGGCACTGCTTCAACGGCAGCAAACAGCGCTGGCAGCGGTGGACTCGATTACCGCGAGCAAGAAAAGGTCGGGTCGCGCGCGCGAGGCGTTCGGCACGCAGGCGAAGAACGGCGTTATCAATCATGGGGTGTCGCTAAAAGAAAACGCCATTGTCGCAGAGGAGAAAACGGGGCACAAGCGCTGCCCCGTCAGGTTTACTGCTGGTTGGCCTCGTTAAGCCAGCTGTCGAACGGTGCCTTAGGTACCGCTCCGTTCAGCATGTCGATGACTTCGCCGTTTTTAAACATCATAATGGTCGGAATGCTGCGAATGCGAAAACGCGCGCTCAGCTCACGTTCAGCTTCGGTATTGACCTTCACGAAGCGCATTTGGCCGCTGCGTTCCTCCGCAACGTCTTCAAAGATCGGGGCGAAATTACGGCAGGGTCCGCACCACGGGGCCCAGAAATCGACAACAACCGGCAGATCGTCCTTCAGCAGTTTATCCAGCATTGCCCCGGTCGCGTTGATGACGTCGCCGTCAAAAAGATCGTGGCCGCAGCGCCCGCACTTAGCGCCATCGGCGCTACGATCGTCGGGGATGCGGTTGAGAGCCTGACAACTGGCACAAACGGTATTCATAACTAACCTCTGGTTATGGGTTGCAGCGCGGCACGTGGCCGATTTGTATCTGTAATGTTACATATTATCGATTAGGTACCGTTAAACGACAATGCATTTTGTTCGATGAATACGATAGACCCTATCTTTTAAACGAAATAATGGCGAAGCGGTGATACATCGGGTAATCTGCGCGCTTCGCGCAGCGCAGGTGGAGAAAATTGATGAGCGACGAACTGAAAAATAAAAGCGGCAAGGTCAAAGTGATGTATGTCCGCAGTGATGATGATTCTGACAGACGCACCCATAACCCGCGTACCGGGAAAGGGGGAGGGCGCCCAGGAAAATCTCGTGTTGACGGCCGTAGCCGCCCTGCCCGCGATGAAAGAAACAGCCGCGGTGATGACCGCAAACGTGACGATCGTAAACGCGATGATTTCGATCGTGATGGGGGCTCCCCGTGGCGTACCGTTTCACGTGCACCGAATGACGAAGCCGCAGCCAAGCCGGATCACGGCGGGATCAGCGGTAAAAGCTTTATCGATCCGGAAGTGCTGCGCCGTCAGCGTGCGGAAGAGACCCGCGTGTATGGCGAAAATGCCTGCCAGGCGCTTTTCCAGAGCCGTCCGGACGCTATCGTTCGCGCCTGGTTCGTGCAGAGCGTCACCCCGCGCTTTAAAGAAGCCCTGCGCTGGATGGCGGCCAACCGTAAAGCCTATCACGTGGTTGACGAAGCCGAGCTGGCGAAAGCATCCGGCACCGAGCACCACGGTGGGGTTTGCTTCTTGATTAAGAAACGTAACGGGACTTCCGTTGCGCAGTGGGTCGCTAAGGCCGATGCAGAAGATTGCGTACTGGCGCTTGAAGACGTCGGTAACCCGCACAATCTTGGCGCCATCATGCGTAGCTGCGCCCACTTCGGCGTGAAGGGCGTGGTGGTTCAGGATGCCGGCATGCTGGAATCCGGTGCGGCCATTCGTACCGCAGAGGGCGGCGCCGAGCACGTAGAGCCGATTACCGGCGATAGCTTCCTCGACACGATGGAGCAGTTCCGCGCGGCGGGCTATGCGATTGTTTCTACCTCCAGCCACAACGGGACGCCGCTCTACAAAGCCGAGCTGCCGAAGAAAATGGTGCTGGCGTTAGGCCAGGAGAGCGATGGTCTGTCTGATGCGGCGATCTCCAGCGCGGATCTGAACGTAGCTATCGAAGGCACCGGCAATGTCGAAAGCCTGAACGTCTCCGTCGCGACCGGCGTTCTGCTGGCCGAATGGTGGCGCCAGAACAAGGCCTGATGCCCGATCTGTCTGAAAAAAATGCCAGCGTAATGCTGGCATTTTTGTTTTTACGCTGAGCGTAACGGGCGCGGGACCCGGCTACTTCTCGGCGGCCGGTAGGGTCGGCATCCAGTCAATCGGCGCTTCGCCGCGTTCGGCCAGCCACTGGTTGGCCTGGACAAAATGGTTGCTGCCGAAAAAGCCCCGGTGGGCGGAGAGTGGGGACGGATGCGGCGCCTTCAGCACGCAGTGGCGCTGGCGGTCGATGATGGCACCTTTCTTCTGTGCGTGCGCGCCCCACAGTAAAAACACAACCCCTTCCCGATGCTCGTTGATCAGCGAAATAACCTTATCGGTAAAGGTTTCCCAGCCAAGGCTGGCATGAGAATGCGCCTGCCCCGCGCGCACCGTTAATACCGTATTGAGCAGCAGCACGCCCTGGCGCGCCCAGCTTTCAAGATAACCATGCGTGGGACGGCTGAAGCCAGGGATGGTTCCCTCCAGCTCTTTATACATATTCAACAGCGACGGCGGAGTTTGGATCCCTGGCAGTACGGAAAAGGCCAGGCCGTGCGCCTGTCCCGGCCCGTGATAGGGATCCTGCCCGAGAATAACCACTTTTACATCCCCGATCTCGGTATAGCGAAAGGCGTTGAAAATATCTTTTTGCGGCGGGTAAATCGTAATGCCCGACTGGCGCTCTTCGGCGACGGTTTTCAGGGTATTCACAAAATAGGGCTGTTGCTTCTCTTCCGCCAGCACGTCGTGCCAGGTCAGTGGGGTGGTCATCATGCTCTCCTGCAAAGTGGTATCGCTATAGCTTAACGGCTTCTTTCTGCATAACAAAATCTCTGCCGCTTTGCTGACGTGTTCTCTGCAAAAATAGTTGAAAATTTACAAAATTATTTGGCATTCGCTATGGCGTAACTTGATGTAAAACAATAATATCCCTTCATACCCACTTTTAATTAGTGGTTTTTATTGATTTGGGTCAATGAATGCCGAGTGTTCGGCTGATATATATACACTCATACAACAATGGTTTTACCAATTGGCCATGAACGGGCCAACAGAACGAATAAATATTGCCTAAGGGAGGCATCACATGATTACAGGTATCCAAATTACTAAAGCGGCAAACGACGACCTGCTGAACTCTTTCTGGCTGCTGGATAGCGAAAAGGGCGAAGCGCGCTGCCTGTGTGCAAAAGGCGGTTTTGCTGAAGATGACGTGGTTGCGGTGAACAAGCTCGGCGAAATCGAATACCGTGAGATTCCGCTCGACGTTAAACCGGAAGTGCGCGTTGAAGGTGGTCAGCACCTGAACGTTAACGTCCTGCGTCGTGAAACGCTGATGGATGCGGTTGAACATCCGGAGAAATACCCGCAGCTGACCATCCGCGTATCCGGCTATGCGGTACGTTTTAACTCTCTGACGCCAGAGCAGCAGCGCGACGTTATTGCACGTACTTTCACTGAAAGTCTGTAAGCGTTAGTAAAAACCCCCGGTTCAATCGAGCCGGGGGTTTTTTATTATCTCAGGCTAGCGCTCCTGCCTTACCAGCAGCGTGGTGAGGGTGAACGACAATACTATGGCGATCGCCACGCCCGACAGCGCAAAGATAAAGTAGGGGCCGATGTAAGCCGGCAGGCTAAAAATGCTCGACAGAATGTAGCCATACAGCCGCACGCCGAAGAAAGCGATAAAGGCCGAGGCCAGCGAACTGGCAACGGTGGCCGCGACGAACGCTTTTTTATAGCGCGTTAAGACGCCAAACAGCGCGGGCTCGGTGATCCCAAGCAGCGCGGAAATCGCCGCAGACAGCGTAACCGTGCGCTGCTGGCGGTTTTTACTCACGCGCCAGATAGCAAAGGTTGCGCCCGATATCACTCCCCGCGGCGCTGTCACCGCAGGCGTAAATGCAAAAACGCCGGGATATCCCGGCGTTCTTTTACTCTTAGCTCGACTGCTGCGGCTTATCGCTGCCGCTCGGCTTACGACGCTTGCCGACATTTTTAGCATCGCGGTGACGTTTCTTCACGCGCGGCTTTTCTTGTTCCTCTTTTTTCTTCTCTGCGCGTTTGGCCAGCACCTTCTTGGAAGGCTTGCCGGTTTGCTTCTCGCTCGGCGCACGGGTTGAAGGGCGCAGTTCGTCGATAACGCGAGCCTTCAGCGGCTCGTCAATGTAGCGACCGATTTTGCCCAGCAGCAGGTGGTCATGTGCCTCAACCAGAGAAATCGCCACGCCTTTCTTCCCGGCACGACCGGTTCGGCCGATACGGTGCAGATAGGTATCCGCGGTGCGCGGCATATCGAAGTTGAAGACGTGGCTCACGTCCGGGATATCGATCCCGCGCGCGGCAACGTCGGTAGCAATCAGCACGTTCATGCGGCCATCGGTCATGCGCTTAATCGCTTCGTTACGCTTCGCCTGAACCATTTCGCCTTCCAGCCAGCAGGTATTGATACCGGCTTCACGCAGCCAGGATGCCAGCTCATGAACGCGCTCGCGCTTGCGCACAAAGACGATAGAGCGGGTGGCGTCCGGCTGTTGCAGCAGGTTTATCAGCAGAGCGGTTTTATGCTTAACGTCATCGGCGCGGTAGTACCACTGATGGATTTTCTTCCGCTCGCGGGTGGAAGGGGATGCGGACACCTCCACCGGCTCTTCCAGCAGACGCTCGGCAAAATCTTTGATGGCATCGCCTTCGAGGGTCGCGGAGAACAGCATGGTCTGCTTGCGCCAGCGGGTTTCGCCGGCAATATGTTCGATATCCTGAGCGAAGCCCAAATCCAGCATCCGATCCGCTTCATCGAGGATCAGCGTTTCTACGGCGCGGCAGTCGAAGTTTTCTTCTTTAATATACTGCAGCAGGCGGCCGGTGGTGGCGACCACGATATCCTGGTTTTCGCTGAACACTTCCGCGTGGTTCATGTACGCGACGCCGCCGGTGATGGTGGCGATATCGAGATGGGTGTGCGCCGCCAGTTCGCGCGCATGGTCAGCAACCTGCATCGCCAGCTCGCGGGTTGGCGTCAGGATCAGAATACGCGGAGGCCCTGATTTCTTGCGCGGGAAATCAAGCAGGTGCTGCAACGCTGGCAGCAGATACGCCGCTGTTTTACCGGTGCCGGTCGGGGCTGAACCGAGAATATCACGGCCATCGAGCGCAGGCGGAATAGCGGCGGCCTGAATGGCTGTCGGGCGTGTGAAACCTTTTTCCTGGAGGGCTTCCAGCAGGTTTTCGTCGAGTTCAAGTTCGGAAAAAGTCGTTACAGTCATTATCTACCTCTGAGTGGACCGACGATTATAGACGTTACGGGCGCAATGTTCATCTGTTTGTAAGGCTATCTGTTCTCCGGTATTGTGCATAGCCTCAAGCTCAGGAGTTTTTGCCCGCAAGGTTGTTAGGATGTCTCAGTCGAAGTTTGCGCTGCCGCGCAATGGTTTTACGTTTAAACAATTCTTTGTCGCTCACGACCGCTGCGCAATGAAAGTGGGTACCGACGGTATTCTGCTCGGCGCGTGGGCGCCGATTGCTCAGGTTAAGCACGTGCTGGATATCGGTACCGGCAGCGGGCTGCTGGCCCTGATGCTGGCTCAGCGTACCGGGGAGCAGGTGGCGCTGGATGCGGTTGAACTGGATGAAGAGGCGGCAGAACAGGCGCGGGAAAACGCCGTTGCTTCGCCATGGCCCGCCCGCATCCAGGTGCATCAAGCCGATATTCAGCAGTGGCAGCCGCCGCAAACCCGACGCTATGAGCTGATTGTCAGCAATCCGCCGTTTTTTGCCGAAGGCGTGCCCTGCGCAACATCCCAGCGCGAACAGGCGCGATATACGACCACGCTCGATCACGTGACGCTATTAAGCTGTGCCGCTGAGTGTATCACAGAGGAGGGATTTTTCTGCGTGGTGCTGCCGGTGGATATTGGCGACGCGTTTGCCCGGCGCGCGCAAACGATGGGGTGGCATCTGCGTTTACGCACCGACGTGGCGGAAACGGAAATACGTGCGCCGCATCGGGTGCTCCTTGCCTTCTCGCCGACGGCGGGGGAGTGCTTCAGTGACAGGCTGATTATCCGTGGGCCAGAGCAGCAATACTCCGAAGGATTTACCGCGCTGACCCAGGACTTTTATCTCTTTATGTGAGCGTCCGGCGTGAGAACAGACGGCCCGCTGTCCGGCAGCAGATCCGGGTAGTCCAGCGTATAGTGCAGGCCGCGGCTCTCTTTGCGCAGCATCGCGCAGCGGACAATCAGCTCGGCAACCTGCACCAGGTTACGCAGCTCCAGCAGGTTGTTGGAGACGCGGAAGCGGGCATAGTATTCGTCGAGCTCCTGCTGCAGCATGGTTATGCGCCGCAGGGCGCGCTCCAGGCGACGGGTTGTGCGCACAATCCCGACGTAGTCCCACATCAGCAGGCGCAGCTCGTGCCAGTTATGCTGGATAACGACCAGCTCATCGGGGATTTCAACCTGGCTCTCGTCCCAGGCCGGCAGGTCGGTAACCGCCTGGGACTGCGGCATGATGCGCCGAATATCTTCGGCGGCCGACCAGCCGTAGACCAGGCATTCGAGCAGCGAGTTGGAGGCCATGCGGTTGGCGCCGTGGAGCCCGGTGTAGCTGACTTCACCGATAGCATACAACCCCTCGACATCGGTCCGCCCGTTATCATCTACCATCACCCCGCCGCAGGTGTAATGCGCCGCCGGTACGATCGGCACCGGCTCTTTCGTCAGGTCGATACCGAGACCGAGTAGCTTCTCGTAGATCATCGGGAAGTGCTGACGAATAAAGGCTTCGGGCTTGTGGCTGATATCCAGATACATGCAGTCAACGCCGAGACGCTTCATCTCATGGTCAATGGCGCGGGCGACGACGTCGCGCGGAGCCAGCTCGCCGCGGGCGTCAAAATCGGGCATAAAGCGTGAACCGTCCGGCCGCTTCAGGTGAGCGCCTTCGCCGCGCAGCGCTTCGGTCAGCAGGAAATTGCGCGCCTGCGGATGGTACAGCGCGGTAGGGTGGAACTGATTGAACTCCAGGTTGGCGACGCGGCAGCCCGCACGCCAGGCCATGGCTATACCGTCGCCGGAGGATACGTCCGGGTTCGTGGTGTATTGATACACCTTGGCCGCTCCGCCGGTTGCCAGAACAACGGCTTTCGCCCCCCAGGTCTCAACCTTTTCTTTATTACGGTTCCAGATCCACGCCCCGACGACCCGACGGTCGCCGGGAAGGCCAATCTTGTCAGAAATAATCAGATCGACGGCATTGCTACGTTCGAGCACGCGGATATTGGGGTGTGAAAGCGCCTGGCTCACCAGGGTGGTTTCCACCGCTTTACCGGTGGCATCGGCGGCGTGGAGAATGCGGCGATGGCTGTGGCCGCCTTCACGCGTCAGGTGATAGCTCTCCTCGCCGTTGGCCTGGACCTGGGTGTCGAACAGCACGCCCTGATCGATAAGCCACTGCACGCAGGATTTGGCGTTGCTCGCCACGAAGGAGACGGCGTGACGATCGCACAGGCCCGCTCCGGCAATCAGCGTATCCTCCACGTGAGATTCGATGCTGTCCGTTTCATCAAAGACGGCGGCGATGCCGCCCTGCGCATAAAGAGTGGAGCCTTCGCTGATCGGGCCTTTGCTCAGTACGGTGACCGAACTGTGCTCCGCTAAACGCAAGGCAAGCGACAAACCGGCAGCGCCGCTGCCAATAATCAATACATCACAGAAGAACTCAGGAGTTGTATTCATGGCCTTTGTTTAATTTACTAAACACAGTTGAGCCACAATAGCACCACGTCGTGACGAATCGTACATTTTTTTTACCGTTGGTTGCAGAAACTAAACATGCTGCGCTAAAGCGGTGGGGGAGAAATGAAAGAAAATATTTGCGAAGCAGATCGTTAGCTTCAGATTTTATAGTGAAATATAAACCGTGTTACGTTACCCTTCTCGCGGACCTTACGCTTTTTCCTCATCATCTTACCTGCGCTGAGTAACGGGACATATAATGAGAGATAACAAATCGTCCGCCATTGCCAGACAAAAATCAAAGGCGTAACGGAACTTTATTGTTTTCAGGTACTCCAATCGACTGCTTGCTCATAATGCAGTGATTGGGTAGTGCTTTGAAGACGCATGGGAATTAGGTTTGGGGAGACATTACCTCGGATGAGCGAGCAGTTAACGGATCAGGTCCTCGTCGAACGGGTCCAGAAAGGAGATCAGAAAGCGTTTAACCTGCTGGTGGTGCGCTATCAGCATAAGGTCGCGAGCCTGGTCTCCCGCTACGTGCCGCAGGGCGATATCCCGGACGTTGTTCAGGAGTCGTTCGTAAAGGCATGGCGTGCGCTGGATTCTTTCCGGGGAGATAGTGCTTTTTATACCTGGTTATATCGTATCGCCGTAAACACGGCGAAGAATTATCTGGTTGCTCAGGGTCGTCGCCCACCGTCCAGCGATGTTGATGCCAATGAGGCTGAAAACTTCGAAAGCGGCGGGGCGCTGAAAGAAATTTCGAACCCTGAGAACTTAATGTTGTCAGAAGAACTGAGACAAATAGTTTTTCGTACCATTGAATCGCTCCCGGAAGATTTACGTATGGCAATTACTTTGCGGGAGCTTGATGGCCTAAGCTATGAAGAGATAGCCGCTATCATGGATTGTCCGGTAGGGACGGTACGTTCGCGTATATTCCGGGCACGAGAAGCTATTGATAATAAAGTTCAACCGCTAATCAGGCGTTGACGATAGCGGAATACTGAAAAGGGTATCAGGCATGCAGAAAGAAAAACTTTCGGCCTTAATGGATGGTGAAACGCTGGATAACGAACTGCTTAATGAGCTGAGCGGTTCTTCTGAAATGCAAAAGACCTGGGAGAGCTACCATCTCATCCGCGATTCGCTGCGAGGCGACACCGCCGAGATGCTCCACTTTGATATCTCAGCTCGCGTGATGGCCGCCATCGAAAACGAGCCCGTTCGTCAGACGGTGCCGCTTATTCCCGAATCTCAGCCGGCACCGCACCAGTGGCGTCAGATGCCTTTCTGGCAGAAAGTGCGCCCGTGGGCCAGCTCGCTTACGCAGATGGGCGTCGCCGCGTGCGTATCGCTTGCTGTTATCGTCGGCGTCCAGCAGTATAATGGGCAAACCGAATCATCTCAGCAGCCTGAAGCACCGGTGTTTAATACCATGCCGATGATGGGTAAAGCGAGTCCGGTGAGCCTGGGTGTACCGGCAGATGCTTCCGCAGGAACCGGTCAACAGGTGCAGGTCCAGGAGCAGCGTCGCCGCATTAACGCCATGCTGCAGGACTATGAACTACAGCGTCGCCTGCATGCCGAACAGCTTCAGTTTGGTCAAGCCCAGACTCAGCAGGCCGCCGTTCAGGTACCGGGTTATCAAACTTTAGGAACGCAATCGCAGTAATGAAGCAACTTTGGTGTGCCATGTCGCTCATGGCAGGCAGCCTGTTCTTCTCTGTCAACGCCTCGGCTGATACCTCTTCCGGGGCGTTGTTGCAGCAAATGAACCTGGCTAGCCAGTCCCTCAATTATGAGCTGTCCTTCGTCAGCATCAACAAACAGGGCGTTGAGTCGCTGCGTTATCGTCACGCGCGGCTGAACAATCAACCTCTCGCTCAGCTTTTGCAGCTCGATGGTCCCCGTCGTGAGGTTGTGCTGCGCGGTAATGAAATCAGCTACTTCGAACCTGGCCTCGATCCGTTCACCCTGAACGGTGACTACATCGTTGATTCCCTGCCTTCACTGGCCTATACCGATTTCAAACGCCTGGCGTCCTACTACGACTTCATCTCCGTGGGACGTACGCGTATTGCCGATCGGCTGTGCGAAGTGATCCGCGTGGTGGCGAGAGACGGAACGCGATATAGCTATATCGTCTGGCTCGATGCGGAAACCCGGCTGCCGATGCGGGTTGATTTGCTTGACCGCGATGGCGAAACCCTGGAGCAGTTCCGGGTTGTGTCCTTTAGCGTTGGCGATAAGGTAAGCAGCAGCATGGAGACGCTGGCGAAGGCTAATTTGCCTCCGCAGCTGTCGGTGCCGGAAGGTGGCGATAAAGCTAACTTCAACTGGGCGCCAGCCTGGCTACCGCAGGGCGTCTCCGAGATATCCAGCAGCCAGCGCCGTCTGCCAACCTTCGACGGCCCGGTTGAATCTCGCCTCTATTCGGACGGGCTGTTTAGCTTCTCGATCAACGTCAATCGCGCAACAGCGAACAGCAGCGATCAGCTGCTACGCACCGGGCGTCGTACCGTGAGTACCACGGTACGCGACAGCGCGGAGATAACCGTGGTGGGCGAGCTGCCGCCGCAAACGGCTAAGCGCATAGCCGACAGCATCAAATTCAAGGCCGTACAATGATTAAAGAGTGGGCGACCGTCGTTTCCTGGCACAACGGGATGGCGCAGGTGCACTGCGATGTCAAAGCGTCCTGCAGCAGCTGCGCCTCGCGCGCCGGCTGCGGTAGCCGGGTGCTGAACAAGCTGGGGCCGCAAACCAGCCACACTATCAGCGTGCCCAGCGCAGAGCCGCTGAGCGCTGGGCAAAAAGTGGAGCTCGGCATCGCGGAAAGCAGCTTATTAGGCTCCGCGCTGTTAGTGTATATGGCGCCGCTGGTCGGGCTGTTTGTGATGGCATCTCTCTTCCAGGTGCTGTTCTCTAATGATTTTGCCTCCCTCTGCGGCGCGATACTTGGCGGCGTTGGCGGGTTCCTGGTCGCGCGCGGGCTCTCCCCCGGCCTGGCCGCTCGTCAGTCGTGGCAGCCGATCATCATTAGCGTGGGTTTAGCGCCCGATCTAGTGCGTATTGAGACACCCTCTTCAGAAGCAGGTCAGTGATTCCACTGGCCTTTATTTTTTATTTATCGCTCCCGTAAGATCCCGCCATTTACTCCGGCTATGCTAGCTGTAAGAGCATTTCCTGGTTTCAAGGATGTAGTGTAGAATGCGGCGTTTTCGGATTAAAAAACGTCAGGCACAGAACAGTGGCCTCATGATACGCGTAAGGCATAATTAACTCTAAATATGAAGAATATACGTAACTTTTCAATCATCGCCCACATCGACCACGGTAAGTCTACGTTGTCTGACCGTATCATCCAGATTTGCGGTGGCCTTTCCGATCGTGAAATGGAAGCCCAGGTACTGGACTCCATGGATCTTGAGCGTGAGCGCGGCATTACCATTAAGGCGCAGAGCGTCACCCTGGATTATAAGGCCACCAACGGTGAGACCTACCAGCTGAACTTTATCGACACCCCGGGACACGTCGACTTCTCCTATGAAGTTTCGCGCTCTCTGGCCGCCTGCGAAGGTGCGCTGCTGGTTGTCGATGCCGGTCAAGGGGTTGAAGCCCAGACGCTGGCTAACTGCTATACCGCGATGGAAATGGACCTGGAAGTTGTGCCGGTCCTCAACAAAATCGACCTGCCTGCGGCCGATCCGGAACGCGTAGCGGAAGAAATTGAAGATATCGTCGGTATCGACGCCACCGACGCGGTGCGCTGCTCGGCGAAGACCGGCGTAGGCGTTCCGGACGTGCTGGAACGACTGGTGCGCGACATTCCACCGCCGGAAGGCGACCCGGACGCTCCGCTGCAGGCGCTGATCATCGACTCCTGGTTCGACAACTACCTCGGCGTCGTCTCGCTGGTGCGTATTAAAAACGGCACCATGCGCAAGGGCGACAAGATTAAGGTCATCAGTACCGGACAGGTTTATAACGCCGATCGCCTCGGTATCTTTACGCCGAAGCAGGTCGATCGTACCGAGCTGAAGTGCGGCGAAGTTGGCTGGCTGGTGTGCGCGATTAAAGACATCCTCGGCGCGCCGGTGGGCGATACCCTGACCACTTCCCGTAACCCGGCTGACAAAGCGCTGCCTGGTTTCAAAAAGGTCAAACCGCAGGTGTACGCAGGCCTGTTCCCGGTTAGCTCGGACGATTACGAAAGCTTCCGCGATGCGCTGGGCAAACTGAGCCTCAACGACGCCTCTCTGTTCTATGAACCAGAAAGCTCGACGGCGCTGGGCTTTGGCTTCCGCTGCGGCTTCCTTGGCCTGCTGCACATGGAGATCATCCAGGAGCGTCTTGAGCGTGAATACGATCTGGACCTGATTACCACGGCGCCAACGGTGGTCTATGAAGTCGAGACGACGGCGAAAGAGGTTATCTACGTCGACAGCCCGTCCAAGCTGCCGCCGCTGAATAACATTTACGAGCTGCGCGAGCCTATTGCCGAGTGTCATATGCTGCTGCCGCAGGAGTTCCTCGGCAACGTCATCACCCTTTGCATCGAGAAGCGCGGCGTGCAGACCAACATGGTTTACCACGGTAAACAGGTTGCGCTGACCTATGAAATCCCGATGGCGGAAGTGGTCCTCGACTTCTTCGACCGGCTGAAGTCAACGTCTCGCGGCTACGCGTCGCTGGACTACAACTTCAAGCGCTTCCAGGCATCCAACATGGTGCGCGTCGATGTGCTGATCAACAGCGAGCGCGTTGATGCGCTGGCGCTGATTACCCACAACGATAACGCTCCGTACCGCGGCCGCGAGCTGGTAGAGAAGATGAAAGAGCTGATCCCGCGTCAGCAGTTCGATATCGCGATTCAGGCGGCAATCGGCAATCACATCATCGCCCGTGCTACCGTTAAGCAGCTGCGTAAAAACGTCCTCGCGAAATGCTATGGCGGCGACGTGAGCCGTAAGAAGAAGCTGCTGCAGAAGCAGAAAGACGGTAAGAAGCGCATGAAACAAGTGGGCAACGTTGAGCTGCCGCAGGAAGCGTTCCTCGCCATTCTGCACGTGGGTAAAGACGGAAAATAACCATTAAGGAGTTGGCATGGCGAACATGTTTGCCCTGATCCTGGTGATCGCAACCCTGGTAACGGGGCTTTTATGGTGTCTGGATAAGTTTATCTTCGCACCGAAGCGTCGCGCAGGTCAGGCCGCAGCCCAGGAAGCGACCGCTGAAGGCCTGGATAAAACAACGCTGAAGAAGGTCGGCCCGAAACCGGGCTGGCTGGAAACGGGGGCCTCGGTGTTCCCGGTGCTGGCGATCGTGCTGGTGGTGCGTTCGTTTATTTACGAACCCTTCCAGATCCCGTCAGGCTCAATGATGCCGACGCTGCTGATCGGCGATTTTATTCTGGTAGAGAAGTTTGCCTACGGGATTAAAGATCCTATCTATCAGAAAACGCTGATCGAAACCGGGCATCCGAAGCGTGGCGATATCGTGGTGTTTAAATACCCGGAAGATCCGCGCCTCGACTACATCAAGCGCGCGGTGGGTTTACCGGGTGATAAAGTCACCTACGATCCGTTAGCCAAGCAGGTCACTATCCAGCCGGGATGCAGTTCCGGACAGGCGTGCGGCAACGCGCTGCCGGTCACTTACTCTAACGTTGAGCCGAGCGATTTCGTCCAGACCTTCTCTCGCAGCAACGGCGGTGAAGCGACCAGCGGATTCTGGCAGCTGCCGAAGGGCGAGAGCAAGGCGGACGGTATCCGTCTGACCGAGCGCAAAGAGACGCTGGGTGACGTTACCCACCGTATTCTGACCGTGCCGATTGCCCAGGATCAGGTGGGGATGTACTACCATCAGTCCGGTCTGCCGCTGGCGACCTGGATTGTGCCGCCGGGCCACTATTTCATGATGGGCGACAACCGCGATAATAGCGCGGATAGCCGCTACTGGGGCTTCGTGCCGGAAGCCAACCTGGTGGGTAAAGCCACGGCTATCTGGATGAGCTTCGAAAAACAGGAAGGCGAGTGGCCAACCGGCGTGCGTTTATCGCGCATCGGCAGCATCCACTAATTTCCCTGCCCGATTCACGCTGCCGCTGCAATATCGGCAGCGTGAATTATTTAATATTTAAATCTATCCAAACTAACGACATCCCCTGTCGTTGCGTATAGAATATCCCCCCGAAGTTTTGGTTGTCTCTCGTAAGAGTGACACTGCACACGAAACCGCGTTGGTTGTTTATTCTCTCAATAATTTGGGTTGCAGAAAGGCGACAAGCAAGCGCGCATGCAACGTGAAGTTGGCGAGAATGCTCAGGTCGGTTTCGTGTGCTGCATTTTTGACGCATTCATCTATTGGTAACGCATGAACCCCATCGTAATTAATCGGCTTCAACGGAAGCTGGGCTACACTTTTAATCATCAGGAGCTGTTGCAACAGGCATTAACTCACCGCAGTGCCAGCAGCAAACACAATGAGCGCCTGGAATTCTTAGGCGACTCTATTTTGAGTTTTGTGATCGCGAATGCGCTCTACCATCGTTTCCCTCGGGTTGACGAAGGCGATATGAGCCGCATGCGCGCGACGCTGGTACGAGGCAACACGCTGGCGGAAATCGCTCGCGAGTTCGAGCTGGGTGAATGTCTGCGTCTGGGGCCGGGTGAATTGAAAAGCGGTGGCTTCCGTCGTGAATCGATTCTGGCTGATACCGTCGAAGCGTTAATTGGCGGAGTCTTCCTCGACAGCGATATTCAGAATATCGAACGTCTGATCCTCTCCTGGTACCAAACTCGTCTGGACGAAATTAGCCCGGGCGATAAGCAAAAAGATCCGAAGACTCGCCTGCAGGAGTATCTGCAGGGTCGCCATCTGCCGCTGCCATCTTATTTGGTAGTTCAGGTGCGCGGGGAAGCACACGATCAGGAATTTACTATCCACTGCCAGGTTAGCGGCCTGAGTGAACCGGTGGTCGGCACGGGTTCCAGCCGTCGCAAGGCGGAGCAGGCTGCCGCCGAACAGGCGCTGAAAAAGCTGGAGCTGGAATGAGCGAAGAAAAAAATTATTGCGGGTTTGTTGCCATCGTTGGCCGCCCGAACGTGGGTAAATCCACGCTGTTGAACAAGCTGCTTGGGCAGAAGATTTCGATTACTTCTCGTAAAGCGCAGACCACCCGTCACCGCATCGTCGGCATCCATACCGAAGGGCCGTATCAGGCAATCTACGTTGATACCCCGGGCCTGCATATGGAAGAGAAGCGGGCGATCAACCGCCTGATGAACAAAGCGGCGAGCAGCTCGATTGGCGACGTTGAGCTGGTGATCTTCGTTGTTGAAGGCACCCGCTGGACCGCGGACGACGAAATGGTGCTGGGCAAGCTGCGCGACGCCAGGGCGCCGGTTATTCTTGCGGTGAACAAAGTCGATAACGTGCAGGAGAAGGCCGATCTGCTGCCGCACCTGCAGTTCCTGGCAAGCCAGATGAACTTCCTCGATATCGTGCCGATTTCCGCGGAAACCGGAACTAACGTCGATACCATCGCCGGGATCGTGCGCAAGCATCTGCCGGAAGCGATTCATCACTTCCCGGAAGATTACATTACCGATCGCTCCCAGCGCTTTATGGCTTCTGAAATCATCCGTGAGAAGCTGATGCGCTTCCTCGGGGCCGAGCTGCCGTACTCCGTAACGGTAGAGATCGAGCGTTTCCAGACCAACGAACGCGGCGGTTATGACATTAACGGCCTGATCCTGGTTGAGCGCGAAGGTCAGAAGAAGATGGTTATTGGCAACAAAGGCGCCAAAATCAAAACCATCGGTATTGAAGCACGTAAAGACATGCAGGATATGTTCGAAGCACCGGTTCACCTCGAACTGTGGGTGAAGGTCAAATCCGGCTGGGCCGACGACGAGCGCGCTCTGCGCAGCCTCGGTTACGTTGACGATCTCTGAGTTTGCTACTCCATGGCTTTCGAGGTGCAGGCAGGCGGCGAGACCGCGAGTCTCCGGGAGCTTACTGTCGTAAGCGACCGGGGTGACTGGACGCAGCCGGCGCGCCTGCAACCTGAAAGACGACGAGTATAATGGAAGGCTGGCAGCGCGCTTTCGTCCTGCATAGCCGCCCGTGGAGCGAAACCAGCCTGATGCTGGACGTCTTCACGGAAGAGTCGGGCCGCGTGCGCCTTGTTGCCAAAGGCGCGCGTTCCAAACGCTCCAGCCTCAAAGGTGCTCTCCAGCCATTTACCCCCTTACTGCTGCGCTTTGGCGGCCGTGGCGAAGTCAAAACGCTGCGCAGCGCCGAAGCCGTCTCGCTGGCGCTACCGCTTAGCGGAATTACGCTCTATAGCGGCCTCTACGTCAACGAGCTGCTCTCCCGGGTGCTCGAACACGAAACCCGTTTCTCTGAACTCTTTTTCGACTACCTGTACTGCCTCCAGGCGCTCGCCGGCGCGAGCGGTACGCCGGAGCCGGCTTTACGCCGCTTCGAGCTGGCCCTGCTCGGGCATCTGGGCTACGGCGTCGATTTCCTGCACTGCGCCGGCAGCGGCGAAGCGGTCTCCGATACCATGACCTATCGCTACCGCGAAGAAAAAGGCTTTATCGCCAGCCTGGTTATTGATAACAACAGCTTTACCGGGCACCATTTGAAGGCGCTGGCTAACCGTGAATTCCCGGATAGCGATGCCTTACGTGCTGCCAAACGCTTTACCCGTATCGCCCTGAAGCCGTATCTTGGCGGCAAGCCGCTAAAGAGCCGGGAGCTGTTTCGCCAGTTTATTCCCGCCAGAGCGGCGCGAGCAGATAAAACAAATAATGAACAATGAGGATTGTCATGGCTGAATTACTGTTAGGGGTCAACATTGACCATATCGCTACGCTACGTAACGCTCGCGGCACCGCATACCCGGACCCGGTACAGGCCGCGTTTATCGCCGAGCAGGCCGGCGCCGACGGTATCACCGTGCATCTGCGTGAAGACCGCCGCCATATCACCGACCGCGACGTGCGCGTCCTGCGCCAGACGCTGGATACCCGCATGAACCTCGAAATGGCGGTAACCGAAGAGATGCTGGCGATCGCCTGCGAAACCAAACCGCATTTCTGCTGCCTGGTGCCGGAAAAGCGTCAGGAAGTGACCACCGAAGGCGGCCTGGACGTGGCCGGCCAGCGTGAAAAAATGCGCGACGCCTGCCAGCGTCTTGCCGATGCCGGCATTCTGGTTTCGCTGTTCATTGATGCTGATTTTGCGCAAATTGAGGCGGCGGCGGAAGTGGGCGCGCCCTATATCGAAATTCATACCGGCTGCTACGCAGATGCCGAAAGCGACGCGCAGCAGGCCAAAGAACTCGAGCGCATTGCCAAAGCGGCCACCTACGCCGCCAGCCTTGGCCTGAAGGTCAATGCCGGACACGGTCTGACCTACCACAACGTCAAGGCCATTGCCCGGCTGCCGGAAATGCATGAGCTGAATATTGGCCACGCGATTATCGGTCGCGCGGTGATGAGCGGCCTGAAGGAAGCGGTTGCTGAAATGAAACGCCTGATGCAGGAAGCCCGTCCTTAATGGCTATTCTCGGGCTGGGCACGGATATCGTTGAAATTGCCCGCATTGAAGCGGTGATCGCCCGTAGCGGCGATCGCCTTGCCCGACGCGTATTAAGCGATAGCGAGTGGGCAATCTGGGAGCAGCATCAGCAGCCGGTGCGTTTTCTGGCCAAGCGCTTCGCGGTGAAAGAGGCGGCGGCAAAAGCGCTGGGCACCGGCATTCGTAACGGTTTGGCTTTTAATCAGTTTGAGGTTTATAACGACGAGCTGGGTAAACCGAAGCTGCGCCTGTGGGGCGAGGCCAGGAATCTGGCGGAGCGCCTGGGGGTTAGCGCCGTTCACGTCACGCTGGCCGATGAGCGCCACTACGCCTGCGCAACGGTCATTATCGAAAGCTAGATTTTATCCGCGTGGTGCATCAGCACAAACTTATCCCACAGCTGCTCTTCGTTCTCGGGGTGCGCCGGATCTTTAAGGATCGTATTGGGGATCGGGCACACTTTTTGACAGGTGGGCGTTTCGTAATGACCCACGCATTCTGTGCAGCGATCGCTGTTAATTTCATAAATGCTATCACCCATCGAAATGGCCTCGTTCGGACACTCCGGTTCGCACATATCGCAGTTGATGCATTTTTTGGTAATTAACAGCGCCATCAGGTAATTCTCAGAAACAACACAAACAGGGCGGGCATTATACGCCCATTTTCTGCTCACACCAGCTTTTTCACCAGCGCCTCGCTGTGGCGAATACGGTCCGGCGCATGCTCAAGATCCTGCTGTACCAGCGCCATAAACAGCAGATCCGTCAGCATCATCTGCGCGCTGGTTGAGGAGATAGCCGCGCTGCGCGTCGCCTGCTCTTCGGCAATGGTGTACAGGCACTGGGAGGCCTGCTGCTGCAGCGCGTTGGGGCTGAAGCCGGTGATCGCCAGGATCCGACAGCCAACGCGCAGGGCTTCTGCCGCCGCCATGTTGATTTCCCGCCGCTCGCCGGAGTAGGAGATGGCGAACAGCAGATCGTCAGGCGACATTGCCTGGACTGTGGCCAGCAGGGCGTGCATATCCTGTTCGGCGACGGCGTTGATGCCAATCTTCATCAGCTTCCAGCTGAAGTTACGCGCCACCAGGCCCGAGGCGCCGATGCCGGTAATAATGACCCGGCGAGCGGTGCGCAGCAGCGCAACGGCCTCCAGCAGCTTCTCTTCGCTGTTAACGTCCAGCGAGGCGTGCATCGCCGCCACGTTATCCTTAATCAGCTTTTCGCCCACCAGACGCAGCGGATCGTCGCCGAGGATCTGGTTATGCACCGGGACCGACTGCGGGTCGGGCGCGCTGGCCAGTGCTTCGCTCAGCGCCAGCTTCAGGGCCGGGAAACCTTTGAAGCCCATCTTCTGGGCGAATTTCACCACGCTGGACTGGCTGACGCCCGCTTCACCCGCCAGCTGCTGCGAGCTGAGGTGCCGGGTCTGGTCCGGCTCGGCGAGGATAAAATCAGCCAGCTTTTTATCGCTTGCCGCCAGCGACGGGTAGCGCTGGCGAATGCGGATTAAACAGTTCATAGGTTTTCCTGAGGACAGCCTTCACCCTCTGCTGAAAGAATTTTGTATTCGATTATAAGAGGATTATGGCGAATTAAAAATTCTGGCGCTGAGATTTATTAATCAACGACCTTAACCTAAATTCAACGCTCGCAGATGTTTTTAATATTAAGGGTGCAAGGCTGGTAAGCTAGCGGGCAACCGGAATGACGAAAAGAAGAGGTTGAGTTTGAATAGCGCTATGCGTCGGGTGGTCTTTTTTGATCTTGATGGAACTCTGCACCAGCAGGATATGTTTGGCAGCTTCATACGCTACGTCCTGCGTCATCAGCCCCTGAATCTGCTGCCGGTACTGCTTTTGCTGCCGGTTATCCTCGGCGGACTGCTGGTCAACGGCAGGGCGGCGCGCTGGCCGATGAGCCTGCTGCTGTGGGCCTCCACCTGCGGGCGCAGCGAGGCGAAGCTCAAGCGTCTTGAGGCGAACTTTGCCCGCTGGTTTCGCCAGCACGTGACGGCGTTCCCGGTGGTGCATGCCCGGCTAACGGGCTATTTGACCAGCACCGATGCCGACGTCTGGCTGATCACCGGTTCGCCGCAGTCGCTGGTGGAGCAGGTCTATTTTGATACGCCCTGGCTACCCAGAGTGAACCTCATCGCCAGCAGAATGGCGCGCCGCTACGGCGGCTGGGTCCTGACTCTGCGCTGCCTGGGGCATGAAAAAGTGGTGCAGCTGGAGCAAAAAATTGGCGCGCCGCTGCGGCTGTATAGCGGCTACAGCGACAGCGAGCAGGATAATCCGCTGCTTTGCTTTTGCCAGCATCGCTGGCGGGTGACGCCGCAGGGCGATCTGCATCAGCTAGAGTGATAGTGTCTAATGCGCGGCCGGCATGTATAATGCGCCCCGCTTTTGCACAGGAGTCCCACTTTGTCTGACCATGAACGCAATGATGAATACTGGATGCGTCACGCTTTGACGCTGGCTAAACGCGCCTGGGAAGAGGGCGAGGTGCCGGTGGGCGCCGTGCTGGTACACAATAATCAGGTCATCGGCGAGGGCTGGAATCGTCCGATCGGCCGTCACGATCCGACCGCACACGCCGAGATCATGGCCATACGCCAGGGCGGGCTGGCGCTGCAAAACTACCGCCTGATTGACGCCACGCTGTACGTGACCCTCGAGCCGTGCGTGATGTGCGCCGGGGCGATGGTGCATAGCCGGATCTCGCGACTGGTATTTGGCGCCCGGGATGCGAAAACCGGCGCCGCCGGATCGCTTATCGACGTGCTGCATCATCCGGGGATGAACCATCGGGTTGAGATCGCTGAAGGCGTTCTCGCCGAGTCGTGTTCGGCCATGCTGAGCGATTTTTTCCGCTGGCGGCGGGAAGAGAAAAAGGCGCTAAAAAAGGCGCGCCAGGCGGGCGAGGGCTAGTGGCCCAGCCCGGGGATTTTGAATTTGGCGTTATCGACCAGCGCTTCGGCGCGGAATTTGAAAAACGGTAGCGTCTGCTCTTCCTTTTTATCTACCTCATCCGGCATAACCGCCGGATAGTCACCGGCCATCGCCAGCGCCTGCTGGTCCTTCCTCTCCTTCTCGGACAGATAGCCGACCAGGCTAATGTGGTATTTGCGAATGTTCTCGACGTAAGCGTACGCTTCATGGCCCCGCGCATAGCCGTATTTCAGCCTGCTGTAGTAGGATTTTTGGCTGAGAAGCGGCAGGCGCTGCTTCACGTCCGCCCAGCTGTTGGGGTTCCCTTGCTGTTTTTTCGTCAGGGCGATGGCGTCGAGAATATGCGCGTAGCCCATATTGTACGCCGCCAGCGCAAACCAGATCCGCTCATCTTTGGGGACCGAATCCGGGACCTTATTCATCATATCCTGCAGATAGCGCATACCGCCGTTGACGCTCTGTTCGGCATCGGTGCGGTCGGTTAATCCCAGGCTCTGGGCGGTGTTTCTGGTGAGCATCATCATCCCGCGAACTCCGGTCGGCGAGGTCGCCTGCGGGTCCCAGTGCGACTCCTGCCATGAAATAGCCGCCAGCAGACGCCAGTCGATCTGGCGGGCGTACTTTTCAAACATCGGCTGCAGGTCCGGCAGGATATTCTCTACCGCCCGCAGGAAGGTTCGCGTGTCGACATAATCGAAATCGTTGCCGTGCCCGAGATACTTCTCTTCCAGCCGCGCCAGGGTGCCGTCTTCATTAATGTTGTTGAAGAAATCGAGCATCGCCGCCGATAGCGAATTGTCATCGCTCTTTACGCTAAACCAGGTCACCGGCTGCTCATCGGTGATGTCCAGCGCGACCGCCAGCTCAGGATGAACGCGCTGAAACAGGCTGACCGCTACGGAATCGGCGATGGTGTAGTCCAGGTCGCCATCGATGACCGCCTGCATCAGCGCCGTGGTGCCGCGCTTTTCATCGACGCGCCAGCTGAGATCGGGATATTTACTGCCCTTTAGGTTCTGCAGGTCGTTAATGGCGACATGGCCCGGCGCGATAACCAGCTGGTCGGCATTGAGGTTAGCAAGGGTGCGCGGGCGAGTGCTGCCGACCCGGTAGACCAGCTGCTGCGATACGGAGTAGTAGCTCGGTCCCGGCTGATAGTTCTTCACCCGCTCGGAGTTATAGACCAGCCCTGCGCCGAGCATGTCGGCCTTGCCGTCATCCAGATCGTCAAACAGCTGGCTGATATTCTGCCGGACGGTGACCTTCAGCTTGACGCCGAGGTAGTCGGCGAACTGCTGCGCCAGCTCGTAATCAAGGCCGTAGGTTTTGTCATTGATGGTCGCAAAGGTCATCGGTGAGTTGATGGTGCTGATGCGTAGCTCCCCGCGCGACATAATTCCCGCCACGCGGTTCTCTGGTTTTCCCGACCACGGGATCGACGGCCACAGGGCAGCCGCCAGCAATAAGGTAACAATGCCGATGAGCAGATAATTAATCTTTAGTTTTTTCAGATAGTTAATCTTCTGCAGCTCTGTGTTCCTCAGCAGACTATGACCGGAAAAAGTAAAAGGTTGTCGGTGAATGAGCGGCATTTTGCTTAAGAATGCGCCAGTTGGCAACTTATTCGCGATAGAGGTCACATTTAATGATAAACGCGGCGAATGATTTTATTTCCACGCAAACGGTTTCGTCAGGGCGCAGGATTCACTATAATAGCGCCCGTTTCCCCCCTGGCTCATATTGAAAGCTTCGAAGACGAGAGACTTATGATGGAAATTTTGCGTGGTTCACCTGCACTGTCGGCATTTCGTATCAATAAACTGCTGGCACGTTTCCAGGCGGCCAACATACCGGTAAGCACAATATATGCAGAGTATGTTCATTTTGCCGACCTGAACGCCCCGCTCGGCGGCGAGGATCGCGAGAGGCTGGCACGACTGCTCAAGTATGGCCCAAGCTTAAGTAGCCATACCCCAACCGGTAAATTACTGCTCGTCACCCCCCGCCCTGGCACCATCTCCCCCTGGTCTTCTAAAGCTACCGATATCGCCCATAACTGCGGCCTGGCACAGGTTGTGCGCCTCGAGCGCGGCGTAGCGTACTACGTTGAAGCCGGCACGCTGAGCGCAGAGCAGTGGGCCGTCGTTGCAGACGAGCTGCACGACCGAATGATGGAAAGCGTATTCGACGCGCTGGAAGAGGGCGCGAAGCTGTTCGCTCAGCATCAGCCTAAGCCGGTCACCAGCGTCGATCTGCTGGGCCAGGGCCGTCAGGCGCTCATTGACGCTAACCTCCGTCTGGGGTTAGCGCTGGCGGACGACGAAATCGACTACCTGCAGGATGCGTTCAAAACGCTGGGCCGTAACCCGAACGATATCGAACTGTATATGTTCGCGCAGGCTAACTCCGAGCACTGCCGCCACAAGATTTTTAACGCCGATTGGGTCATCGACGGCGAACAGCAGCCGAAGTCGCTGTTTAAGATGATCAAAAATACCTTTGAGAAGACCCCGGACTACGTTCTGTCCGCTTACAAAGACAACGCCGCGGTCATGGAAGGTTCAGAGGTCGGGCGTTTCTTCGCCAGCCATCAGGACGGGATTTATGACTACCATCAGGAAGCGGCGCATATCCTGATGAAGGTAGAAACGCACAACCACCCGACGGCGATTTCTCCGTGGCCGGGCGCAGCGACCGGTTCCGGCGGTGAAATCCGCGATGAAGGCGCAACCGGACGCGGGGCGAAACCCAAAGCGGGCCTGGTCGGGTTCTCGGTATCTAACCTGCGCATCCCTGGCTTTGAACAGCCGTGGGAAGAAGACTTTGGCAAACCGGACCGCATCGTGACCGCGCTGGATATCATGACCGACGGTCCGCTGGGCGGCGCGGCGTTTAACAACGAATTTGGTCGTCCGGCGCTGAACGGCTACTTCCGCACCTATGAAGAAAAGGTTACCAGCCACAACGGTGAAGAGCTGCGCGGCTACCACAAGCCGATCATGCTGGCTGGCGGCATCGGCAACATCCGCGCCGATCATGTCCAGAAAGGCGAAATTATCGTTGGGGCGAAGCTTATCGTACTCGGCGGCCCGGCGATGAACATTGGCCTCGGCGGCGGTGCGGCCTCGTCTATGGCATCCGGTCAGTCTGATGCGGATCTCGATTTCGCCTCCGTCCAGCGCGACAACCCTGAAATGGAGCGCCGCTGTCAGGAGGTCATTGACCGCTGCTGGCAGCTGGGCGACGCTAACCCGATTCTGTTTATCCACGACGTCGGCGCGGGCGGCCTTTCGAACGCCATGCCGGAGCTGGTGAGCGACGGCGGCCGCGGCGGTAAATTCCAGCTGCGTGATATCCTCAGCGACGAGCCGGGCATGAGCCCGCTGGAAATCTGGTGTAACGAATCCCAGGAGCGCTACGTGCTGGCGGTGGCGCCGGACCAGCTGCCGCTGTTTGACGAGCTGTGCCGCCGCGAGCGCGCGCCTTACGCTGTGATTGGTGACGCCACCGAAGAGCTGCATCTGAATATGAGCGACAGCCATTTCAACGACCAGCCGATCGATCTGCCGCTGGACGTGCTGTTGGGCAAAACGCCGAAAATGACCCGCGACGTGCAGACCCTGAAGGCCAAAGGTGAAGCGCTGAATCGCCAGGGAATGACCGTTGCCGACGCGGTAAATCGCGTTCTGCACCTGCCGGCGGTGGCGGAGAAAACCTTCCTCGTCACCATCGGCGACCGCACCGTTACCGGCATGGTAGCGCGCGATCAGATGGTTGGCCCATGGCAGATCCCGGTAGCGAACTGCGCGGTCACCACCGCCAGCCTCGATAGCTACTACGGCGAAGCGATGGCCCTTGGCGAACGTTCTCCGGTGGCATTACTCGATTTTGCCGCCTCCGCCCGCCTGGCGGTCGGGGAAGCGCTGACCAACGTGGCGGCAACGCAAATTGGTGCGCTGAATCGCGTGAAGCTTTCGGCAAACTGGATGGCAGCGGCCGGACACCCGGGCGAAGATGCCGGTCTGTACGAAGCGGTGAAAGCGGTTGGCGAAGAGCTGTGTCCGGCTCTGGGCCTGACTATCCCGGTCGGCAAAGATTCTATGTCGATGAAAACCCGCTGGCAGGAAGGCAGCGAGCAGCGCGAGATGACCTCTCCGCTGTCGCTGGTGATCACCGCCTTTGCCCGCGTGGAAGACGTGCGTCGCACCGTGACGCCACAGCTCTTGACCGAAGACAATGCCCTGCTGCTGATTGATTTAGGCAACGGCCGCAACGCGCTGGGTGCGACCGCGCTGGCGCAGGTTTATCGCCAACTGGGCGATACCCCGGCGGACGTTCGCGACGTCGCGCAGCTGAAAGGCTTCTGGGACGCAATGCAGGCGCTGGTGGCTGAACGTAAGCTGCTGGCATACCACGACCGTTCCGATGGCGGTCTGCTGGTGACGCTGGCCGAGATGGCCTTTACCGGCCACTGCGGCGTGGATGTGGATATTGCTGCGCTGGGCGACGATAGCCTGGCGGCGCTGTTCAACGAAGAGCTCGGGGCGGTTATTCAGGTTCGCGCCGCGGATCGCGAGGCGGTTGAATCGCTGCTGGCCTCCCACGGTCTGGCGGATTGCACCCACTACCTGGGCCAGGCAACGGCGAGCGATCGCTTCGTCATCACCGCCGACGGCAGCCCGGTATTCAGCGAAAGCCGTTCTACGCTGCGTATGTGGTGGGCAGAAACCACCTGGCAGATGCAGCGTCTGCGCGATAACCCCGAGTGTGCCGATAGCGAGCACGCCGCGAAAAGCAACGACAGCGATCCTGGCCTCAACGTTAAGCTCTCTTTCGATATCAACGAAGATATCGCCGCGCCGTACATTGCGACCGGCGCGCGTCCGAAGGTGGCGGTACTGCGCGAGCAGGGCGTTAACTCGCACGTTGAGATGGCCGCGGCCTTCCATCGCGCGGGCTTTGATGCCGTTGACGTGCACATGAGCGACCTGCTTGCGGGCCGTACCGGCCTTGCCGACTTCCAGGCGCTGGTGGCCTGCGGCGGCTTCTCCTACGGCGATGTGCTGGGGGCGGGCGAAGGCTGGGCGAAATCGATTCTGTTCAACGACCGCGTGCGCGATGAGTTTGCGACCTTCTTCCATCGTCCGCAGACCCTGGCGCTGGGCGTGTGTAACGGCTGTCAGATGATGTCCAACCTGCGGGAGCTGATCCCGGGAAGCGACCTGTGGCCGCGCTTCGTACGTAACTATTCTGACCGCTTTGAGGCGCGCTTCAGCCTGGTTGAAGTTACGCAAAGCCCGTCTCTGCTGCTGCAGGGGATGGTCGGCTCAATGATGCCTATCGCCGTGTCTCACGGTGAAGGGCAGGTGGAGGTTCGCGACGGCGCGCATCTGGCGCAGCTTGAGAGTAAAGGCCTGGTCGCGCTGCGTTTCGTCGATAACTTCGGTAAAGTGACCGAAAGCTACCCGGCGAACCCGAACGGCTCGCCGAACGGGATTACCGCCGTTACCAGCGAAAGCGGCCGCGCCACCATCATGATGCCGCACCCTGAGCGCGTCTTCCGCAGCGTGGCAAACTCCTGGCACCCGGAAAACTGGGGCGAGGACAGCCCGTGGATGCGTATTTTCCGCAACGCGCGTAAGCAGCTCGGCTAAACCGAGACCTGGCTGATGTTCTGAAAGGCCTCCCGCGAAAGCGGGGGGCCTTTTTGTTTGTGATGGCTATCGCTGCAGGGTGTCGGGATTTACCGACAAACGCCGGGGAGGCGTGTCTCCAAAAGGAGACATTTAACCATTTGATTTTAAAGGTTGTTTATAATCCAGGGTTTAAGTGTTGCCAAATAGCGACACTGTGTCTAAAAAACAGACATCACCGTCAGGGGGCCAAAATATAGGAAACCATTTATATTTCATTGTGTTAATAAAACGTTTTGTAATGTGGCATAGAACATGCATAATAATATGCAGTGGCTCATTCACCTTCTTATGTCAGCCCCTTCGGGACGCGCTACATAAACTTCGAATGACGCACAACAAGGTGCCTGCCGTCCAACTCCTGATAATAGCTCTGCTTTATCAGCCATCGGGCGAAACGTCGAGTTAGGCACCGCCTTATTTCTTAATAAAGCCAGGCAAATGCCTGGCTTTATTATTTCCGCTCTATGGCAGGCCATCGGCGTGATAATCTTCGCCGCTGACCCGTCGCCTTTCGTGCGGCAGAACTGCTGATTGCACCTGTTACTCCGCGGCGTCCTCGGTTAGCATCGTCTTAAGCGAATGTTTGAGGCTATATACTTGAAGCGACTCTCCCTTTTCCCCCGCTCGTTGCGCCAGCTGGTGACGCTCTCCTTTGTGCTGATCCTGCTACCGCTGCTGGTTCTGGCCTGGCAGGCGTGGCAGAGCCTGAACGCTCTCAGCGCCCAGGCCGCGCACATTAACCGCACCACCCTGGTTGACGCCCGGCGCAGCGAGGCGATGGTTAACGCTTCGCTGGAAATGGAGCGCAGCTACCGCCAGTACTGCGTGCTGGACGATCCGACGCTGGCGAAGGTTTATCAAAATCAGCGCCAGCGCTACAGCGAAATGCTGGACGCGCACGCCGGCGTGCTGCCGGATGAGAAAATTTGGCAGGTCCTGAGCCAGGATTTGAGCGACCTGGCGCAGCTGAGGTGCAAAAACAGCAGCCCCGACGGGAAGTCGGCTGAGAGCCTGGAAGCCTTCGCTACGGCCAACAGCGTCATGGTGCAGGCCACCCGAACGGTCGTCTATTCGCGCGGGCAGCAGCTGCAGCAGGAGATCGCCGAACGCGGGCAGTTCTTCGGCTGGCAGGCGCTGGTACTGTTTCTGCTGAGCCTGGCGCTGGTGCTGCTGTTTACCCGAATGATCATCGGCCCGGTAAAAGGGATTGAGAAGATGATTAACCGGCTGGGGGAGGGGAAGTCGCTGGATAACGCGGCGCTGTTCACCGGGCCACGCGAGCTGCGCTCGGTCGGCGAACGCATCATCTGGCTGAGCGAGCGCCTGGCCTGGCTGGAGTCGCAGCGGCATCAGTTTTTACGCCATCTCTCCCATGAGCTGAAAACGCCCTTAGCCAGCATGCGCGAAGGTACGGAGCTGCTTGCCGACCGCGTTGCCGGGCCTTTGACCGCCGAGCAGCAGGAGATTGTCGAGATCCTCGACGCCAGCAGCCGCAACCTGCAAAAGCTGATTGAACAGCTGCTTGATTACAACCGTAAACAGGCCGACGGCCCGGTGGCGCGCGAGACCGTTAACCTCGCTGAGCTGGTCGAAAGCGTTGTCTCTGCCCACAGCCTGCCGGCAAGAGCTAAACTGATGCGCACGGATCTCAGCCTGGAGGCCCGATTCTGCCAGGCGGAGCCGGCTTTGCTGGCGAGTGTGCTGGATAATCTCTACTCCAATGCGGTGCACTATGGTGCTGAATCCGGTAACATTCATATTCATAGCTACCGGCACGGCGAGCAGGTGCGCATCGACGTAAGCAACAGCGGCGAGCCGATACCGCCAGTGGAAAGAAAAATGATTTTTGAGCCCTTTTATCAGGGAAGTCACCAGCGTAAAGGGGCGGTAAAAGGCAGCGGCCTCGGGTTAAGCATTGCGCGGGACTGCGTTCGACAAATGCAGGGCGAGCTAAGCCTGGTCGACGATCTACCCGGGCTTATCTGTTTTCGCATCACGCTTCCCGCCGCTGAGCCGGGAAAAATCAATACATGAATCAACAATGGGTGACTATGTCCCACTTTTTCGCATGGGTTCGTCCCGTCAAGGTCTGGCTGCTGACCGGCATTTCCTGCCTGGCGCTGGCCGGATGTTCCACGGCTTTATCACCGCACACGGCAAGCGACAAAGCGCAGCCCGAGCTGCCGCAGCACCAGGTGGCGGATTTCCTCTCGGTTGAGTGCGCGGATATCTGGTCCCTGAACGGGGATATCAGCGACAAAAATCCGCTCTACTGGCTGCGCGGAATTGACTGCGCCGATCGCCTTTCTCCGGCGCAGGCGCGGGCGGAAGCCCGGCAGCACGATGACGACCGCTGGCAGGATGCGTTTAAGCGCGGCATTTTGCTGGCGGACGCCAAAATTACCCCCGACGAGCGGCGCGAGCTGGTTTCTCGCCTGGACACCTTCAGCGCGCAAATAGCCGTGCAGGTGCGCCCGCTTTATCAGCTCTGGCGCGACGGCCAGAGCCGACAGCTGCAGCTGGTGGACGAACGCTCCCGCTACGCGAAGCTACAGCAGACCAGCGATGCCGAACTCGACGCGCTGCGCCAGCAGGAGCAGCAGCTGCGCGGCGAGCTGGAGCTCACCACGCGTAAGCTGGAAAACCTCACCGATATCGAGCGTCAGCTCTCCACCCGCAAGCCGGGAGGAAATTTTAATTCTGACGTCGGGCACGGTAGCGATAAAGTCCCGGAGGCCAATCATGACGAGCCGTAAACCCGCGCGCCTGCTGCTGGTGGACGATGATCCAGGGCTGCTGAAGCTGCTGGGGATGCGCCTTGTCAGCGAAGGATACAGCGTGACCACTGCCGAAAGCGGCCCGGAGGCGCTGCGCGTACTGGGGCGCGATAAGGTCGACCTGGTGGTCAGCGATTTGCGCATGGATGAAATGGACGGCCTGCAGCTGTTTGCCGAAATCCAGAAGGTGCAGCCGGGAATGCCGGTGATTATTCTCACCGCCCACGGCTCGATTCCTGATGCGGTGGCCGCGACCCAGCAGGGAGTGTTCAGCTTCCTGACCAAGCCGGTGGACAAAGACGCGCTGTACAAAGCCATTGATGACGCGCTGGAGCACAGCGCGCCGGCGACGGATGAGCGCTGGCGTCAGGCGATTGTGACCCGTAGCCCGCTGATGCAGCGCCTGCTGGAGCAGGCGGGCATGGTGGCGCAGTCGGACGTCAGCGTGCTGATTAACGGCCAGAGCGGCACCGGCAAAGAGATCGTCGCCCAGGCGATTCATAACGCCAGCCCGCGCCACGCGAAGCCCTTTGTCGCCATTAACTGCGGCGCCCTGCCGGAGCAGCTGCTGGAGTCTGAGCTGTTTGGACACGCCCGCGGCGCCTTTACCGGCGCGGTCAGCAATCGGGAAGGGCTGTTCCAGGCCGCCGAAGGGGGCACGCTGTTTCTCGATGAGATCGGCGATATGCCGGTGGCCCTGCAGGTCAAACTGCTGCGCGTCCTGCAGGAGCGCAAGGTTCGCCCGCTGGGCAGCAACCGCGACATCGATATCGACGTGCGCATCGTCTCCGCCACCCACCGCGACCTGCCTAAGGCGATGGCCCGCGGCGAGTTTCGCGAAGATCTGTTTTATCGCCTGAACGTGGTGAACCTCAAGATCCCGCCTCTCGCCGATCGCACCGAGGATATTCCGCTTCTTGCTAACCATCTGCTGCGGCAGTCGGCCGACCGACATAAGCCGTTTGTTCGCGCCTTCTCGACCGACGCGATGAAGCGGCTGATGGCCGCCAAATGGCCGGGCAACGTGCGTCAGCTGGTGAACGTGATTGAGCAGTGCGTGGCGCTGACCTCCTCGCCGGTGATCAGCGATGCGCTGGTGGAGCAGGCGCTGGAAGGCGAAAATACCGCGCTGCCGACCTTCGTTGAGGCGCGTAATCAGTTTGAGCTGAACTACCTGCGCAAGCTGCTGCAAATTACCAAAGGTAACGTGACGCACGCGGCCAGAATGGCCGGGCGCAACCGCACCGAATTTTATAAACTGCTGTCGCGCCACGAGCTCGACGCCAACGACTTTAAAGAGTAGCTCCGCGCCATAGCGCAAGTTATGATACGGTAAGCAACCGGTTACGCGACTAAGAGCCTATCCCAGTAGGCGTTATTGTCGCAGGCAGTTTGAGCACTGCCCAGGTTCAAAATGGCAAGTAAAATAGCCTTAGTGGGATAGGCTCTAAGACAGGAAAACCATGAAAAAGATTGATGCGATTATTAAACCTTTCAAGCTGGATGACGTGCGTGAAGCGCTGGCGGAAGTCGGCATCACCGGGATGACGGTAACGGAAGTGAAGGGCTTTGGCCGTCAGAAGGGCCATACCGAGCTGTACCGCGGTGCGGAGTATATGGTGGATTTTCTACCAAAAGTGAAAATCGAAATCGTGGTCACGGATGATATCGTCGATACCTGCGTCGATACCATTATCCGCACGGCGCAGACCGGTAAAATCGGCGATGGCAAAATCTTTGTCTTTGACGTGGCGCGGGTGATCCGTATCCGTACCGGCGAAGAAGATGACGAAGCGATTTAAGTTTTAACCCTCTCCCCTGCGGGGAGAGGGTTATCAATTACAGTACCTTGTGCGGGCCAAAGCATTCGTAATGAATGCGCTCGCTATTGACCCCAAGCGCCACCAGCTGCTTCGCCGCGTGCTGCATAAAGGCGACCGGGCCGCAGAGGTAGAACTGCATCAGCGGGTCGCGCAGGCTCTCTGCCTGAGCGGTCAAATCCATCAAACCTTCGCTATTAAAACGCGCCGCCTGACGGTCCTCTTCGCCTGGGCTGCGATACCAGACGTGAGACGCAAACTTAGGCAGGGCCGCGCCCAGCGCGCTGACCTCATCGGCAAAGGCGTGAACCTCGCCGTTTTCCGCCGCGTGGAACCAGTTAACCTGCGCCGGATGCCGCGCTTTTGCCAGCGAATCCAGCATTGCCAGCATTGGCGTCTGGCCGACGCCGCCGGAGAGCAGCGTTACCGGGGTTTCGGCATCAACGGTAAGGAAGAAGTCGCCCGCCGGCGCCGCGAGGTGCACAACGTCCCCTTCGCTTGACGCATTGTGCAGCCAGTTCGAAACCTGGCCGCCGTTCTCGCGCTTCACGGCAATGCGATAGCCTTTGCCATCCGCTTTACGCGTCAGGGAGTACTGGCGAATTTCCTGATATTCAAAGGCCTCCGGCTTGAGCCAGATAGCCAGGTACTGGCCCGGCTGATAGTCGGCAACCGGCTGGCCGTCCACCGGCTCCATCTCGAAGCTGGTGATCAGCGCGCTGCGTGGGGTTTTCTTCACGATGCGGAACGCGCGGGTTCCTTCCCAGCCGCCGGTCTTACTGGCGCTATCCTGATATATTTCGGCTTCGCGATTAATAAAGACGTTTGCCAGCACGCCGTAGGCTTTGCCCCACGCATCAAGGACTTCCTGGCCCGGGCTGAACATTTCATCCAGCGTCGCCAGCAGGTGGCCGCCGACGATATTGTACTGCTCCGGACGGATCTGGAAGCTGGTGTGCTTCTGCGCGATTTTCTCTACCGCTGGCAGCAGGGCCGGGAGGTTATCGATATTGCTCGCGTAGGCAGCAATAGCGTTAAACAGCGCTTCACGCTGATCGCCGTTGCGCTGGTTGCTCATATTGAAGATTTCTTTGAGTTCGGGGTTATGAGCAAACATGCGATCGTAGAAGTGGGCGGTCAGCTTAGGACCCGTTTCGACCAGCAGGGGGATGGTGGCTTTGACCGTAGCGATGGTTTGAGCGTCGAGCATAGCAGCTTCCTTTAGTATTATCTTAATGATGCATTTCAAATGCATCTTATATAAATAACCCTGCAATGTAAATGGTTCTTTAACACTCTGCATTAAAACAGTTACAACGTGAAGAATTTGCATCACAAACCTGAAAAGAAATCCGTTGATAATCGTAGAGGTGTTATTGCTCAAAGCCTTGTGTCATGCGGAGCCAAACGTTTGCGTAAAATCGTTTGTCAAGACCTGTTATCACAGAACGATTCAGTTATACTGTGGCCCGTCGCCCAAAAAGGCCCCCATTTAGAGCTGTAATCTATTGTTAGCTGAGCAGGAGATGCGGATGTTAAAGCGTGAAATGAACATTGCCGATTATGATGCCGAACTGTGGCAGGCTATGGAGCAGGAAAAAGTACGTCAGGAAGAGCACATCGAACTGATCGCCTCCGAGAACTACACCAGCCCGCGCGTGATGCAGGCACAGGGTTCTCAGCTGACCAACAAATATGCCGAAGGCTATCCGGGCAAGCGCTACTACGGCGGCTGCGAATACGTTGACATCGTCGAGCAGCTGGCTATCGATCGCGCAAAAGAGCTGTTTGGTGCCGACTACGCCAACGTGCAGCCGCACTCCGGTTCTCAGGCTAACTTCGCGGTTTACACCGCTCTGCTGCAGCCGGGCGATACCGTTCTCGGTATGAACCTCGCGCAGGGCGGCCACCTGACTCACGGCTCCCCGGTTAATTTCTCCGGCAAGCTGTACAACATCATCCCTTACGGTATTGATGAGTCCGGTAAAATTGACTACGAAGACATGGCGAAGCAGGCGCAGACCCACAAGCCGAAAATGATCATCGGCGGCTTCTCTGCCTATTCCGGCGTCGTTGACTGGGCAAAAATGCGTGAAATCGCCGACAGCATCGGCGCTTACCTGTTCGTTGATATGGCCCACGTGGCCGGCCTGATCGCCGCTGACGTCTATCCGAACCCGGTTCCGCACGCTCACGTTGTGACCACCACTACCCATAAAACCCTGGCGGGTCCGCGCGGCGGCCTGATCCTGGCGAAAGGCGGTAGCGAAGAGCTGTACAAAAAGCTGAATTCTGCCGTCTTCCCAAGCGCCCAGGGCGGCCCGCTGATGCACGTTATCGCTGCGAAAGCCGTGGCGCTGAAAGAAGCAATGGAGCCTGAGTTCAAAGTCTACCAGCAGCAGGTCGCTAAGAATGCCAAAGCAATGGTGGAAGTGTTCCTGAACCGCGGCTACAAAGTGGTCTCCGGCGGTACTGAAAACCACCTGTTCCTGCTGGATCTGGTTGATAAGAACCTGACCGGTAAAGAAGCTGACGCCGCCCTGGGCCGCGCCAACATCACCGTGAACAAAAACAGCGTGCCGAACGATCCGAAGAGCCCGTTTGTGACTTCCGGTATCCGTATCGGTTCTCCGGCGGTGACTCGCCGCGGCTTCAAAGAAGCTGAAGTGAAAGAGCTGGCCGGCTGGATGTGTGACATTCTGGACAATATCAATGACGAAGCGGTAACCGAGCGCGTTAAAGGTAAAGTTCTGGATATCTGCGCCCGCTTCCCGGTTTACGCATAACGCTTAGCCGTTGAAAGCGAGTAAAAGACCACCTTCTTAGAAGGTGGCTTTTGAGAATGCCCCCTGTAAGGGGGGCTATTGTCACGTTCCGCTTGCTACTCCAGCAATTCCATCTGCTGTTCATGTGTCTGTTCCGTTTTCTCCTGATGCCTCACATATCGCCTGATTATTTCTTCGTTCACTCCCACCGTATCTACAAAATAACCACGGGACCAAAAATGGTTGCCCCATAGCTTCTTTCTTATGTGTGGAAAACGATTATAGAGCCTGATAGCGCTGCGGCCTTTCAGATGCCCCATCAGGGTTGATATCGAGATTTTCGGTGGGACAATTACAACCAGATGTACATGATCTGGCTGAACATTTAACTCCAGAACCTCACAATCTTTTATTCCGCAGAGAATGTAGATTGTCCTGTAAAGTTCCTTGCCCAACTTATCTTTCAGGATCCTGAAACGGTACTTAGGCGTCCAGACTATGTGGTATTTGCAACGCCAATATACATGTGATGAACTCCTGTAAAGCCCCATGTCGGTCTGTCTCCTTTTACTTGTGGTGAGTAAGAAGAGATATTCCGGCATGGGCATTCTTCAGGCTAGAGCCTTACAGGATCAATCACCACCTCCCTAGGAGGTGGTTTAGGGGTAACAATAAAAGGCCGCAAATGCGGCCTTTTTTACGTCTGTTGCCCGATGATTAACGGCGGTCGAGGGAGATGGCACCCGGGCCGACTATAGCCAGCAGCAGGAAGGCGCCGGCAATGCTGACGTTTTTATAGAAGTTAATCATATTCGGCATTACCGCATCGCCGGACATATCCCAGTAGTGATGGCCAATAACCGCCGTGCCCAGCGTATAAAAAATAAAAATGACCGCCAGCGGACGCGTGAAGAAGCCGAGAATAATCAGGATCGCCGCCGGAACCTCCATCACGATAGCGATAATGGCCGCCAGCGTCGGCAGCGGCGCGCCGGATGACGCCATATACTGCACGGTGCCGCTAAACCCCATCAGCTTAGGGTAGCCAAAGATGATATACAGCAGCACCACGGCAATTCGTGCAATCAGGAGCAGTACGTGGCGCGAGGAACCAAAATCAAAATAGCGTAATGCGTTCATAACCAGCACCTTATGAAAGACGTGTTCTTTAAACGTAATACACAATTTTGCTCCCTGCCACGCGCCGCCCGCGATTAGCGCAGCGTTTGTAGCTGCTCCTCAATGTACAGATAGCCGATACCCATCAACTGCTGCGCCCGGGTTAGCTGGCCAAAGCCGATTTGGGTGGCGCGAGTGCGAGGAGCATCCCGATGATCAAATGGATTAAAGCCGGTCTGCCTGATGATGGTATTTAGCCACTCCTCGCCAAATCCGCAGCTGCGGCCATACAATAAGATATTGTTTATATTTAATATATTTAGAAAATTGTAGAGGCTGAGCCCGATGGCGTTTGCGGAATCTTCCACCCATGTATGCAGGCGTGAGTCACCCTGCTGCCATTTTTCAATCAGGGCATCGATGGTCTGCGCTTCTGGATTATTCGTGGGATCGGGCTGCGTTTTACGCCATATCCGCGCCTGCTTTTGTAACGCGCTGAGGGAGGCCACGGTCTCCAGGCAGCCGTAGCGGCCGCAGTCGCAGGCTACGCCGTCAGGATTAATAATGGTGTGGCCAATCTGGCCGCTGCCGTAAAGGCTCCCGCGCCAGACCTGATCGTTGATAACAAACGAGGAGCCAATACCGTAATCGACGTTGATAACGCAGAAGTCCCGATATTGCCCGTCATTTTGCCATTTCTCCGCCAGCGCCAGCATCACGCAGTCGTTATCGACCATTACGCGAACGTTGAGCTTTTCTTCCAGCAGATATTTCATCTCCACGGGCTGTTTCCAGGGAGCCTGTGGCATGGTCTGGGAGACCCCCGTTCCCGCATCAACCTGCCCATGAACCGCCAGCGCCAGATTGATTTTATGCCTGGGCCAGTTTCTGCGGTATTGATGCCAGCATTTCTCAATTGCGGCCAGCAGGGCCTGAGGCGTCGGGGCGTCGATGGCGTGGTATTCAACATCACCTTTCGCGCTCAGGCAGGCGTTACCAAGCTGACACTCGATACTGGTTGGCGTGATGTTCATGCATAGGGTCCAGTCGCCGTCGGGCGCGATAAGCCAAGCGCCGCTGCTATGGCCGCGGGTGAGGCGGTCGTCCTGCACGTTGACGACGCGTCCTTCTTCTTCCAGCTCCTGGAGGATATTGCTGACCGCGGGGATCGAAATTTGCGCCAGTCGCGCGAGCGTCGATTTGCTGGCCCGTTTCTTACGGTACAGATACTCCAGCAGCACGCCCTTGTTGTAATGGCGGATTTGCTGATTGTTAATGCAGGCTTTCATATACTAAACCTTGTTAACTAAATTGCGTGATTATTGTGCGTAAATGCGCTGGTTCTGTCTATTAAACTGCTCTCATTATTTCACTTCAGTATGTCTTGTTAACTTTGAGGGCATTATGAGTTCAGTAAACGTTTGGCAGGAAACGGTACATATTCCAACCTATGAAACCGGGGCTCAGGACGTTCATCCCATGTTTCTGGAAAATCGGGTTTATCAAGGCTCTTCCGGGGCGGTGTATCCCTATGGCGTGACGGATACGCTGAGTGAGGAAAAAACGCTGAAGGCCTGGCAGGCGGTGTGGCTGGAAAATGATTACATCAAAATCATGATCCTGCCCCAGCTGGGAGGTCGGGTACACCGCGCGTGGGATAAGGTCAGACAGCGTGATTTCGTTTACCACAATGATGTTATCAAGCCCGCGCTGGTTGGCCTGCTTGGCCCGTGGATCTCCGGAGGGATTGAGTTTAACTGGCCGCAGCACCACCGTCCCACCACCTATATGCCGGTTGATTTTACGATCGGCGAAAACGACGATGGCTCAAAAACCGTTTGGGTTGGCGAGACGGAACCAATGCATGGGCTGCAGGTGATGACCGGGTTTACTCTGCGTCCTCAGCGTGCGGCGCTAGAGATTGGGAGCCGGGTCTACAACTGTAACGCCACTCCGCGCCACTTCTTATGGTGGGCGAATCCCGCGGTTAAAGGCGGCGATGGACATCAAAGCGTATTTCCTCCGGATGTTACCGCGGTGTTTGATCACGGCAAACGCGCGGTTTCAGCGTTTCCAATCGCCACCGGCACCTATTACAAGGTGGACTATTCGGCCGGCGTCGACATCTCGCGCTATAAAAATGTCCCGGTACCGACCTCCTATATGGCGGAAAAGTCAGAGTACGATTTCGTCGGCGCCTGGTGCCATGATGAAGATGGCGGGCTGCTGCACGTCGCGGATCATCACATTGCGCCGGGGAAAAAGCAGTGGAGCTGGGGTTACAGCGAGTTTGGTCAGGCGTGGGACAAGAATCTGACGGATGAGAATGGCCCCTATATCGAGCTGATGACCGGTATTTTCGCCGATAACCAGCCGGATTTTACCTGGCTCGACCCATTTGAAGAAAAGAGATTTGAACAATACTTCCTGCCGTACCATACGCTGGGCATGGTACAGAACGCTTCGCGCGATGCGGTGATCAAACTGCAGCGCGAAGAGAGCGGTATTGCATGGGGCCTCTATGCGATTTCGCCGCTGCTCGCCCATCGGCTCAGGGTTAGAGAAGAGGGCAACCCGCAGCCGCTGCTGGATGAAATGATTGAGCTGACGCCATGCGCTGCCGTTCAGGGGGCGCTGGCCGGTATTGATCCTGCTCGCCTGACGATGGAGCTGCTGGATAGTCACGGCAGATGCGTTTTGCGCTATCAGGAACATCAGCCGCAGGAGCTACCGTTGCCGGAAGTGGCGGTAACACCCTTGAGCGCCGGCGCGATAAACAGCGTGGATGAGGCGTGGTTTATCGGCCAGCACCTGGAGCAGTATCATCACGCCAGCCGCTCGCCGTTTGACTACTACCTGCGCGGCGTTGAGCTTGACCCGCAGGACTATCGCTGCAATCTGGCGCTGGCGATGCTGGAATACAACCGCTCTGACTACCCACAAACCGTAGAGTATGCGACCCAGGCGCTGTCACGCGCGCATCGGTTGAACAAAAATCCGCAGTGTGGACAGGCGAGTTTGATTCGCGCCAGCGCCAGAGAGCAATTGCAGCAGTGGCATGATGCGCAGGAGGATTTTTGGCGCGCGGTGTGGAGTGGTAATAGCAAGGCAGGGGGATATTACGGACTTGCCAGACTGGCGACGCGCAGCGAGCGCTACGATGATGCGCTGGCATTTTGTCGGCAGAGCCTGCTGGCGTGTCCCACCAATCAGGATGTGCTGTCGCTAGAGGTCTTCTTACTGCACCTCACCGGTCGTCGCAGCCAGGCCCTACGGCAGATTGAAACGCTGTTGGTCGACTATCCGCTAAATCCTACCCTGTGGTGGCTCAATGCAACAATATCAGGGGCTGAAGCGGATACGGCGCGATGGTTAGCAATATGCCAGTCGCGGGATATTAACGCGCTGCTGACTGCCGGGTTGATGCTGAGCTGGGGAGTGCCGGGGCAGGCGAAAGTCGTACTGGAGACGCTTAACTGTAAGAAGACGTTACCGCTCTATTTACAGGCCAGCCTGGCCGAAGGAAGCGAGCGCATCGCGCTGATCAACCGCGCTCGCGAGGCGTTTCCTGACTTCGTGCGTTTCCCCAATCTGCTGGTGGAAGTGGCCGTGCTGGAGAAGATAACCGAATGCTATTTTGCTCAGCATCTGCTTGCCTGTTTCCACTATAGCCGGCGTAACTATGAGAAAGCGACGCAGCTGTGGCATCGCTGCGTTGAAATGGTTCCTGATTTTGCCGATGCCTGGCGAGGGCTGGCGATTCATGCATGGAATAAACGCAGTGATGCCCGCCTGGCGGCAGAGTATCTCGATAAAGCCTGCGCTCAACAGCCGCAGGATGCCCGTCTGCTTTTTGAACGCGATCTGCTGGATAAGCTGACCGCGGTGGCGCCGGAAAAACGTCTTGCCCGGCTGGAGGCTAACCTGGTGACCGCCTTGAAACGCGATGATTTAACGGTGGAGCTGCTTCATCTTTGGCATCTGGCGGGCAACGCTGAACAGGCGGCAAACGTGCTCGCTGCGCGTAAATTTCACCCCTGGGAAGGCGGCGAAGGCAAAGCGACGAGCCAGTTTGTTATTAACCTGCTATTGCGTGCCTGGCAGCATCTCCACCAGCAGCAGCCACAGCAGGCGGAAGCGCTGCTGCTATCGGCGCTGCACTATCCAGAAAACCTGAGCGAAGGGCGTCTCCCGGGACAGACGGATAACGATATCTGGTTCTGGCTTGGCGTTTGCGCCAGGCAGCAAGGCATGGAAGAACGCGCGGTCGAGTGCTTCCGCAAGGCGGCGTCGGGGGAGCGGACGATCAATATTCATAGCTACTACAACGATCAGCCGGTGGACTACCTCTTCTGGCAAGGAGTGGCTCTGAGGATGCTCGGCGATCGTCTGACCAGCGAACGTCTTTTCACTGAAATGCTGCAGTGGGCTGAGCATATGGAAACGACGCGGATAGAAGCCGATTTCTTTGCGGTGTCGCAGCCTGACCTACTGGCGCTATATGCCGATATCCAAAAGCAGCATCAGGAGAAGTGCCTTTTGGTACGAGTTCTGGCGACCGCGGGATTAGGCGGCGGATCCCGGTATGAACAGGGGCTGTCTGAACTGGAAGCGCTAAACCCAGCCTGGGCGAAAGCGGCGTTATTCCGCAAAACGCTGCCGTTTGTGCTGCATCTCATTAACTAAAGAGAGTTTACTGTAATTTTTGAGCGGTCTGACCCGCCGCTCTCATCGAGATGTTTAGAATATGTGAAATCGTTCTGCGGCAGGCCCGCCTGCCGCAGAAGCCAAACAACAATAAATGCCTGACCCTACAGGAGGCACGTATGTCTAAAAATAAGGCAGTCTCACTTTTTTTCTGTTTACTGTTAACGTCGTTGAGTATTTCATTCCCCGGCTATAGCGCAGCAAAAGATATCACCGTTGGTGCTATCTATCTCGATACCCAGGGCTATTACGCCGGCGTGCGGCAGGGCGTTCAGGATGCTGCAAAAAGCACCGATGCGAAAATCCAGCTGATTGAAACCAACGCTCAGGGCGATATTTCTAAAGAGAGTTCATTTATCGATACGCTGGTGGCGCGTAACGTCGACGCCATCATTCTTTCCGCCGTTTCAGAAAATGGCAGCAGCCGCGCGGTTCGTCGGGCCAATGAAGCCGGCATTCCGGTGATTTGCTACAACACCTGCATTAATGAGAAAGGCGTCGACAAATACGTCTCTGCCTATCTGGTCGGCGACCCGCTTGAATTTGGCAAAAAGCTGGGTGATGCGGCGGCGGATTATTTTATTGCCAACAAAATTAGCGCGCCGAAAATTGCGGTGATCAATTGTGAAGCATTTGAAGTGTGCGTACAGCGGCGCAAAGGTTTTGAGGCCGCGCTGAAGGCGCGCGTTCCGGATATGCAGATCGTTGCGAATCAGGAAGGAACCGTTCTGGATAAGGCTATTTCGGTTGGCGAGAAGCTGATTATCTCTGCGCCTGAACTGGATGCCATTATGGGAGAGTCCGGTGGCGCAACGCTGGGGGCGGTAAAAGCGGTCCGCAACCAAAATAAGACCGGTAAAATTGCCGTATTTGGCTCCGATATGACCACCGAAATTGCCCAGGAGTTAAACAGCCATCAGGTGTTAAAAGCGGTGGTGGATATTTCCGGTAAGAAGATGGGTAACGCCGTATTTGCGCAAACGCTGAATGTGATTAATAAAACCCCGCCAGCAAATAAGATTATCCCGGTCGCTATCGATATCTATACCAAATCTGAAGACGGTAAGCAGTGGCTGGCTACGCATGTCGATGGTTTGCCTTAATTCCCCTGTCGAAAAGCTGAGGTAAAGACCCGATGACGGCAACAGAAAAAACGGCGGTGCCGGTGGCACAGATTTTAGGGGGAAATAAGCGTTATCCCGGCGTAGTCGCGCTGGATAACGTTGATTTTACGCTATCAAAGGGTGAGGTTCGGGCATTATTGGGGAAAAATGGCGCCGGCAAGTCCACCCTAATCCGCATGCTGACCGGAAGCGAAAGCCCCGATAGCGGCGAGATTTTGCTGGCAGGCACGCGTCTTGAAGGTAACGACGCAACGCTAACCCGCCGGGCAGCGGAGCTGGGGGTCAGAGCCGTATACCAGGAGTTAAGCCTGGTCGAGGGATTAACGGTGGCAGAGAACCTCTGCCTCGGCCAATGGCCACGCCGCAATGGCATGGTTGACCAAAGCGTTATGGCCCGCCAGGCCAGGGAGGCATTGGCCGCCCTTGGCGCTGATGTTCCGCCAGATGCGCTGGTCGACACGCTCAGCCCGGCGCAAAAGCAGCTGGTAGAGATAGCCCGCGTGATGAAAGGTCAGCCGCGGGTGGTGATTCTTGACGAGCCAACCAGCTCGCTGGCCAACGCAGAGGTCGAGCTGGTGATTAACGCGGTGAAGCGAATGTCGGCTCTCGGCGTTGCCGTGATTTATGTCAGCCATCGCATGGAGGAGATCCGCCGTATTGCCTCCTGTGCCACCATCATGCGCGATGGCCAGGTGGCAGGCGACGTCACGCTGGAGAGGACGACAACCCAGGAAATCGTATCGCTAATGCTGGGAAGGGAGCATATCGATCTTCCGCTGGTTAAATCTGACATTGTGCTGACAACCCCGGTACTGCAGGTGGCCCGGCTGCGTCATCCCCCCAAACTTCAGGACATTAATTTTACCCTGCATCGTGGCGAAGTGCTGGGTATCGCCGGCCTGCTGGGATCGGGGCGTAGCGAACTACTCAAGGCTATTATCGGCTTAGAAACGTTTGCTGAGGGGGAAATCACGCTGAATGGAACGCGCATCTCGCGTCCGCGGTATACCTCGATGCTCAAGAGCGGAGTGGGCTACACCCCGGAAAACCGTAAGGAGGCGGGTATCATTCCGCTTCTGGGCGTGGATGAAAATACGGTGATGACCAACCGGCACAAAGTTAGTCGGCGCGGCATACTGAACTGGCAGAGGATTCAGCAGCTGACCGCCGCGGTCATGAGCCGGATGACGATCAAGGCGGCGAATACGGAGACCGCAATCGGGACGCTATCGGGTGGCAACCAGCAAAAAGTAGTGATTGGCCGCTGGGTTTACGCCGGAAGCGAAATTTTGCTTCTTGATGAGCCCACCCGCGGCGTTGATATCGAAGCGAAGCAGCAGATTTATCGTATTGTGAGGGAGCTTGCGGCTGAAGGAAAAAGCGTCGTATTCATTTCCAGCGAAATAGAGGAGCTGCCTTTAGTCTGCGATCGTATTTTACTGCTGCAAAACGGTGAATTTACCCGCGAGCTTTTAGCTCCCGTTAATGTCGATGAATTAATGTCGGCAATTCTATCCACGCATTAGCCATAACGTTTATTGAGGAATTAACAGATGTCTGCCTCATCATTAACGCTGCCGCAAGGCAAAAATGCCGCACCTAAGCAGTTTATCAGTCGCCACATTAATGAAATTGGCCTGCTGGTGGTGATCGCTATTTTGTATCTGGTGTTTTCATTTAACGCACCGGGATTTATTTCTTTAAACAATCAAATGAACGTACTGCGCGATGCGGCGACCATTGGTATTGCTGCATGGGCCATGACGCTGATTATTATCTCCGGCGAAATTGACGTCAGCGTCGGTCCAATGGTTGCGTTTATCTCCGTTTGCCTGGCCTTCCTGCTGCAGTTCCAGGTGCCGCTTAGCATTGCCTGCCTGCTGGTGCTAATCCTTGGCGCAGGGTTAGGAACCCTCGCAGGGGTGCTACGCGGCGTATTTAGCGTTCCCAGCTTTGTCGCGACCTTAGGTTTATGGAGCGCCTTACGCGGCATGGGGCTATTCATGACCAATGCGCTACCGGTACCCATCGATGAAAATGAGGTCCTGGACTGGCTCGGCGGGCAGCTCTTTGGCATCCCCGTTTCGGCACTCATTATGCTGGTTCTGTTCGTCATCTTTGTCTTTATCAGCCGCAAAACCGCCTTTGGCCGCTCGGTGTTTGCCACCGGCGGTAACGCGACGGCGGCCCAGCTCTGCGGGATTAACGTCAGGCGGGTGCGTATTTTGATTTTTACGCTTTCAGGGCTACTGGCTGCGATTACCGGTATCTTGCTGGCAGCGCGACTTGGATCGGGCAATGCGGGTGCCGCCAACGGCCTCGAGTTCGACGTTATCGCCGCGGTAGTGGTCGGAGGTACCGCGCTGTCCGGTGGTCGCGGTTCGCTATTCGGCACATTATTAGGCGTACTGGTTATTACCCTTATTGGCAATGGGCTGGTGCTTCTGGGCATTAACTCATTTTTCCAGCAGGTTGTTCGCGGATTAATTATCGTGGTTGCTGTACTGGCGAATATATTGCTGACCCAACGTAATAGTAAACTTAAACATTAATATTCATTAATTTGTATAGAGGGAATTATGAAAACAATGTTGGCTGCTTTTTTACCGGGGAACTCAAGCGTTGAGCTGCGGGAGGTTCCTGTACCAATCCCGGGGATTAACCAGGTCCTGATTAAAATGAAATCCTCAGGAATTTGCGGTAGCGATGTCCATTATATTTATCATCAGCATCGCGGTACCGCCGCCGCGCCGGATAAACCGCTGTACCAGGGTTTTATTAATGGCCATGAACCCTGTGGGCAAATTGTGGAGACGGGGGCCGGCTGCCGGCACTTCAAAGCGGGCGATCGGGTGCTGGTTTACCATATTTCCGGCTGTGGTTTTTGCTCCAACTGCCGTCGCGGTTTTCCGATCTCCTGCACCGGAGAGGGCAAAGCAGCCTACGGCTGGCAGCGCGATGGCGGCCATGCGGAATATTTGCTGGCGGAGGAAAAGGACCTGATTCATCTGCCAGATCTGCTTAGCTATGAAGATGGCGCATTTATTAGCTGCGGCGTAGGGACAGCCTACGAAGGCATTTTGCGCGGCGAGGTTTCCGGCAGCGACAACGTTCTGGTTGTCGGGTTAGGGCCCGTAGGCATGATGGCGATGATGCTGGCGAAAGGACGTGGAGCGAAACGCGTTATCGGCGTCGATATGCTGCCGGAGCGCCTGGCGACGGCAAAACAGCTGGGAGTGATGGATAACGGTTTCCTTGCGACAACGGAAAACCTTCCGGCGCGGATTGCCGAACTGACGCACGGCGGGGCGGATGTGGCGCTGGATTGTTCTGGCAATGCCGCGGGGCGTCTGCTAGCGCTACAGTCTACGGCGGATTGGGGAAGAGTGGTGTACATCGGTGAAACGGGGAAGGTTGAGTTTGAGGTTAGCGCCGATCTGATGCACCACCAGCGGCGTATTATCGGCTCCTGGGTGACCAGTTTGTTCCATATGGAGAAGTGCGCCCGCGATCTGACCGACTGGAAGCTGTGGCCGCATAGCGCGATTACCCATCGTTTTTCTCTTGCTCAGGCGGGAGAGGCCTACGCACTTATGGCCAGCGGTAAATGTGGCAAAGTGGTGATTAATTTCCCCGATTAAGGAGCCCTGATGACGCTTTTTACACTGGATAACGGCCAGCTGCGGCTGCAGGTTGCGGATCGCGGCGGCGCGATCGAGGGGCTATGGTGGCAGCATCAGGGGACAGCGATCCCGTTGCTGCGTCCGGGTCTCAATAGCGGCGTGGCGGTGGAGTCCTCTTGCTTTCCGCTGGTGCCGTTTGGTAATCGGGTGAGCGGTAACCAGTTTTCTTCGCCGGCAGGAGAGCATCGGCTGGCGCCGAACGTTGAGTGGGATCGCCACTATCTTCACGGCGACGGCTGGCTGAATAGCTGGTGCTGTGAGGAACAATCGCCCACGCAGCTTAGGTTAGAGTATGTCCACCGCGAGGGCATCTATCAATACACCGCGCAGCAGCGCTTTACCTTAAGCGAAAGCGGCGTTGAGGTGGAGCTGAGCGTGACGAATGATGGCGACGCGCTGCCGTTCGGCCTGGGCTGGCATCCCTACTTACCGCTGTCGCCTGACACGCGGGTGCAGGCGCAGACCGCCGGCTACTGGCTGGAGAGAGAAAGTTGGCTAACCGGAGAGCATCAGGAGAGTTTACCGCAGGCGTTGGATTTCAATCAGCCCGCGCCGCTCCCCCGGCGTTGGGTAAACAATGGCTTTTCCGGCTGGGACGGTATCGCGACGATTCGACAGCCGGGGCTGGGGTATCAACTCTCGATGACCACCGAGCCGCCGGCGCCATGCTATTTTGTTTTTGTTTCCGATCCGGCGTTTGATAAAGGCTATGAATTTGATTTCTTCTGTTTCGAGCCAATGAGCCACGCGCCTGACGATCATCATCGTCCGGGATTTGGTCAATTAACTCTGCTTTCACGCGGTGAAAGCATGCGGCAAAAAATGGTGCTGAAGGTCCATCCGATTTAAGCCCAACCTGCCCGGAGACGGGCAGGTACAACTTCACCTTGCGGCTTTGCAGGTTTGTCGCCAGACTGTCGCCTCCATTCGGGAGGAAATCATGGTCTTGCACTCCACGCGCTGGCTGGCGCTTAGTTACTTTACCTACTTCTTTAGCTACGGCATCTTTCTGCCGTTCTGGAGCGTCTGGCTGGCTGGCGCGGGGCTGACGCCGGAAACCATCGGTATGCTGCTCGGTGCCGGACTGGTGGCGCGTTTTCTCGGCAGTCTGCTGATTGCGCCACGGGTAAGCGATCCTTCCCGGCTCATTTCCGCCCTGCGGGTGCTGGCGCTACTGGCGCTGCTGTTTGTCCTTGGCTTTTGGGCCGATAGCCGCGTCGCCTGGCTGATGGTGGTGATGGTCGGCTTCAATCTGTTCTTCTCTCCGCTGGTACCGCTGACCGATGCGCTGGCGAATACCTGGCAAAAGCAGATAACCATGGACTACGGGCGTGTGCGTCTGTGGGGATCGGTGGCGTTTGTGATCGGCTCCGCGCTGACCGGCAAGCTGGTCAGCCTGTTTGATTATCGGGCGATCCTGGTGCTGCTAAGCCTCGGTATCGCTTCAATGCTGCTGGGAATGCTGCTTAAACCCTCGGTGATGCCGCAGGGGGAAGTTCGTCACCAGCAGGCGGCCGGGCTCCCGGCATGGCTAAAGCTGGTGCGCCAAAGCTGGCGCTTCCTCGCCTGCGTCTGCCTGCTACAGGGCGCCCATGCCGCCTACTATGGCTTCAGCGCGATTTACTGGCAGGAGGCGGGCTATTCCGCTTCGGCGATCGGCTATCTGTGGTCGCTGGGAGTGGTCGCGGAGGTGGTTATCTTTGCGCTGAGCAAAAAAGCCTTTAGCCGCTTCAGCGCGCGGGATCTGCTGCTGCTCTCCGCCGTTTGCGGGCTGGTTCGCTGGACGCTGATGGGCTGGACCACCGAGCTGCCGTGGCTCATCGTCGCGCAGATCCTGCACTGCGGCACCTTTACGGTATGTCACCTTGCGGCGATGCGCTATATTTCGGCGCGTCAGGGCGGGGAGGTGATTCGTCTGCAGGCGGTTTACTCCGCGGTGGCGATGGGGGGCAGCATTGCGGTAATGACGGTATTTGCCGGCTTCCTCTACCAGCACCTGCACCAGGGCGTGTTCTGGGTGATGGCGCTGGTTGCCCTGCCGGCGCTGGTGCTGAGGCCGAAGGCGGTATCTTAGTCCTCGAGCATTTGACAAATATGCTGCCGCTGGTGATCGCTGAACATCTCCTCAGCGTGAAACAGCGGTGGTGAAAACAGCGGCAGCGCCGTAGCATAAGGGGTTACCACCAGCGCCACGCCCTTCGGCGCGCCTTCCTTTTGAAAGGCGTGAACGTTCTGATATTTGATATTGAGCGGCAGCAGGGTCAGCTCGCGCAGCTGCAGCTCAAGCGCCTGCTCGAGGTCGGGATTGTCGTGGGTCAGCAGCACCACCTGCTTCTCGTGCAGCTCGCTTTTCTGCATCAGCCATGCGCCAAAAATCACCGCAATCAGCCCCACTTCCTCCTGATTAAAGCGAACCCTGTAGGCGCTCTCGAACTCCTCCAGCGCCGTTTTGGTGGTGCGCATCAGGCGCGGATAGAGGCGGCTCATCTCCTCCGGCAGCGCATTATCGATACCGATCGCGAACACGCTGCGGTTTAGCGCCTGGGAGAGATGAATATAGAGCTGGTCGCTCAGCCCCCGATCGTCGCTAAACGGCCGGCCGGATAGATCCTGGAAACGGTGGATCAGCCCGGAGATGGCCAGGTGCAGGCGTCGGTCCTGCTGGTGGCCATCGCGGATAGGATCGGGCGTTTTGAGCAGCATGAATAGCAGGGTCAGAAAGCGCTGCTCGCCCGCGTGCGGCGCAGTGGCGACCCGGCGCTGCCAGTGGCGGATAATCTCAGCGGCAAGTATCGACTCCGCCGCCTCCTGGGTCCAGCGCTGCTGATCTTCGGTAAAGGTCGGCGTCTGCCCGAGATGATGCTGAAGCAGGCAGTACTGCAGATAGAGACGCAGGAAGTGAATATCCCGACAGTCAAACTGACGGTTAAGCGTCCGGGCGCAGCGGTTGACCAGCGCCTGCAGATTGGTGTCGTCATATAAGGTGCGCGCAACGCCCTGCAGTTTAAGCTGCGTTTTTAATGCCGGGGTAAAATGGTGCCTGATAAAATGCGGACACAGGCGCAGCGCCCGGCGTAAACCGTGCAGCAGGCACAGGCGTTGATCGATTGCGGCGCCTTCAATCCGATAGCTGCCGTCCACCTGCGACGCGAGGGTCAAACGGTGGTAACGCTGAATGTCACGTTCCGTCTCCGCGATATCTTGCCGGGCCGTCGCCTCATCAACAAGGTTGATCGCGCTAAGCCGCTCGGGGGTGACCGGCTGCCCGGGCAGATAAAACATCAGCAGGACCTGGTTACGGCGCTGTGGACTGGAAAGCGCAGATGGTGGTTCAATCACGGTCATCATCTGATAAGTTCCAGTTAGGGTTTTCGCTAAGAATAGCCAATGGATGAACAGAGAGAAGGGCAGGCTGGCGTCTTTACGTCAGGATTGCTGGATAAGTTCACAGAATTTTTCACGTGAGGAACGGATGAAGAGAGTGAAACAATGCACCTGTGCGGCATTTTTCATGGTTTTATCATTTAGCGTGCTAGCGCATCCGCATAGCTTTATCAGCCTGCGGACGGAAGTTATCGCCGATAGCGGGCAGCTCACCGGTTTCAAAATGCGCTGGACGATGGATGAGATCACCTCCTCAGACCTGCTTTACGATGCCGGCAGCGCGAAGCCGGGAGATGAAGTGTGGAAAAAGCTGGCGGCGGAGGTGATGGCGAACGTCCTTGGGCAGCACTACTTCAGCGAGCTTTGGCATAACGGCCAGCACGTGAAGTTTGATAATCGCCCCGACGGCTACGGTCTGGAGCGCGACGGGCATCAGGCGGTGCTGACCTTTACTCTGCCGCTGGCTAAACCGCTGCCCCTGGCGGGACAAACCCTGACGCTTTCGACCTTCGACCCGACCTATTACGTCGATATGTTCTATGACAAGCCGGACGACGTCACCCTGCCTGCAGCGCTGCGCGCGGGATGCAAGGTGACGGTGGTGACGCCAAAGCCGAATGATAAAATGACGGCTTTTGCGCAGTCGCTCGATAAAGCCGACGCGCCGCCGGAAGATATGGCGCTCGGAACCTATTTCGCTCAGAAGGTGACGCTGACATGTCAGTAGTATTCTCAACCCCCTCCCGGGCTTCCCGCCTGCGCCAGCTGTGGCCGCTGGCGCTGTTTTTAGCGCTGGCAGCGGGCGCCGGCGTCTGGCTCTGGCAGGCCTGGCCGGAGGTGATGCTGCAAAGCGCTATCTGGCAGCGGACGCTCAATTTTGAGCTCAGCGGCCTGCTGAAAGCGGTGGCGGAAAATCCGCGAGCGGCGGGGCTTTCGCTGCTGGCGTTTAGCTTTATCTACGGCGTCCTGCACGCCCTGGGGCCGGGGCACGGCAAGATTGTGATTACCACCTGGCTGGCGACGCATCCCGCGAAGCTCCGCTCGAGCATTGCGCTGACGCTGGCCGCCTCGCTCCTGCAGGGCGCGGTGGCGATTGTGCTGGTGGTGGTGGTGCTGACCCTGCTGCAGCTGCCCGCAAGGCAGCTTCATCTCAGCAGCTTCTGGCTGGAGAAGGGGAGCTATCTGCTGGTCGGCGCGCTGGGCCTGCTGCTGTGCTGGCGGGCGCTGAAAAAGCTGCGCGGGCAGCTGCGTCGGCCAACGTTTACCGCCTTTACGCCCCATCACGTTCATCATGCGCACTGCGGCTGCGGGCATCAGCATATGCCGGCGCCGGAACAGCTGCAAAGCGGCGACGACTGGCGCGCGCGGCTGGCCATCGTTCTGTCGATGGGCATGCGTCCCTGTTCTGGGGCGATCATGGTCCTGCTGTTTAGTAAGGTGATTGGCGTCTTTGGCTGGGGGATGGCGGCAGCGCTGGCAATGGCGGCGGGAACCTCGCTGACTATCAGCGGGCTGGCGCTGCTGGTGCACGGCTTTCGTCAGCTGGCCGTTAAGCTTAGCGCGAATAAAACGCCGCCTCTTTGGCAGCAGATTGGCTGGTCGACTTTGGCGCTGTCCGGCGGCGTCATTTTAGTGGCAGCGGCGGTGGTGATGTGGAGCAGTGCGGTGCCGGGCGGCGGCGGACTGCGGCCGTTTTGAGTGATACTCTCACCCCGGGTGGACCGGGGTGAGGTGAGAGAGATTAACGCTTCAGCGCTTCGCTCAGCTCTTCGCGCATGTTGGCCAGCATGGCTTTAACGACGCGCGGGTTGCCGGCAACGATGTTGCCGCTGTACAGGTGGTTATGGCCACCGGTGAAGTCGCAAACGATAGCGCCCGCTTCACGAGCGATCAGCTCGCCAGCAGCGAAATCCCACGGCTTCAGCGCGATCTCGAAGTAGCCATCAACGCGGCCGGCGGCAACGTAGGCCAGATCCAGGGCAGCAGAACCGGTGCGGCGGAAGTCAGCGCATTCGGTAAACATTTTGCCCAGAATATTCATGTAAGTGGTGGCGTGCTGTTTCGCTTTGAACGGGAAACCGGTGGCGATAATCGTACCATCCAGATCGCGAGCGCTGCTGCCGCGCAGACGATAGCCGTTCAGCTGAGCGCCCTGGCCGCGGGTTGCGGTGAAGAGTTCGTTGCGCATTGGATCGTAAACCACGGCGACTTCGGTACGGCCTTTAATGCGTACGGCAATGGATACGGAGAAGTGCGGCAGACGTTTTACGAAGTTGGTGGTGCCATCCAGTGGATCGATAACCCATTGAACATCCTGATCTTCACCTACGTGCTCACCGCTTTCTTCGGTGATAATAGTGTGCTGCGGGTAAGATTTGCGAATCGTTTCAATAATCAGCGCTTCGGCTGCCTTATCGACGTTAGTCACAAAATCATTGCTGCCTTTCTGGCTGGTTTCTACGGAGTCTGGGGTTTCGTAGTGCTTGGCAATTAAATTACCCGCCTTGCGCGCTGCGCGCACGGCGATATTCAGCATCGGATGCATCGGTCTCTCTCACTGGATGTTAAAGAACGGGAAAAAACGGCGCACATAGTAACAGTGAAATCTGCCTATGTCTTCGTTTTATGATAGCATGCGTGAATAATCTTTAGCCGAAGAACACTAATGCTGCAAAATATTCGAATCGTACTGGTAGAAACATCACACACTGGCAATATGGGCTCCGTGGCCCGGGCAATGAAAACCATGGGCCTGACAAACCTGTGGCTGGTCAATCCGCTGGTTAAGCCTGACTCGCAGGCTATTGCCCTGGCGGCCGGCGCCAGCGACGTTATCGGCAATGCGCATATCGTCGATACGCTGGATGAAGCCCTGGCCGGATGTAGCCTGGTGGTCGGTACCAGCGCCCGTTCGCGTACTTTGCCGTGGCCAATGCTCGACCCGCGCGAGTGTGGCCTGAAGAGCGTTTCAGAAGGCCAGCACGCCCCGGTGGCGCTGGTCTTTGGCCGCGAGCGCGTCGGTTTGACCAACGACGAGCTGCAGAAATGCCATTACCACGTCGCGATTGCCGCCAACCCGGAGTATAGCTCGCTGAATCTGGCGATGGCGGTGCAGGTCATCGCTTATGAGGTGCGGATGGCGTGGCTGGCGACTCAGGAGCAGCCGCAGGTCGAACAGCAGGAAGAGACGCCGTATCCGCTGGTGGATGATTTAGAGCGCTTTTACGGCCATCTCGAGCAGACGCTGCTGGCGACTGGCTTTATTCGCGCCAGCCATCCGGGACAGGTGATGAACAAACTGCGTCGCCTGTTTACCCGCGCGCGCCCGGAAAGCCAGGAGCTGAATATCCTGCGCGGAATGCTGGCGTCGATTGAGCAGCAGCACAAGAACAAAGAGTAAACCGGCCCCTTTGCGGTGCATCAAGGCCGCAGACGGGCGCGCCGAGCCGTTGAACCGGTGGTCTTAATAGCCGGTTCAACGGCCGGGAATATGGTCCTCAGGACGCAAGGGCACAGATAGCCAAATACCTGACTAAAACAGTCAAGTAAATAGTTGACCAAATTACTCGGGAATGTCAGACTTGGCCCTGCTATGCAATACCCATATTAATAAAAAGCCCGGGCAGGGGCGAGTTTGAGGTTAAGTAAGACATGAGACTGACATCTAAAGGGCGTTATGCTGTGACCGCGATGCTGGACGTCGCGCTCAACTCTGAATCGGGCCCGGTTCCGTTAGCTGATATTTCTGAGCGTCAGGGGATTTCGCTTTCCTATCTGGAACAGCTGTTTTCCCGCCTGCGTAAAAATGGTCTGGTATCGAGCGTTCGCGGTCCAGGCGGCGGTTATTTATTAGGTAAAGAAGCCGGTAGCATCGCCGTTGGCGAAGTTATCAGCGCGGTTGATGAGTCCGTTGACGCCACCCGTTGTCAGGGTAAAGGCGGCTGCCAGGGCGGCGATAAATGCCTGACCCACGCGCTGTGGCGCGACCTGAGCGAGCGCCTGACCAGCTTCCTGAACAACATCACGCTGGGCGAACTGGTGAACAACCAGGAAATCCTCGATGTTTCAGGCCGTCAGCACAGCCATGAATCCCAGCGTAATACCCGCACTCAGGGCGCTATCGACGTCAAACTGCGTGCGTAGTACTCGTTCTGTTTCAGCTTGCGGCCCGTTCGCCGCAGGGTGAAACGTTCAGGGTAACAATTATAAAAGATTTTCGAATCAGGCCGGGATGTTGCGACATCCCGTATACCCGGTCGTACATCAAGCCGGCCGCCTGGTTCCTTGCATTGAGTGATGTACGGAGTTAAAGAGCAATGAAATTACCGATTTATCTCGATTACTCCGCAACAACGCCGGTGGACCCGCGTGTTGCCGAGAAAATGATGCAGTTTCTGACCCTGGACGGGACCTTTGGTAACCCGGCCTCTCGTTCACACCGTTTTGGCTGGCAGGCTGAAGAGGCGGTTGATATCGCCCGCAATCAGATTGCCGAGCTGGTCGGTGCCGACCCGCGCGAAATCGTCTTTACCTCAGGCGCAACGGAATCCGACAACCTGGCGATCAAAGGTGCTGCCAACTTTTATCAGAAAAAAGGCAAGCACATTATCACCAGCAAAACCGAGCACAAAGCCGTGCTGGACACCTGTCGTCAGCTGGAACGTGAAGGCTTCGAGATAACCTACCTGGCGCCTCAGCGCAACGGGATTATCGATCTGAAGGAGCTGGAAGCGGCGATGCGTGATGACACCATCGTGGTCTCCATCATGCACGTGAACAACGAAATCGGCGTGGTGCAGGACATCGCTACCATCGGCGAAATGTGCCGCGCGCGCGGTATCATTTATCACGTTGACGCCACCCAGAGCGTGGGCAAACTGCCTATCGACCTGAGCCAGCTGAAAGTTGACCTGATGTCCTTCTCCGGTCACAAAATTTATGGCCCGAAAGGCATTGGCGCGCTGTACGTCCGTCGCAAACCGCGTATTCGTATTGAAGCGCAGATGCACGGCGGCGGTCACGAGCGCGGCATGCGTTCAGGCACACTGCCTGTCCACCAGATCGTCGGTATGGGTGAAGCTTACCGTATCGCGAAAGAAGAGATGGAAACCGAGATGGCGCGCCTGCGCGGTCTGCGTAACCGTCTGTGGGAAGGCGTAAAAGATATGGAAGAGGTTTACCTGAACGGTGACCTCGCGCAGGGCGCGCCGAACATTCTCAACGTCAGCTTCAACTATGTTGAAGGCGAATCGCTGATTATGGCACTGAAAGACCTGGCCGTTTCCTCCGGTTCCGCTTGTACCTCAGCGAGCCTCGAGCCATCCTACGTGCTCCGCGCGCTGGGCATGACTGATGAACTGGCACACAGTTCTATCCGTTTCTCTTTAGGTCGTTTTACTACCGAAGAAGAGATTGACTACACCATCAACCTGGTTCGCAACTCCATTGGTCGTCTGCGCGATCTTTCTCCGCTGTGGGAAATGTTCAAGCAGGGCGTGGATCTGAACAGCATTGAATGGTCACATCATTAATCGGTAGGCATTAAGGAGAATTAATCATGGCATACAGCGAAAAAGTTATCGATCATTACGAGAATCCGCGCAACGTCGGCTCTTTTGACAACAGCGACGACTCCGTCGGTAGCGGCATGGTCGGTGCGCCGGCGTGCGGCGACGTTATGAAACTGCAGATCAAAGTCAACAATGAAGGTATCATTGAAGACGCACGTTTCAAGACCTACGGCTGCGGTTCCGCTATCGCTTCCAGCTCCCTCGTCACCGAGTGGGTGAAGGGCAAGTCTCTGGACGAAGCTCAGGCTATCAAGAACACCGATATCGCCGATGAACTCGAGCTGCCGCCGGTAAAAATCCACTGCTCTATCCTGGCGGAAGACGCGATTAAAGCCGCGATTGCGGATTACAAAAGCAAACGTGAAGCGAAATAATTAAGAGGTTATTGTATGTCGATTACTCTTAGCGACAGCGCAGCGTCGCGAGTGAATACCTTTTTGGCCAACCGCGGCAAAGGCTTTGGCCTGCGCTTAGGTGTTCGCACCTCCGGATGTTCAGGTATGGCCTACGTGCTGGAATTTGTTGACGAGCCGGCGGCAGAAGACACCGTGTTTGAAGATAAAGGCGTCAAGGTAGTGATCGACGGCAAAAGCCTGCAGTTCCTCGACGGCACTCAGCTGGACTTTGTTAAAGAAGGCCTGAATGAAGGGTTTAAGTTTACTAACCCGAACATCAAAGATGAGTGCGGCTGCGGCGAAAGCTTCAACGTGTAATCTGCACAATATCCGCTGAATTTCGGCGCAGCATCGCGGCGGCAAGCGGGCGTTTCCCGATAAGCTTACGACAGTAGGCGAACGCCGCCGGTTAAGATGCGACCTGAGAGGCGTGGATATATAACCCCACTGCGGAGTACCGTGCGTGGGGTTTGCTTTATCTCGTTAACCCTGAGGTTACTATGGACTATTTTGCCCTCTTCGGGTTACCGGTCAGTTATACCCTTTCGCAAGAACAGCTGGCTGTCCGGTACCAGGATTTACAGCGCCAGTATCACCCCGACCGGTTCGCCAGCGCCAGCGCCGCCGAACAGCTCGCCTCCGTGCAGCACTCCGCGACGATCAATCAGGCCTGGCAAACGCTGCGTCATCCGCTGACCCGTGCCGAATATATCCTTTCGCTTCACGGCTTCGATTTAGCCAGCGAGCAGCACACCGTGCGCGACACCGCGTTCCTGATGGAGCAGCTGGAGCTGCGCGAAGAGCTGGATGAGATCGAAAAATCGCAGGATGAAGCGCGTTTGACCGCGTTTATTCAGCGCGTGAAGGGGATGTACGACGTTCGTCAGCGGCAGGTCGTTGAGCAGTTAGACAGCGAAGCGTGGGAGACAGCGGCGGATACCGTGCGTAAGCTGCGTTTTCTCGATAAACTTCAGAATGTTGCAGAACAACTCGAAGAAAAGTTTTTTTCACTCTAACCTGTTCGGGTCGCCATGCAGCCAACGTAGCTGCAACACAGATTATGACGAGTAAATTAATATTCGGAAGCAATTATGGCCTTATTACAAATTAGTGAGCCTGGCCTGAGTGCCGCGCCGCACCAGCGTCGTCTGGCGGCGGGTATTGACCTGGGTACCACCAATTCACTGGTCGCCACCGTGCGTAGCGGCCAGGCTGAAACACTGCCCGATCGCCAGGGACGCTACCTGCTGCCTTCGGTGGTGAACTACCAGCCCTCCGGCCTCAGCGTTGGCTATGATGCCCGACAGAATGCGGCGCTGGATCCGGTTAACACCATCAGCTCGGTGAAGCGCATGATGGGGCGCTCGCTGGTCGATATTCAGACCCGCTACCCGCATCTGCCTTATCAGCTGCAGGCCAGCGAAAACGGCCTGCCCATGATTCAAACCGCCGGCGGCCTGCTTAATCCGGTACGCGTTTCTGCCGATATCCTCAAGGCGCTGGCCGCCCGCGCCACGGAAGCCCTTGCCGGCGACCTCGACGGCGTGGTGATCACCGTCCCGGCCTACTTCGACGATGCGCAGCGCCAGGGCACTAAAGACGCCGCGCGTCTGGCTGGCCTGCACGTGCTGCGCCTGCTGAACGAACCGACGGCGGCGGCGATTGCCTACGGCCTCGACTCCGGTCAGGAAGGGGTTATCGCGGTCTACGATCTCGGCGGCGGTACCTTTGATATTTCTGTTCTGCGCCTCAGCCGCGGCGTCTTCGAAGTTCTGGCCACCGGCGGCGACTCCGCGCTCGGCGGCGACGATTTTGACCATCTGCTGGCGGACTATCTGCGCGAGCAGGCGGGCCTCAGCGATCGCAGCGATAACCGCCTGCAGCGCGAGCTGCTGGACGCGGCTATTGCGGCCAAAATTGCCCTTAGCGCGGCGGAAACCGCCCGCGTTGACGTCGGCGGCTGGCAGGGTGAAATCACCCGTAGCCACTTTAATGAGCTGATTGCTCCGCTGGTTAAGCGCACTCTGCAGGCCTGTCGTCGCGCGTTGAAGGACGCCGGCGTGAGCGCGGAAGAGGTGCTGGAAGTGGTGATGGTGGGCGGTTCAACCCGCGTGCCGCTGGTGCGCGAGCGCGTCGGCGAGTTTTTTGGCCGTACCCCGCTGACCACTATCGACCCGGATAAAGTTGTCGCCATCGGCGCCGCCATTCAGGCCGATATTCTGGTCGGCAACAAGCCGGACAGCGAGCTGCTGCTGCTCGACGTTATCCCGCTCTCTCTGGGGCTGGAAACGATGGGCGGCCTGGTGGAGAAAGTGATCCCGCGCAATACCACCATCCCGGTGGCCCGCGCCCAGGAGTTCACCACCTTTAAAGACGGTCAGACGGCGATGTCTATCCACGTCATGCAGGGCGAACGCGAGCTGGTGCAGGACTGCCGTTCGCTGGCGCGCTTTGCGCTGCGCGGTATCCCGGCAATGCCGGCGGGCGGGGCGCATATTCGCGTCACCTTCCAGGTCGATGCCGACGGGCTGCTGAGCGTCACCGCCATGGAGAAATCGACCGCGGTCGAAGCCTCCATTCAGGTGAAACCCTCCTACGGCCTGAGCGACAGCGAAATCGCCACCATGATCAAAGATTCGATGAGCCACGCCGAGCAGGATGTTAAGGCGCGTATGCTGGCCGAACAAAAAGTCGAAGCCGCACGCGTTCTGGAAAGCCTGGAAAGCGCGCTGGCCACCGATGCCGCGCTGCTAAGCGCCGCAGAACGTCAGGCTATCGATGACGCAACGGCGCAGCTACGCGCGGTAGCGGCAGGCGATGACGCCGATGCAATTAAAGAAGCCATTAAAAATACAGACACACAAACCCAGGAATTTGCCGCACGCCGCATGGACCAGTCGGTCCGTACCGCGCTGAAAGGCCAATCCGTGGACGAGGTTTAATATGCCAAAGATCGTTTTTCTACCCCACCAGGACCTGTGCCCGGATGGCGTAGTTGTGGAAGCTGAGATCGGTGAGACCATTCTTGATGCCGCGCTGCGTAGCGGAATTGAGATTGAACACGCCTGTGAAAAATCCTGTGCCTGCACCACCTGCCACTGCATCGTGCGTGAAGGTTTTGACTCGCTGGCCGAAAGTACCGAAGATGAAGACGATATGCTGGATAAGGCCTGGGGGCTGGAACCCGACAGCCGTCTGAGCTGCCAGGCGCGCGTGACCGCCGACGATCTGGTCGTCGAGATCCCGCGCTACACCATCAACCACGCACGCGAGCATTAATATGGCACTGAAATGGACCGACAGTCGTGAAATTGGCGAAGCGCTGTATGACGCCTTCCCGGATCTCGACCCGAAAACCGTTCGCTTCACCGATTTGCATCAGTGGATTTGCGAGCTGGAAGAGTTTAATGACGATCCAAACGCATCCAATGAAAAAATTCTGGAGGCAATTCTGCTAGTCTGGTTAGACGAAGCAGAATAATTTTCGCGTCATGCTCCACGTTGCAGATGCGTTGGCCGCGTTCGCTCACCCCAGTCGCATAGTTATCTATGCTCCAGGGGATTTGCTTACTTGCCGCCTTCCTGCAACGCGAATCATTTAGCGGAAAAATTTTAACGGGCTGCCATAGGGTGGCCCGTTTGCTAATAAGGATGAATAAAATGACCGAAGCCATGAAGATTACGCTGACGACCCAACCCGCCGACGCGCGCTGGGGGGACAAAGCGGCTTACAGCATTAACAACGACGGCATCACCCTGCATCTGAACGGTAAAGACGACCTGGGTCTGATTCAGCGCGCGGCGCGTAAAGTTGACGGGATGGGTATCAGGCACGTTGCGCTCGATGGCGAAGGTTGGAATACCGACCGCGCGTGGGCGTTCTGGGCAGGCTATAAAGGGCCGAAAGGCAGCCGCCAGGTTGAGTGGCCGGCGCTGGACGAGGCGCAAAAGCGCGAGCTGGATAGTCGTCTGGCTATTATTGACTGGGTGCGTGACACCATTAACGCCCCGGCGGAAGAGCTCGGCCCGGAGCAGCTGGCCCAGCGCGCGGTCGACCTGCTGTGCGGCGTTGGCTGCGACAATGTGACCTACCGTATCACCAAAGGCGAAGATCTGCGCGAGCAGAACTATCTTGGCCTGCACACCGTCGGACGCGGATCCGAACGCCCGCCGGTCCTGCTGGCGCTGGACTACAACCCAACCGGCGATAAAAACGCGCCGGTCTACGCCTGCCTGGTGGGGAAAGGCATCACCTTCGATTCCGGCGGCTACAGCATCAAGCAGAGCGCGTTTATGGATTCGATGAAGTCCGACATGGGCGGCGCGGCAACGGTTACCGGCGCGCTGGCGTTTGCGATTACCCGCGGCCTGAATAAGCGCGTGAAGCTCTACCTGTGCTGCGCCGACAACCTGATCAGCGGCAACGCCTTCAAGCTGGGCGATATCATTCGCTACCGTAACGGTAAAACCGTAGAAATTATGAACACCGACGCCGAAGGCCGTCTGGTGCTGGCGGATGGCCTGATCGATGCCTCTGCGCAGAAGCCGGAGCTGATTATCGACGCGGCTACGCTGACCGGTGCGGCGAAAACCGCCCTGGGCAACGACTACCACGCGCTGTTCAGCTTCGACGACGCGCTGGCGTCTCGCCTGCTGGCGAGCGCCCAGGCGGAAAACGAAGCCTTCTGGCGCCTGCCGCTGGCGGAATTCCACCGTGGCCAGCTGCCGTCGAACTTCGCCGAGCTGAACAATACCGGCAGCGCCGCCTATCCGGCGGGCGCGAGCACGGCGGCAGGGTTCCTGTCCCATTTCGTTGAGAACTATCATCAGGGCTGGCTGCACATCGACTGCTCCGCGACCTACCGTAAATCCGCCGTTGAGCAGTGGTCGGCCGGCGCGACGGGGCTCGGCGTGCGCACGATTGCCAATCTGTTAACCGCAGAGTAAAAAAATGGCGGGGCGCTGGCGCCCCGGATTGTCTCACCCCGGCCTGCGGCCGGGGGATTGCTGATTCTGATGTTGTGAGAGCCATGTCCGAAACTAAAAATGAATTAGAAACGCTGCTGGAAAAGGCGGCGATTGAGCCCGGCCATCGCCCGGCTTTTTTCCGTACGCTGCTGGAGTCCACCGTCTGGGTGCCCGGCGCGGCGGCGGAAGGTGAACAGGTTGTGGAAGAGAGCGCCGTCGACCTGCAGCACTGGGAAAAAGATGATGGCGCCTCGGTCATTCCCTTTTTTACCTCGCTGGAGGCCCTGCAGCAGGCGGTCGAAGACGAGCAGTCTTTTGTGGCGATGCCGGCGCGTACGCTGATGGCGATGACCCTGGGCGAGACGCTGTTCCTCAACGCCAAACTGCCGGCCGGAAAAGAGTTCACGCCGAACGAAATCAAGCATCTGCTGGGTGAAGAGGGCGGTCCGCTGAGCGCGCAAACCGTGCTGGAAGGCGGGGAGTCGCTGCTGCTCTCTGAGGTGGCCGAGCCGCCGGCGCAGATGGTGGATTCGCTGACCACGCTATTTAAATCCCTGAAAACCGTGAAGCGGGCGTTTCTGTGCTCGATCAAAGATAGCCCGGACGCGCCGGCGAACCTGCTTATCGGCATTGAGTCCGAGGGGGATATCGAAGAGATCATCCAGGCGACCGGCAGCGTGGCAACCGACACGCTACCCGGCGATGAACCGATCGATATTTGTCAGGTGGTCGAAGGGGAGAAGGGCATCAGCCACTTTATGATTGCCCATATTACGCCATTCTATGAAAAGCGCTGGGGCAGCTTCCTGCGCGATTTCAAGCAGAACCGCATTATCTGATGACGGCGGGGTGCTAACCCCGCCGCTGTTTTAGTGCGCCGGCTCTATCGGCAAATCGGCGCGGGCGCCCCATTCGCTCCACGAACCGTCGTACAGGCTGACGCCGTTAACACCCAGCGTTGTCAGCGCCAGCACCACCACCGCCGCCGTGACGCCGGATCCGCAGCTGGCGATAATTGGCCGCTCGAAGTCCACGCCCTGGCGCAGGAAAATATCGTGCAGCTCGTCGATAGTTTTCAGCTCGCCGTTAATCACCAGCTCGGTCCACGGAACGTTCAGCGCCCCGGGAATATGCCCCCGGCGCAGGCCAGGACGGGGCTCATCGACGAGACCGTTAAAGCGCCCGGCCGGACGCGCGTCGACGATCTGGGCCGATCCTTCATGGCTCACCAGCAGCACGTCGGTCAGCCGCTTAACCACCAGCGGATCGAAGCGGCCGTCGAATTCGCCCTCCGGCAGCTGCGGCTCGTCCTGCTCCAGCGGCAGCTCATCGCGCCGCCAGCCGGCCAGCCCGCCGGCGAGAATAGAGACGTTTTCGACCCCGAAGGTCCGCAGCATCCACCAGGCGCGCGGCGCCGAGAAGAGATTGCCCTCATCGTAAACCACCAGATGCTTATCGCTGCTGACGCCCAGCTCGCGCATCGCCACGGCGAAGGCTTCCGCCCGCGGCATCATATGCGGCAGCGGACTGGTGCGATCGGATAGGGCTTCAATATCGAAAAATACGGCGTTGGGAATATGACCCGCACGATATTCGGCGTGCAAATCGCGATCTTCCTGCCCGGGCGGCGCCATTCGGGCATCGATAATCTGGATTTCCGGGTCATCAATATGTTCCGCTAACCAGTCGGCGGCGACAAAAAACGAAGTGGACATGGCTATCTCCGTGTCATCAACAATAGATAGATTGTTGATGCTTTTGCCCTTACCGACAAGGCATTTTCACGTAATACATATCGTAATGTGATATGTCCCCGGCGCACGCCGGGGAGAAACGATCAGAAGCGGTTTTGATGCAGATAGCGCCAGGCGTACTGGGCGTACAGCCCGGCGCCTGTTTTCATCACCTGCTCATCAATATTGAAGCATCCGTGATGGTGGGCGTAGTCGCTCCCTTTCTCTTTATTGCCGGAGCCGAGCAGGGCAAAACAGCCGGGAATGTCCTGCATATAAAAGCTGAAATCCTCTCCGCCGGTCGTTGGCTGTTCGCTGAATAGCACGTCGTCGCCGAAGGCCTCGCGGATCACCGATTGCGCCAACCGTGCGCTGTGCTCTTCGTTAACCACCGGTAGCGTGCCGTAGCAGTAGTCGACGTCAACGGTGGCACCATACATCGCCGCGGTATGCTGCGCATAGCGCGCTATTGCGGCCTCCAGGCGCTGGCGGGTTTCGATGCTGAAACAGCGCACGGTGCCGTCAAGAACGGCATTTTCGGCAATCACGTTGAACCGGGTGCCGACTTCCATTCGGCCGATAGAGACTACCGCGGATTCCAGAGGCGAAGTTTCACGCGCCACGATAGCCTGCAAATTTATCACGAAGGCGGAGGCGACGACTGCCGCATCGATGCAGGCCTCCGGCATTGAACCGTGACCGCCGCGACCGCGAAAAGTGACTTTGAGTAAATCCGCGGAGGCAAACGACGACCCCACGTTGCAGGAGATTTTACCGGCAGGCGAACCGGACCAGATGTGCATGCCAAAAATGTTGTCGACGCTATCGAGCGCGCCCTGGTCGATCATGGCTTTCGCCCCCTCGGCAATCTCCTCGGCGGGCTGAAAAATTAAACGCACGTTACCGGCCATCTGCTCGCGAACCTCATACAACGCGCGGGCGGCGGTGAGCAGCATTGCGGTATGGGAATCATGCCCGCAGGCGTGCATTTTCCCGGCGATTTGCGATTTATAGCTGAGCCGATCGTTGAGTTCCTGCACCGGCAGCGCATCCATATCGGCACGCAGGGCGACCGTCTTGCCCGGCCTGCCGCCAGTGATGTCTGCAATGACGCCGGTCGGAACGGTGCGACGGCAGGCGATACCGATGCTCTCCAGTTCCGCCACGACGCGCTCCGTCGTTCGCCGTTCCTCCCAGGGCAGCTCCGGGTGGGCGTGTAGATCGCGGCGAAAGGCGATTGTCGCCTGCTCTTCTCTGGCGATGATGGCGGTAATAGCGGGGTTAATCATAAAACGGACTCCATAGGTACGTAGAAAATGAAAGCGTTCAGCCAACAACCGGCACCAGATAGCCCACCAGTATTCCGGCCAGGATGACGGAAACAATCGTCACGGAGATAAACCCGCCGACCAGCATTGGCCCCAGCATGTGCTGAGTCAGCATCTGGCGTTCTTTTTCATCCTGGGTGAGGGAGTTAATGGCTTCGTTGGTGATGATGTAATCCGCCGGAAAGCCGTACAGCGCGGTCAGGGAGATGGCGAATGACATGGCGCCGCTGATGCCGATCGCTTTCCCTACGGCCCAGGAAACGATAAACATGCCGATAACCGCCGTGGCGATGAGCACCGCCATCGGATAAAGCAGGCGCAGCAGCATATCCGGCGTGGCTTTGTTCAAGGTATCAAAGATAAACAGCATCAATGCCATTACGGCAAAGCCGAACCCGTTCGCTTTTTGCAGCGTATGTTTTTCAAGAAAGCCCAATGAAGTAAAGACCACGCCAAAAAACAGGCACAGTACGAACGGGCTGATGCTGATTATGGGTTTTGCCAGCTCGGAGACAAACCAGGCCAGGCAGCCCACCATCGCCAGGCGCAGGAATTTAAAATAGGTACTGTTGTAGCTTGTGGGGATGCGGCTAAACAACCGCGGCATCATTTCTTCACCGCAGGCGAGGAGGGTCCGTTCATCTTCTGTGCTATCAGGATGATGTTCGCCGCTGCGGTAGCGCGTAAGCAACGCTTTTCCTTCGCGTTGCAGCATGATGGCGGTGAGGGGATAGCCGGCGAATCCCTGCATCACGTAAATCAGAATCGCCAGCACCGACAGATCCACCAGCCCGGCGTTGCTTGCGCCTTGCGACATAATTAATGATGAAACGATCCCGCCGACCAGCGGCGGGATGGTAACCAGCGCGGTGTTGCGATCAAACAGCAGCAGGCTCACCGCGAAGACGGCCACCGTTATCCCGGCGATACCCGTAAGCACGACGATCACCGTTTTCCACTGACGCATGAGCTCATTCAGCGACAGCAAGGTCCCCATATTGGTAATCAGAAGATACATCAGCATGATGGCGACGGGCGCCGTGATTCCCGCCCGGCTGATAATATCCGCCGGGAAAAATGTCCAGTATCCGCCCAGAAACAGCACCGCACACACAAAGACGGAAGGGACCCAGGCTTTTGTCCGGGTCGAAATAACATCGCCTGTATAAAGAATGAAAAGAATAATTAAAAGAGCGCTCATTTGTGACATAGATAATTCCCATGTTACTTATTTTATATGTCAATACGGAACGGATGACTGTTGTGCCGTTATTGATTCCGCAGAACGGGCAGTCAGTGCTACCACCAGAAGTTTTTTAGCCGACGTGGGCATTAATATATACCGTCAATCATGCGCCTGCCGGGCCGCGGCAATGAAACCATTTCTCCATCTGAAGCTGAGAATGGACGGCCGCCGCGAAGGTAAGGGCGGCATGACATATCACGGTATAGCGTTCAAGTAAAAGAAAACCAGCTGGTTGTCAATTTATAGGTGGGGACTCATGTTAATTTCAGAATTAAGCCGGGCGGAAGTATGCGCTTTCACATTATAATTAAGCCTGTGTATTATCAGTCTCTCTTATTTTTAAGTGCGATTTGCAGCGTATTTTGTATTTGTCGTGCGAACTTCGCCGTCATTTTTCGCACTGACTGGACTTAAATACGCCGTCGTTATTATTCTCATCTGCCGGGTAAAATGTATCGCTGAAATTATATCATCGGGGAAATCAGGCCGTCGACGCGCTGCGGATATTATAAGCAACTGGTAATTCCGCCGTTGACGCATAATAATATGTTCACTACAGATATCAGGCCGTTGGGCCGAGGGGTTAAAGGATGAAACCATTTCGTTTAGCGACGCTGTCGCTGGCGCTGCTTGCCGCACTTTCGCTTGCCGGCTGCGACGACGGCGGCAAAACTCAGACCGCCGGGCCAGCCGCCGCCTCTTCCGCGGATAAGCAGAACGCGGCGAAGCCGGACGGCGCCCAGCTTGCTAAGCTGGCGGAGAAAAGTAAAGGCAAGGCGCTGACGCTGCTCGACGCCTCGGAGGTCCAGCTGGACGGGGCGGCGACGCTGGTCCTGACCTTCTCCATTCCGCTGCAGCCGGATCAGGATTTCTCCCGCAGCGTGCACCTCGTCGATAAAAAAAGCGGTAAGGTTGACGGCGCCTGGGAGCTGGCGCCGAACCTGAAAGAGCTGCGCCTGCGCCATCTTGAGCCGAAACGCGACCTGATTGTCTCCGTTGACCCTACGCTCACCGCGCTGAATACCGCGACCTTCGGCACCTCTTTTGAAAAAACCATCGCCACCCGCGACGTGGCTCCCAGCATCGGCTTTGCCAGCCGGGGCTCGCTGCTGCCGGGTAAAGTGGTGGCCGGGCTGCCGGTGATGGCCCTGAACGTTGATAACGTCGACGTTAACTTCTTTCGCATCAAGCCCGAATCGCTGTCCGCCTTCGTTAGCCAGTGGGAGTACCGGAATTCGCTAAGCAACTGGGAGTCCGACGAGCTGCTGAAAATGGCCGACCTGGTCTACAGCGGGCGTTTTGACCTCAACCCGGCGCGCAATACGCGGGAAAAGCTGCTGCTGCCGCTGGCGGATATCAAACCGCTGCAGCAGCCGGGCGTCTACGTGGCGGTGATGAACCAGGCGGGCCACTATAGCTACAGCAACGCCGCGACGCTGTTTACCCTCAGCGATATCGGCGTCTCGGCGCATCGCTACCACAACCGGCTGGACGTCTTCACCCAAAGTCTCGAAAACGGCGCCGCGCAGTCCGATATCGAGGTTCAGCTGCTCAACGCCAAAGGGCAGACGCTGGCGCAGGCTAAAAGCGACGGCCAGGGCCACGTGACGCTGCAAACCGATAAAGAGGCCGCGCTGCTGCTGGCGCGCAAAGAGGGGCAAACTACCCTGCTGGATCTCAAGCTGCCCGCGCTGGATCTGGCGGAGTTCGCCATTGCCGGAGCCCCCGGCTTTAGCAAGCAGTTCTTTATGTTTGGCCCTCGGGATCTCTACCGCCCTGGGGAGACGGTGATCCTCAATGCCCTGCTGCGCGACGGCGACGGCAGGCCGCTGGCCGAGCAGCCGGTGAAGCTCGAGGTGGTTCAGCCGGACGGCCAGGTGATTAGCTCCCGGATGAGCCAGCCGGTGAACGGCCTGTATCAGTTTACCTGGCCGCTCGACGCTGGCGCGCCGACCGGCATGTGGCATATCCGCGCCAGCACCGGCGACAATCAGCCGCGCGAGTGGGATTTCCACGTCGAAGACTTTATGCCCGAGCGTATGGCGCTGAACCTGAGCGGGCAAAAGGGCGCCGTGGCGCCGAACGCCGACGTGACCTTTGCCGTCGCTGGGGCCTATCTATATGGCGCGCCTGCCAGCGGCAATCAGCTGCAGGGGAAACTGTTCCTGCGCCCGCTGCGCGATGCGGTTGCCGCGCTGCCGGGCTTCCAGTTTGGCGATATTGCTGAAGAAAACCTCTCCCGCAGCCTCGATGAAGTACAGATGACGCTGGACGAAAAAGGACACGGGGAAGTGACGACCGCCAGCCAGTGGCAGGATAGCCATTCGCCGCTGCAGGTGATTTTACAGGCCAGCCTGCTGGAGTCCGGCGGTCGTCCGGTGACCCGCACCGTGCAGCAGGCCATTTGGCCTGCCGAGGCGCTGTCGGGCATCCGTCCTGGGTTCGCCCTGAAGGACGTGTACGACTACCGCACCGACAGCACGGTGAAGCAGCCGGTGGTGGATGAAAACAGCAACGCCGGATTTGAGATTGTTTACGCCGACGCTGCCGGAGACAAAAAAGCGGTCTCCGGACTGCAGGTGCGCCTCATTCGCGAACGCCGCGACTACTACTGGAACTGGTCGGATAGTGAAGGCTGGCAGTCGCAGTTCGATCAGAAAGATCTGCAGGAGGGCGAAGAGTCGCTGGATCTGCAGGCCGGGCAAACGGCGAAGGTGAGCTTCCCGGTGGAGTGGGGCTCCTATCGTCTGGAGGTGAAGGATCCGGACGGAGCGGTCAGCAGCGTGCGCTTCTGGGCCGGATACAGCTGGCAGGATAACAGCGACGGCGCGGGAGCCGCGCGTCCGGACCGGGTCACCATGAAGCTGGATAAACCGGCCTACAAGCCCGGCGACACCATTAAGCTGCATATCGCCGCACCGGCGGCAGGCAAAGGCTATGCGCTGGTCGAGTCCAGCGAAGGCCCGCTGTGGTGGCAGGAAATCGACGTTCCGGCCGCGGGGATGGATCTGTCCATTCCGGTCGATAAAGCCTGGAACCGCCACGATCTCTATCTCAGCACGCTGGTGATCCGCCCGGGCGACAAATCGCGCTCCGCGACGCCAAAACGGGCGGTGGGGCTACTGCATCTGCCGCTCGGCGATGAAAACCGCCGCCTGACCCTGGCGCTGGATGCGCCGGAAAAAATGCGTCCCAACCGGCCGCTGACGGTCAAAGTGAAGGCCAGCGTCAAAGAGGGCGAGACGCCGAAGCAGGTGAATGTCCTGCTCTCAGCGGTGGATAGCGGAGTACTGAACATTACCGACTACGCGACGCCGGACCCGTGGAACGCCTTTTTTGGTCAGAAGCGCTACGGGGCGGATATTTACGATATCTACGGCCAGGTCATTGAGGGGCAGGGACGACTGGCGAGCCTGCGCTTCGGCGGCGACGGTGACGAGCTCAAGCGCGGCGGCAAGCCGCCGGTTAACCACGTGACGATTATTGCCCAGCAGGCTCAGCCGGTGGCGCTCGATGACAAGGGCGAAGGCACCGTGACGCTGCCGATCGGTGATTTTAACGGCGAGCTGCGGGTGATGGCCCAGGCGTGGACCGCCGATGATTTTGGCAGCAGTGAAAACAAAGTGGTGGTCGCCGCGCCGGTGATTGCCGAGCTGAATACGCCACGCTTCCTCGCCAGCGGAGATACCACGCGGCTGGCGCTGGATCTCAGCAACCTGACCGACAGGCCGCAAACCCTGAACGTCGCGCTGAGCGCCGGCGGCCTGCTGCAGCTTGCGCAGGCGGAAATCCCACCGGTTCAGCTGGCGCCGGGCGCGCGTCGCACTCTGTTTGTGCCGGTGAGCGCTAAAGAGGGGTTTGGCGACGGTCAGCTCAGTGCGACCATTAGCGGCCTGAATCTGCCGGGGGAGACCTTCACCCCGATGCAGAAACAGTGGAAAATTGGCGTCCGTCCGGCCTTCCCGGCGCGGACGGTTAACGCTGGCGCGGTGCTGCAGCCTGGCGAAAGCTGGCAGGCGCCGCCGGAGCAAGCCCTCGGCTTCTCGCCGGCGACCCTGCAGGGGCAGCTGGTGTTCAGCGGCAAGCCGCCGCTCAATCTGGCCCGCTATATTCGCGACCTGAAGGCCTATCCTTACGGCTGCCTGGAGCAGACCGCCAGCGGACTGTTCCCGTCGCTCTACACCAGCGCGGCGCAGCTAAAAACGCTGGGCATTACCGGCGACAGCGATGAAAAACGCCGCGCGGCGGTGGATATCGGCATCGCACGCCTGCTGCAAATGCAGCGCGACGACGGCGGCTTTGCACTATGGGATAAAAACGGTCCGGAGGAGTACTGGCTCACCGCCTACGCCATGGACTTCCTGGTGCGCGCGGGCGAGCAGGGCTACAGCGTGCCGACCAACGCCATCAATAACGGCAACCAGCGTCTGCTGCGCTATCTGCAGGAGCCGGGGCTGATGACCGTGCGCTACAGCGATGACGCGCCGGCCAGCCGCTTTGCCGCCCAGGCCTACGCCGCTCTGGTGCTGGCTCGTCAGCAAAAGGCCCCGCTTGGCGCGCTGCGTGAAATCTGGACCCGCCACCAGCAGGCGCGTTCCGGCCTGCCGCTGCTGCAGCTCGGCATTGCCCTGAAGGCGATGGGCGACGCGACGCGCGGCGAGCAGGCGCTGCAGCTGGCGATGACCACGCCGCGCCAGGACCGGGACCGCTGGCTGGGGGATTACGGCAGCGCGCTGCGCGATGATGCCCTGAAGCTGGCCCTGCTGGAGGAGAATAAGCTGCTGCCGGAGGCGCAAACCGCGCTACTGAGCAGCCTGGCCGAGGAGGCCTACGGCCAGCGCTGGCTCTCTACTCAGGAGACCAACGCCCTGTTCCTTGCCGGCCGCACGCTGCAGGATCTCCCCGGCAGCTGGCAGGCGCAAACCTCGCTGCAGGCGCAGCCGCTGGCGGCGGATAAGGCGCAGACCCGCAGCCTGACCGGCGACCAGCTGGCGGCGCTGCAGGTCAGCAATACCGGCAGCCAGCCGCTCTGGCTGCGTCTTGACAGCAGCGGCTATCCGCTTAGCGCCCCGCAGCCTGCGGGCAACGTGCTGGGTATTGAACGGCACGTCTTCGACACCCGCGGCCAGCAAAAATCGCTGACCTCGCTGCGCAGCGGCGAGCTGGTGCTGGTGAAGCTGGAAATTACCGCTACGCGCAACGTGCCGGATGCGCTGGTCGTCGATCTGCTGCCGGCGGGGCTTGAGCTGGAAAATCAGAACCTGGCAAACAGCAGCGCCAGCCTGCAGGAGAACGGTGAGGCGGTGCAGAACCTGCTCAATCAGATGCAGCAGGCGGATATTCAGCATATCGAATTCCGCGACGATCGCTTTGTTGCTGCGGTAGCGGTAAACGAAGGGCAGCCGGTGACGCTGGTCTATCTGGCGCGGGCGGTAACGCCTGGAACCTATCAGGTGCCGCAGCCGCAGGTGGAGTCGATGTACGTTCCGCAGTGGCGGGCAACCGGCACGGCCAGCGGCCCGCTGAACGTTACCCCGTAAATGCGGCGGTTGGTGAAGATAAGGCGCCGCTGGCGATGGCTGGCGGCGACGCCGTTTCTGCTGTGGCTGGCGCTGCTGGCGGCGGATCGCCTGTGGCCCCTGCCGCTGCACGAGGTGGCTCCGGCCCGGGTGGTGGTGGCGCAGGACGGTACGCCGCTGTGGCGCTTTGCCGATAAGCAGGGCGTCTGGCGCTATCCGGTGACCCTAGATGATGTGTCGCCACGCTATCTTCAGGCCCTGATCCAGTATGAAGACCGCTGGTTCTGGGATCATCCCGGCGTAAATCCGCTAGCCATTGCCCGCGCGGCCTGGCAGGACCTCACCTCCGGGCGCGTCATCTCAGGCGGCAGCACGCTGACTATGCAGGTTGCGCGCCTGCTCGACCCTCATCCCCGAACCTTCGGCGGCAAGCTGCGCCAGCTGTGGCGTGCGCTGCAGCTGGAGTGGCATCTGTCGAAAAACGAGATCCTGACCCTGTACCTCAACCGCGCCCCGTTCGGCGGCACGCTGCAGGGGATCGGCGCCGCCAGCTGGGCTTACCTCGGGAAACCGCCGGCCCGGCTCAGCTACGGCGAAGCGGCCCTGCTAGCGGTGCTGCCGCAGGCGCCGAGCCGTCTGCGTCCTGACCGCTGGCCGCAGCGGGCCCAGGCGGCACGCGATAAGGTGCTGGCGCGCATGCAAACCCAGGGCGTGTGGTCGGAGAAGACGGTGCGCGAGGCGACGGAAGAGCCGGTTTGGCTGTTCCCCCGCCAGATGCCGCAGCTGGCGCCGCTGTTTTCCCGGCGGATGCTGGCCAGCAGCCGCGAAGACAAGGTGGTGACGACCCTTGATGCCGGGCTGCAGCGCCAGCTGGAGGATTTAGCCCTCAACTGGAAATCGCGCCTGCCGCCGCGCAGTTCGCTGGCGATCGTCGTCGTCGATCATACCGATATGCGCGTGCGGGGCTGGGTCGGCTCGGCTGATATTAGCGACGACAGCCGCTTCGGGCACATCGATATGGTATCGGCGATCCGCTCTCCGGGCTCGGTACTGAAGCCGTTTGTCTACGGCATGGCGCTGGATGAGGGGCTGATTCATCCGGCCTCTTTACTGCAGGATGTCCCGCGACGGTTTAGCGATTACCGGCCCGGTAACTTCGACAGCGGCTTTCACGGCCCGGTCAGCGCCAGCGACGCGCTGGTGCGCTCTCTGAACCTGCCTGCCGTGCAGGTGCTGGAAGCCTACGGGCCAAAACGGTTTGCCGCCACGCTGCGTAACGCTGGCCTGCCGCTGATGCTGCCGGCGGGCGCCGAGCCCAACCTGTCGCTGATCCTTGGCGGCGCCGGCGCCCGGCTGGCGGATATCGTGGCGGCATATAGCGCGTTTGCCCGTCACGGCAGGGCGGGGCGGCTGCGGATGACGCCTGAGGCGCCGCTGGTGGAGCGGCCGCTGCTGTCGCCGGGGGCGGCGTGGATAGTGCGGCGAATTCTGGCCGGTGAATCCCAGCCCGTACCCGACGACTCGCTGGTTCAGGTGGTGCCGCTGGCGTGGAAAACCGGCACCAGCTACGGCTATCGCGACGCCTGGGCGATTGGCGTTAACGCCCGCTATCTTATCGGGATCTGGACCGGACGGCCGGACGGTACGCCGGTGGTCGGGCAGTTTGGCTTCGCCAGCGCGGTACCGCTGCTCAATCAGGTCAACAATATGCTGCTGGCGCGGCCGATGTCTGGGCGCGACGGGCTGCCCGCCGATCCGCGCCCGTCGTCGGTGAGGGCCGCCACCGTCTGCTGGCCCGGCGGGCAGAGCCTGCCGGCGGGAGACGCCAACTGCCGCCGTCGGCTGACCACCTGGCTGCTCGACGATAGCCAGCCGCCAACGCTGCTGCTGCCGGGTCAGGAGGACGTGCGCGGTATCCGTTTCCCGGTATGGGTAGATAAGCAAGGGCTGCGGGTGGCGGCCGATTGTCCGGGCGCGATGGAGAAAACCGTCGACGTCTGGCCGCTGCCGCTGGAGCCGTGGCTGCCGGCAAACGAACGCCGTCGGGCGAGGCTGGGCCCAGCATCGACGCAGTGTCCGCCGCCGCAGGCCGCCGATGCCGCGCCGCTGGTGCTTTCCGGCATTCGCGATGGCGCGGTCATTAAACGTTTACCCGGCGCGGCGCGGGTGGTGGTACCGCTGCAGACCACCGGCGGATCAGGGCGACGCTGGTGGTTCCTCAACGGCGAGCCGCTGGACGCGGCGGGGGCCGGTGCGAGCCTGACGCTGGAGCGGCTGGATAGCTATCAGCTGGTGGTGATGGATGAGGCGGGGCAGGTTGCGGCGGCGAATTTCACTCTGCAATAAGTCGGAGATACAAGGCCCTGCGGTTTGTGTTGCTAAAACTCGTCTTATTTTAACAAAATGTTACCTTCATCCATAGGCAGCGCCTGAGTTGCTCTTTATAATGCGCGCCAGGCCATACGATCGTATGCCCAACAACATAAAATTTTATTAGAGGTAATCATGGCTATTGAACGTACTTTTTCCATCATTAAACCAAACGCGGTGGCAAAAAACGTTATTGGCGGCATCTTTTCTCGCTTCGAAGCGGCAGGGTTCAAAATCGTTGGCACCAAAATGCTGCACCTGACCGTTGAGCAGGCTCGCGGTTTCTACGCCGAGCACGAAGGTCGCCCGTTCTTTGACGGTCTGGTTGAGTTCATGACTTCCGGCCCGATCGTGGTATCCGTTCTGGAAAGCGAAAATGCCGTGCAGCGTCACCGTGACCTGCTGGGCGCAACTAACCCGGACAACGCGCTGGCCGGCACCCTGCGTGCAGACTACGCTGACAGCTTCACCGAGAACGGCACCCATGGTTCCGACTCCGTTGAATCTGCTGCTCGCGAAATCGCATTCTTCTTCGCTGAAGGCGAGGTTTGCCCGCGCACTCGCTAATCCTCGTCGTCTTTTCGACCGTCGCTACGTTGGCTTCGTGCGTTCACCCCGGTCACATAGTTATCTATGCTCCCGGGGATTTACTTGCTCGCCGCCTTGCGACAATCGAAAAGCCATAGAGGATTAAGTATGCGGCAACAGACTTTTTTATCGCCTCGTCGTCTTTTCGACAATCGGAGAGCCGTAGAGGATTAAATACGCAGTAACAGATTTTTTGATCATTGCCGCGTGCAAACGTGGTATTGATACACCAGAATTTGTACAATGCAGCGCCCCTGGACGAGCACTCGTTCATTGGGGCGCTTCTTTTTTTCAACCCTCCTGGGGCCATAACGTGTAACAACGAGGCCGGAATAGATTATGTCTGAACATATTGTCACGCCTGATAACGCCGCTCTGACGGTGCCGAACAAAGATGCCAAAATTAATCTGCTGGATCTGAATCGTCAGCAGATGCGCGAGTTTTTCAAAAACATGGGCGAGAAGCCCTTCCGCGCCGATCAGGTGATGAAATGGATGTATCACTACTGCAGCGATGACTTTGATGATATGACCGATATCAACAAGGTCCTGCGCAATAAGCTGAAGGAAGTCGCGGAAATCCGCGCGCCGGAAGTCGTCGAGGAGCAGCGCTCCAGCGATGGCACCATCAAATGGGCGATTGCCGTCGGCGATCAGCGCGTTGAAACGGTCTATATTCCGGAAGAGGATCGCGCGACTCTGTGCGTTTCGTCTCAGGTTGGCTGTGCGTTAGAGTGTAAATTCTGTTCAACGGCGCAGCAGGGCTTTAACCGCAATCTGCGGGTCTCTGAAATTATCGGCCAGGTTTGGCGCGCGGCGAAAATCGTCGGCGCGGCAAAAATTACCGGCCAGCGTCCGATCACCAACGTGGTGATGATGGGGATGGGCGAGCCGCTGCTGAACCTGACCAACGTCGTGCCGGCGATGGAAATTATGCTCGACGACTTTGGTTTTGGTCTCTCCAAGCGTCGCGTGACGCTCTCCACTTCCGGCGTGGTCCCGGCGCTGGATAAGCTCGGCGATATGATTGACGTCGCGCTGGCCATCTCTCTGCATGCGCCGAACGATACGATTCGCGATGAGATCGTGCCGATCAACAAAAAGTACAACATCGAGACTTTCCTGAACTCGGTGCGTGGCTATATTTCTAAGTCCAACGCCAACCAGGGCCGGGTGACCATCGAATACGTCATGCTCGATCACGTCAACGACGGTACCGAGCATGCGCATGAGCTGGCAGAGCTACTGAAGGATACGCCGTGCAAGATCAACCTGATCCCATGGAACCCGTTCCCGGGCGCGCCGTATGGCCGCAGCTCCAACAGCCGCATCGACCGTTTCTCCAAGGTGCTGATGGATTATGGCTTCACTACCATCGTGCGTAAAACGCGCGGCGACGATATCGACGCCGCCTGCGGACAGCTTGCCGGTGACGTTATCGACCGTACCAAACGTACGCTGCGCAAGCGTATGCAGGGCGAAACGATTGACGTGAAAGCGATCTGACAAATGCGCAGCGCGCAATATTTCACGCGCGCTGCATCATTATGTTTCCCCGGCAGGCGAACCAGGCTGATTCGGCCAATAATTACGGTGCGTTTTTGTCGACTTTGAGGCAGTATGTAGCGGCACAACAACCGCTTAGCATTCAATATTGATAAGTATCTGTGATAGTTCGCCATACGGACTTATACTGTTTGTTTGACGCTTTGCAGATGTTTCGCGGCGCGGGGTTTACCGGCGCTGAACTTTAAATTTCACGTACCAGTAGTTGTCGAATGAATACTGAAGCCACTCAAGATCATCAAGAAGCAAATACTACGGGCACGCGTCTGCGCAATGCCCGCGAACAACTCGGACTCAGCCAGCAAGCTGTGGCTGAGCGCTTATGCCTGAAGGTTTCCACGGTTCGTGATATCGAAGACGACAAGGCGCCAGCCGACCTCGCTTCAACCTTCCTGCGCGGCTACATCCGCTCCTATGCGCGTCTGGTGCATATTCCGGAAGAAGAGCTGCTGCCGATGATGGCAAAACAGGCACCTATCCGCGCGGCGAAAGTTGCGCCGATGCAGAGCTTCTCTCTGGGCAAACGCCGTAAAAAGCGCGATGGCTGGCTGATGAGCTTCACCTGGCTGGTGCTGTTTGTGGTGATTGGCCTGAGCGGCGCCTGGTGGTGGCAAGACCATAAGGCGCAGCAGGAAGAGATTACCACGATGGCCGACCAGTCAACCGCCGAACTGAATGCGGGCGACAGCGGCAGCCAGAGCATTCCCTTAGATAACGGTGCCGATAGTACGGCACCGGACGCCGCCAACAACGTGGCGAACAGCGCGCCTGTGGATACCTCAGCCGCGCCGGCTCCGGTGCCAGCGGCGTCCGTACCGACGCCGGCTAATAATAACGCCGTTGTTGCTCCGTCTCAGGCGCAGGTCGATACCGCAGCAGGCGCTGCGGCTCCGGCCTCTCCGCTGCCAACCGATCAGGCGAACGTGACCGCAGCCGCTGCGGCTCAGGATCTGGTCCTGAACTTCTCTGCCGACTGCTGGCTGGAAGTTAGCGATGCAACCGGCAAGAAGCTGTTCAGCGGTTTGCAACGCAAAGGCGGTAACCTGAACTTAAGCGGCCAGGCACCTTATAAGCTGAAAATTGGTGCGCCGGCTGCGGTACAGATTCAGTATCTGGGTAAACCAGTCGATTTGAGTCGTTTTATCAGAACTAACCAGGTTGCGCGTCTGACCCTTAATGCCGAAACATCACCGGCGCAGTAACAGACGGGTAACGCGGGAGATTTTTCATGCATAACCAGGCTCCGATTCAACGTAGAAAATCGAAACGAATTTACGTTGGGAATGTGCCGATTGGCGATGGGGCCCCCATCGCCGTCCAGTCGATGACCAACACGCGCACCACCGATGTGGCCGCGACCGTAAATCAAATCAAAGCCCTGGAGCGCGTTGGCGCGGATATCGTCCGCGTCTCCGTACCGACGATGGATGCGGCGGAAGCGTTCAGGCTCATCAAACAGCAGGTCAACGTACCGCTGGTCGCTGATATCCACTTTGACTACCGTATCGCCCTGAAAGTGGCGGAGTACGGGGTGGATTGTCTGCGCATCAACCCGGGAAATATCGGCAACGAAGAGCGCATTCGTATGGTTGTTGACTGCGCCCGTGATAAAAATATTCCTATCCGCATCGGCGTTAACGCCGGGTCGCTGGAAAAAGATCTGCAGGAAAAGTACGGTGAGCCTACGCCGCAGGCGCTGCTGGAATCAGCCATGCGCCACGTCGATCATCTCGATCGGCTGAACTTCGATCAGTTCAAGGTCAGCGTCAAGGCGTCGGATGTGTTCCTCGCAGTGGAGTCCTATCGCCTGCTGGCGAAACAGATCGATCAGCCTCTGCATCTTGGGATCACCGAAGCCGGCGGCGCCCGTAGCGGCGCGGTAAAATCGGCGATCGGCCTCGGCCTGCTGCTTAATGAAGGGATCGGCGACACGCTGCGCGTTTCGCTGGCGGCGGATCCGCTTGAAGAGATCAAGGTTGGGTTCGATATCCTGAAGTCTCTGCGCATTCGCGCCCGCGGGATTAACTTCATCGCCTGCCCGACCTGTTCGCGTCAGGAGTTTGACGTGATCGGGACCGTCAACGCGCTGGAGCAGCGGCTGGAAGATATCATTACCCCGATGGATATTTCGATCATCGGCTGCGTGGTGAATGGCCCAGGCGAAGCGCTGGTTTCGACGCTCGGCGTCACCGGCGGCAATAAGAAGAGCGGCCTGTACGAAGACGGCGTGCGTAAAGACCGGCTGGATAACGACGATATGATCGATCAGCTGGAGGCGCGTATCCGTGCGAAAGCCTCGATGCTTGATGAAGCGCGCCGTATTGACGTCCAGCAGGTTGAAGAGAAATAATCCGGGGCAGCGTAAGACTTCCCGTGTATGATTGGACCCGCGGGCGCAACGCGCCGGGGTTCATTTTTGTATATATATAAAGAGAATAAACGTGGCAAAGAACATTCAAGCCATCCGTGGCATGAACGATTATCTGCCGGGCGAGACCGCTCTCTGGCAGCGCATTGAAGGCTCACTGAAACAGGTGCTCGGCAGCTACGGTTACAGCGAAATTCGGTTGCCGATTGTAGAGCAGACCCCGTTATTCAAGCGCGCGATCGGCGAAGTGACCGACGTGGTTGAAAAAGAGATGTATACCTTTGAGGACCGCAATGGCGATAGCCTGACGCTGCGTCCGGAAGGGACTGCGGGCTGCGTACGTGCCGGCATCGAGCATGGTCTTCTGTACAATCAAGAACAGCGTCTGTGGTACGTCGGGCCGATGTTCCGCCATGAGCGTCCGCAGAAGGGCCGCTATCGCCAGTTCCATCAGATGGGGGTTGAAGTCTTTGGTCTGCAGGGACCGGATATCGACGCCGAGCTGATTATGCTCACCGCCCGCTGGTGGCGCGAGCTGGGTATCTCTGAGCACGTCGCGCTGGAGCTGAACTCCATCGGTTCGCTGGAAGCGCGTGCCAGCTATCGCGATGCGCTGGTCGCCTATCTTGAGCAGTTTAAAGATAAGCTCGACGAAGACTGCAAACGCCGCATGTACACCAATCCGCTGCGCGTTCTGGACTCTAAGAACCCGGAAGTGCAGGCGTTGCTGAACGATGCGCCGGCGCTGGGCGACTACCTCGATGAAGAGTCCAAACAGCATTTTGCCGGCCTGTGCGCGCTGTTAGACGACGCGGGCATCGCCTATACCGTTAACCAGCGCCTGGTGCGCGGGCTCGATTACTATAACCGCACCGTATTTGAGTGGGTAACCACCAGCCTCGGCTCGCAGGGAACCGTCTGCGCAGGCGGCCGCTATGACGGTCTGGTCGAGCAGCTGGGCGGGCGTGCAACGCCGGGAGTCGGCTTCGCGATGGGGCTGGAACGTCTTGTTTTACTGGTCCAGGCCGTTAATCCGGAATTTAAAGCCGATCCTGTTGTCGATATATACCTGGTAGCCTCCGGAACCGATACCCAGTCCGCAGCAATGCGTCTGGCTGAGTGGGTTCGCGATGAGCTGCCCGGCGTTAAGCTGATGACCAACCACGGCGGCGGCAACTTTAAGAAACAGTTCGGCCGTGCTGATAAGTGGGGCGCTCGCATTGCTCTGGTGGTTGGTGAATCAGAAATTGCTGACGGAAACGTGGTAGTGAAGGATTTACGCTCAGGTGAGCAAACTACCGTAACGCAGGATAGCGTTGCCGCGCATTTGCGCACACTTCTGGGTTAATCTCCCGGGAATCATTAGTCAGGAGAAGGACTGCGTGGAAACGTATAACAACGAAAACGATCAGGTCGATGCGCTCAAGCGTTTCTTTGCCGAAAATGGCAAAGCGCTGGCCGTTGGGGTGATTTTAGGAATTGGGGCGCTGGTTGGCTGGCGCTACTGGAGCTCTCATCAGCAGGATACGGCCAGAGACTCCTCTTTAGCCTATGAGAATGCCATTTCCGCGCTTAAATCGGACAAGCCTGAAGCGCTGAATTCGGCGCAGAAGTTCGCCGCTGACAGCAAAAATGCCTACGGGGCGTTTGCCTCCCTGGAGCTGGCGCAGCGCTTTGTTGAGAAAAACGATCTGCAGAGCGCTGAAAAGCAGCTCCAGCAGGGATTAGCCGCCGCCCCGGATGATAATCTGAAGTCGGTTATCAACATGCGTCTTGCTCGCGTGCAGCTGCAGCTGAAAAATCCTGATGCGGCGCTGAAAACCCTTGAGGGGATCAAAGGCGAAGGCTGGACCGCTATTGTTGCCGATCTTCGCGGTGAGATTCTGCTGAATAAAGGCGACAAGCAGGGCGCTCGCGCGGCGTGGGAAGCGGGCGTGAAAAGCGATGCTTCACCGGCGCTCAGCGAAATGATGCGTATGAAAATAAATAATTTGTCCATCTGAGAGGGACTCGATGCAATTGCGTAAATTACTTTTGCCAGGGCTGCTTTCCGTTACCTTATTAAGCGGTTGTTCGTTGTTTAACAGCGAAGAAGATGTGGTGAAAATGTCACCACTGCCGACGGTGGAAAATCAGTTTACGCCGTCCACGTCCTGGAGCACCTCAGTTGGCGATGGTATCGGCGAATTTTACTCTAACCTCCATCCGGCCTTTGCCGACGGCGTGGTCTATGCGGCCGACCGTAAAGGCACCGTTAAAGCGCTGGGTGCTGACGACGGGAAAGAGGTGTGGTCGGTGAACCTGGCCGAGAAAGACGGCTGGTTCTCCCGCACGCCTGCGCTGCTCTCCGGCGGCGTCACCGTCTCCGGCGGCCACGTCTATATCGGCAGTGAAAAAGCGCAGCTGTTTGCTCTGAATACCAGCGATGGTACCGTGGCATGGCAGACCCGCGTAGCCGGTGAAGCGATTTCTCGCCCGGTCGTCAGCGACGGCATGGTGCTGGTTCACACCAGTAACGGCCAGCTGCAGGCGCTGAACGAAGCCGACGGCGCGGTGAAGTGGACCGTCAACCTGGATATGCCGGCGCTTTCTCTGCGCGGTGAATCCGCACCGGCGACCGCCTATGGCGCGGCCATCGTTGGCGGCGATAACGGTCGCGTTAGCGCGGTATTGATGCAGCAGGGTCAGATCATCTGGCAGCAGCGCATCTCTCAGGCCACTGGCCCGACTGAAATCGATCGCCTGAACGACGTTGATACCACTCCGGTTATCGTCAACGGCGTGGTCTATACGCTTGCCTACAACGGCAACCTGACCGCGCTGGATCTGCGCAGCGGCCAGATCATGTGGAAACGCGAGCTGGGTTCGGTGAACGACTTTATCGTTGACGGCAATCGTATCTACCTGGTCGATCAGAACGATCGCCTGCTGGCGTTGACCACCGAAGGCGGCGTGACGCTGTGGACGCAAAGCGATTTACTGCATCGTCTACTGACCGCTCCGGTGTTGTATAATGGTAATCTGGTCGTCGGCGATAGCGAAGGCTATATGCACTGGGTGAACCCGGAAGATGGGCACTTTGTGGCTCAGCAGAAGGTTGACAGCTCCGGCTTCCGTACTGACCCTATCGTGGCTGACGGTCGCCTGCTAATCCAGGCAACGGACGGTACGCTGTACTCGATTACGCGTTAAGTTGCGCGGTAGTCAGGATTGAGAAACGGCCCCTGGTATACAGGGGCCGTTTTCCTGTTTTTAAAAGCGTCGTGAAAAACGACGTTGCATAGTAATTTGTATGAGGCATTTAACATGATACCTGTGGTCGCGCTTGTCGGGCGCCCTAACGTTGGAAAATCCACGCTCTTCAACCGCTTGACCCGCACTCGTGATGCGCTGGTCGCGGATTTTCCGGGGCTGACTCGTGACCGTAAGTACGGTCGTGCTGAAATAGAAGGACGTGAATTTATCTGTATCGATACCGGCGGTATCGATGGCACGGAAGATGGCGTTGAAACACGCATGGCTGAACAATCGCTGCTGGCGATTGAAGAAGCTGACGTGGTGCTGTTTATGGTTGATGCGCGCGCCGGCCTGATGCCTGCGGATACGGCGATCGCCAAGCACCTCCGCTCTCGTGAGAAGCCAACCTTCCTGGTGGCGAACAAAACTGACGGCATCGATGCCGATCAGGCCATTGCCGACTTCTGGACGCTGGGCCTCGGTGACATCCACCCGATCGCCGCATCGCACGGTCGCGGCGTGACCAGCCTGCTGGAGCACGTGCTGCTGCCGTGGGCGGAAGAGATCGATCCGTCGGAAGAAGTTGACGAAGACGCCGCCTACTGGGCGCAGTTTGAAGCCGAGCAGAACGGCGAATTGCCGGAAGAGCCGGAGGATGACTTTAATCCGCAGGATCTGCCGATTAAGCTGGCTATCGTTGGTCGTCCGAACGTCGGTAAGTCAACGCTGACTAACCGTATTCTCGGTGAAGATCGCGTCGTGGTCTACGACATGCCGGGTACCACCCGCGACAGCATTTACATTCCGATGCAGCGCGATGAGCGCGAATACGTCCTGATTGATACCGCGGGCGTACGTAAGCGCGGTAAAATTACCGACGTTGTAGAAAAGTTCTCGGTTATCAAAACCCTGCAGGCGATCGAAGACGCCAACGTGGTGCTGCTGGTTATCGATGCGCGGGAAGGTATTTCCGATCAGGATCTCTCCCTGCTGGGCTTTATCCTCAACAGCGGCCGCTCGCTGGTGATCGTCGTCAACAAGTGGGACGGCCTGAGCCAGGAAGTCAGAGAGCAGGTGAAAGAGACCCTCGACTTCCGTCTGGGCTTTATCGATTTTGCTCGCGTGCACTTTATCTCTGCCCTGCACGGTAGCGGCGTCGGCAACCTGTTTGAATCGGTACGTGAAGCCTATGACAGCGCGACCCGTCGCGTGAGCACGGCGATGCTGACCCGCATTATGACCATGGCAGCGGAAGACCATCAGCCGCCGCTGGTACGCGGCCGTCGCGTGAAGCTGAAATATGCCCACGCCGGTGGTTATAACCCGCCGATCGTGGTGATCCACGGTAACCAGGTCAAAGACCTGCCGGACTCCTACAAACGCTATCTGATGAACTACTTCCGCAAATCGCTGGAAGTTATGGGTACGCCGATCCGTATCCAGTTCAAAGAGGGCGAGAACCCGTTTGCCAACAAACGCAATACCCTGACGCCGAACCAGATGCGTAAGCGTAAGCGCTTGATTAAGCACATCAAGAAAGGAAAGTAAGAGATAAACCCGCCGCTGGCGGGTTTTTTATTGCCGCAGAGCGCAGCATTCACCGCGCAATCTACCCGCCGTTCCGCCATAATTCCCTTATTATTTCAGCGGATTACTTTGTGCTAACGAGAGGGGGAACGATGCAGGCAGGATTTATTGGGCTGGGTGCGGTGGTGGAGACGGCCTGGCTGCCGGCGCTGAAAAACCTGGCGATACCGCTGGCGGCGTGCTGGGGTTTTGATAGCGATCCTCAGCGGATGCCGGAGGGCGTCAGCCGCTGCGGCTCGCTGGCCGCGCTGCTGGCAAAGCCGCTGGACATGCTGTTTATTACCACCGCATCGTTGCAGCATCTTCCGGTGCTGGAAGCGGCGCTCGCCTCTTCCTGCCCGCGAATCGTGGTGGAAAAGCCGATCGTCGCGACGGTGCAACAGATTGCGCATCTACGCGCGCTGCTGCGCGCGCCGGAAAACGCTCGCCGGGTGCTGGCGCTGGACCACTGGATGGCGCGCGACGGCGCGCTAAAGCTGGCGCTGGGCCAGATCGATGCCCGCTGGCAGCCGGAAAGCGGGGTACAGGCCTGCCACCCGCTGCTCTCTTCGCCGCAGGATATTGTGCGTATTGACGGTTTTCTCCAGGAGCCCAGTGGATTTGACGAGCGGGGCGACCCGGTGGCGCTGAATTTTGCTACCGGCAGGGCGGATACGCGCCGGCTGCGGCATCCCGACGGGGTGATCCTTGATATTGGCACCCACGTGCTGGCGATGCTGCGGGAAACGATCCGCTCCTGCGGCGGCGACGATCGCATTGAGCTTAGGGTGCGGCAGGCGAAAGATCGTCTGGGCCAGGCTATTGCGCCCGGCGATACGCAAACTGCGGAGGGGGAGGCGCATCTGCAGGGGGAGCTGAGCGGGATCCCGCTCAATATCTGGCTCAACAAGTATGCTGGTCCTGCGGGAGGGCAGAAGGGCATGCGGATAGCGCTGCGCGACGGGCGGATTATCAACCTCGACCGCCGTGAGAATAGCGAAGTGGTTGAGCTCGTTGCCGGCGGGCAGGTGCAGCGCTGGCGGCGGGCCGGTGCGATCTACGAGCACTGCCTGGGGGAGCATATTCTCGGCGAGGGCAGCCTGTTTGTGCGCGCGCCCGATGAGGTCGCGCGGCTGACCCGGCGGCGCATTGACGAAGTGGCTCTACTGCTGCAGCTTCAGCAGCAAATACGCGGGCCGCACTGAAAAGTCTATCGTGGTAAGCTGAGCTGACTAAAACATCGTAAGGAATGACTATGCAACCTGATTGCCCTCTCTGCCACGCGCCGCTGGAGGTGCAGGCCGGCAGCGCGCGCTGCGAAAAAGAGTTTACTCTGCAGGCCCTCTGCCCGGATTGCCACCGGCCGCTGGAGGTCTTAAAAGCCTGCGGGGCGATCGATTATTTTTGCCAGAACGGGCACGGATTGATTTCGAAGAAGCGCGTTGAGTTCGTGCTGCCTGACCAGGCGTAGCTATTTCTTCTTCGCGCGCGCTTTTTTGACCGGCGTTATCGCCTTCACTTCGCTTTCGACCCAGCCGTCGTTTAAGCGGGTGGTTAGCAGATCGCCCGCCTTCACCTGCTTCGTTTGTTTCAGGACGCTGCCGTCGCTGGCGGAGGTGACGCTATAGCCGCGGGCGAGGGTCGCCAGCGGGCTGACGGCTTCGAGATGGGTTACCGTATTGCCGAAACGCTCGCGCTGTTCGCTTAGTCGCGCGCGGATGCTCTCGGCGAGGCGATACTCCAGCTGCTGGATACGCGACTGGCCGCGATGAATACGCGGCTGCGGATTGTGCGCGTTCAGGCGCTGAAGGGCGCGCTGCTGGCGCTGATCGGCGCGTTTCATCTGCGTATCAAGCGCCAGACGCATCCGCTGGCGCAGCCGCTCAAGCGCCGTCTGCTGACGCACTAAGCGCAGCTGCGGATGCTGCTGCTGCAGGCGGTGGAAAAGCTGGGTAAACCGGCGATGGCGGTTAGCGAGGAAGTAGTCCATCGCCATTTCCAGACGCTGCTGCCCTGACTGCAGCTGGCGCAGCAGCTCCTGCTGGTTACGGCTGACGATCTCGGCCGCCGCAGAGGGCGTAGGCGCCCGCAGGTCGGCGACAAAATCGGCAATCGTCACGTCGGTTTCATGGCCGACAGCGCTAACGACCGGAATGCGGCTGGCAAAAATTGCCCGCGCCACCCGCTCATCGTTAAAGCTCCACAGATCTTCCAGCGAACCGCCGCCGCGGCCGACGATCAGTACGTCGCACTCCTGGCGTTGGTTGGCTAACGCGATGGCGCGAACGATCTGCCCCGGCGCGTCGTCACCCTGCACCGTCGTTGGATAAACGATAACCGGCAGAGAGGGATCGCGGCGTTTGAGGACCTGCAAAATATCGTGCAGTGCGGCGCCGGTTTTGGAGGTAATGACCCCCACGCAGTGGGCCGGGGAGGGGAGCGGCTGCTTGTGCTGCTGGTCGAACAGGCCTTCTGCCGCCAGCTGCGCTTTCAGCTGTTCGTACTTCTGCTGCAGCAGCCCTTCACCAGCGGGCTGCATGCTTTCGACGATGATCTGATAGTCGCCGCGTGGCTCGTAGAGCGTGATATTGGCGCGCACCAGCACCTGCTGCCCGTGCTGCGGGCGGAAGGTGACGCGGCGGTTGCTGTTGCGGAACATCGCACAGCGCACCTGGGCGTTATCGTCTTTTAAGGTGAAGTACCAGTGGCCGGAAGAGGGCTGGCTTAAATTGGAGATCTCGCCGCTGATCCAGACCTGGCCCATTTCCTGTTCCAGCAGCAGGCGAACCGTCTGGTTTAGGCGGCTGACCGTAAAAATTGCGGGGGATTGAGATGGTAACATGTGAGCAAGATCAAACTTTAAATCAGCAGGTTAATCAGTCGATAGTAACCTGCCGGGAGGCGATAGCAAGTATTATTTGCAAAAAAGGGTAGATGCAATCGATTACGCTCTGTATAATGCCACGGCAATATTTATCCACCCTGGTCGAGATATTGCCCATGCTACGTATCGCTAAAGAAGCTCTGACGTTTGACGACGTTCTCCTCGTTCCCGCTCATTCTACCGTTCTGCCGAATACCGCCGATCTCAGCACTCAGCTGACGAAAACAATTCGTCTGAATATTCCTATGCTCTCTGCGGCTATGGATACCGTGACGGAAGCGCGTCTGGCAATTGCCCTCGCACAGGAAGGCGGCATCGGCTTTATTCACAAAAACATGTCCATCGAGCGCCAGGCGGAAGAAGTTAGCCGCGTGAAGAAATATGAGTCCGGCGTGGTGTCTGACCCGCAGACCGTACTGCCAACCACCACCCTTCGCGAAGTGAAAGAGCTGACCGCGCGCAACGGTTTCGCCGGCTATCCGGTGGTTACCGAAGATAACGAGCTGGTCGGGATCATCACCGGCCGCGACGTGCGCTTCGTTACCGACATGAACCAGGCCGTTAGCGTTTATATGACCCCGAAAGAGCGTCTGGTGACCGTGCGTGAAGGCGAAACCCGCGAAGTCGTGTTTGCTAAAATGCACGAGAAGCGCGTAGAGAAAGCGCTGGTAGTGGATGAGAGCTTCCACCTGATCGGCATGATTACCGTTAAAGATTTCCAGAAAGCAGAACGTAAACCGAACGCCTGTAAAGATGAGCACGGTCGTCTGCGCGTCGGCGCGGCGGTTGGCGCTGGCGCCGGTAACGAAGAGCGCGTTGATGCGCTGGTTGCCGCAGGCGTTGATGTTCTGCTGATCGACTCCTCCCACGGCCACTCGGAAGGCGTTCTGCAGCGCATTCGCGAAACGCGGGCAAAATATCCGAACCTGCAAATCATCGGCGGCAACGTGGCGACCGGTGCCGGCGCACGCGCGCTGGCTGAAGCCGGCGTGAGCGCGGTGAAGGTCGGGATTGGTCCCGGCTCTATCTGCACCACGCGTATCGTTACCGGCGTAGGCGTTCCGCAGATTACCGCCGTTTCTGACGCCGTCGAAGCGCTGGAAGGCACCGGGATCCCGGTTATCGCCGACGGCGGCATCCGCTTCTCCGGCGATATTGCGAAAGCGATTGCCGCGGGCGCAGCGGCGGTGATGGTTGGCTCGATGCTGGCGGGTACCGAAGAGTCCCCGGGCGAAATTGAGCTTTACCAGGGCCGTTCATACAAATCCTATCGCGGTATGGGCTCCCTGGGCGCGATGTCCAAAGGCTCCTCCGACCGCTACTTCCAGAGCGATAACGCGGCTGACAAACTGGTACCGGAAGGTATCGAAGGCCGCGTAGCCTACAAAGGCCGCCTGAAAGAGATCATTCACCAGCAGATGGGCGGCCTGCGTTCCTGTATGGGTCTGACCGGCTGTGGTACCATCGACACCCTGCGTACCAAAGCGGAATTCGTGCGTATCAGCGGTGCTGGCATCCAGGAAAGCCACGTTCACGACGTGACGATCACCAAGGAATCCCCGAACTACCGCATGGGCTCCTGATTTTCATCGCCCGGCCATGCGCCGGGCGATTTTATTTAATTGCTACTGCTCTGGAATAAACGTCAATGACGGACAACATTCATAAACATCGCATTCTTATCCTCGACTTCGGTTCTCAGTACACCCAGCTGGTTGCGCGTCGCGTACGTGAATTAGGCGTTTACTGCGAACTGTGGGCCTGGGACGTGACTGAAGCTCAAATCCGTGAATTCAACCCAAGCGGCATCATTCTTTCCGGCGGCCCGGAAAGCACCACTGAAGATAACAGCCCGCGCGCGCCGGAATACGTTTTTGAAGCGGGCGTGCCGGTCTTTGGCGTGTGCTACGGCATGCAGACCATGGCAATGCAGCTCGGCGGCCACGTTGAGGCTTCCAGCGAGCGTGAGTTCGGCTACGCGCAGGTTGAAGTACAAACCGACAGCGCGCTGATCCACGGGATTGAAGATTCGCTCAGCGCCGACGGCAAGCCGCTGCTCGACGTCTGGATGAGCCACGGCGATAAAGTGACCGCCATCCCGTCTGACTTCGTTACCGTTGCCAGCACCGAGACCTGTCCGTTCGCCATTATGGCTAACGAAGAAAAACGCTTCTACGGCGTGCAGTTCCACCCGGAAGTGACCCACACCCGCCAGGGCCTGCGTATGCTGGACCGCTTCGTGCGCGATATCTGCCAGTGTGAAGCGCTGTGGACGCCGGCTAAGATTATTGATGATGCCATTGAGCGCATCCGTCAGCAGGTTGGCGACGATAAGGTGATCCTCGGCCTGTCCGGCGGCGTCGACTCTTCCGTCACCGCTATGCTGCTGCATCGTGCGATCGGCAAAAAACTGACCTGCGTGTTCGTTGATAACGGCCTGCTGCGTCTGAACGAAGCCGAGCAGGTGATGGACATGTTTGGCGACCGCTTTGGCCTGAACATCATCCACGTTTCCGCGGAAGATCGTTTCCTCGGCGCGCTGGCCGGTGAGAACGACCCGGAAGCGAAACGTAAAATTATCGGCCGCGTGTTTGTTGAGCTATTTGACGAAGAAGCGCTGAAGCTGGAAGACGTGAAGTGGCTGGCGCAGGGAACTATCTACCCTGACGTGATCGAGTCCGCGGCCTCCGCGACCGGTAAAGCACACGTTATCAAATCTCACCACAACGTGGGCGGCCTGCCGAAAGAGATGAAGATGGGCCTCGTTGAACCGCTGAAAGAGCTGTTCAAAGACGAAGTGCGTAAAATTGGCCTCGAGCTGGGCCTGCCGTATGACATGCTGTACCGTCACCCGTTCCCGGGTCCGGGCCTTGGCGTTCGCGTGCTGGGCGAAGTGAAGAAAGAGTACTGCGACCTGCTGCGTCGCGCGGACGCTATCTTCATCGAAGAGCTGCATAAAGCCGACCTCTATAACAAGGTTAGCCAGGCGTTCACCGTGTTCCTGCCGGTTCGTTCCGTCGGCGTGATGGGCGATGGCCGTAAATACGACTGGGTTGTTTCCCTGCGCGCGGTAGAAACCATCGACTTCATGACCGCTCACTGGGCGCACCTGCCGTACGACTTCCTCGGCCGCGTCTCCAACCGCATCATCAACGAAGTGAACGGTATCTCCCGCGTGGTGTATGACATCAGCGGCAAGCCGCCGGCAACGATCGAGTGGGAATGATTTACAGCTAGTTCATAGCTAATCACATCTACTCAAATACTTATCTAGCCCTCTGTTAATACAGAGGGCTTTTCTTTGTTAATACCGAGTTGGAGCATTTATCACAAGAGGCGTATAGGCTGGTTGTATTTAGACCAGAAGATGAATGGCGATCGAAGCATACAGGTAAAGAAGGTGCATTAATGTCTGCTCTTGAGCAAGTTGAGCTACTTTTGACCGAACAGGACGGTGCTGAGATAAGTCCTCGATAGTCTAAGGCGCTCGCCAGGCAGATATCAGCCCTCATGCATCTTGTTGGTGGTCTATATATGGTCTATATTAAAACCGATGCATGATCAATGACCATTAGGTGAACGCACTATGAAAGTAGAGACAATCAGCTACGTTAAAAAAAACGCAGCAACGCTTGATCTGTCAGAACCGATCCTGGTCACACAAAATGGTGTACCTGCTTATGTTATAGAGTCCTATGATCAGCAGCAGGAACGGGAAAACGCCATTGCTTTGCTGAAGTTACTTACCCTGTCAGAGAAAGATAAAGCGGAAGGGCGCGTCTTCTCGAAAGACCAGTTGCTGGATGGACTTGCGGATTAAACGCAGCGCGCTCAACGTTAAGGGATTTCCATGGAACAGCAGGTGACCTTTGAGTACACGCTGACGGTAAAGCACTGCATCGACACAATAACGGGTTTCCTGCGCCGTGTTGACGTTGAGCCGCGCCCGGTTATCGCAGATATACTCACGCAGTTCGAGCGTACCGTTGGTCAGTTTCCGCTGGGATGCCAGATTTGCCCTGAACTGCTGAAAATTGGTTGCGCCAAATACCGGGAGTTTAATCACGCTGAAGGCTACCGGGTTTTGTATTCCGTAGACGGAACCTTAGTGACCGCGCATGCGATCCTGGCACATCAGCAGGACGTTCAGCAGCTGCTGTTTAAGCGTCTGATAATGGCCTGATAACCCTAAATACGTGTTGTCCGGCAATAATACGAATCTAAAGAGCGTCTTTGTAAACCATTATAACGAAATGATTTATATAACAAATTTTCTCATCCAGACGATGTTTATTACAGTGTTGTCTGGAAAGAGTTACCATAAAATAATTTTATAACAAAGAATTAGATGGTTTCTAAACCATTGAGTGGGGAATGATTTAGCCTCTGGCGCCCGGCGCCGATGCCATCCCTTTTAAGCCCGCGTAACTGCGGGCTTTTTTGTTTTTCGGCTTAGCCCGCGGTTTGCTTGCGCGCGTAGCGGGCCGGGGGCATGCCGACATAGCGGGTAAACGCAGCGCTGAAGCTGCTTGCCGACCCGTAGCCCACGCGCGCCGCAATCTGCTCGACTCCGCTCTCTCGATCCCGCAATAGCTGCTTTGCCAGCGCCATCCGCCAGGCCAGCAGATACGCCATAGGCGGCTGGCCAACGATACGATTGAAGCGCGCAAAGAAGGCCGAACGCGACATTGCCGCGGCGGTCGCCAGCTCGACGACGCTCCAGGGATGTTCGGGACGGGCGTGGATCGCGCGCAGCGCGACGGCGAGGCGTTCGTCAGCCAGGCCGCAGCTTAAACCCGGCACGGATGCCGTTTCCGTTGCCGAGCGCAACGCCTCGATCAGCAGCACCTCAAGCAGCCGCTCCAGCACCAGCCCGCGGGCCGCGCGGCGTTCACGGGTTTCCTCGCCGATCAGCTGTATCAGCGTGGCAAGGCGGGGCCGGTCGCGCACCAGAACGATATCCGGCAGGAGCGAAACCAGCAGGGTGGCGTCGGGCGTGCCGAAGCTGCAATGGCCGATCAGCATGCGCAGATCGGCCGGGCCGTCGCGGCGCCCGACGCGAAAATGCCCTTCGGCGACCTGGACAGGCAGCGTGGCGGGCATGTCGTCCGGCGCATCGAGGCTGTCGTTGACCAGATCCCGCATCGCGGGAGCAAGAACAAAGTCGCCGGCCTGGAGAATAAACCGCTGATTTCCGTCGAAGGTGATGCGACAGCTCCCCTCAAGTATCGCGCAGTAGAAGGGCTCGCCCGTAGCCTCACGCTCAATGCGCCACGAACCGGCGCACTCCACCAGCTTTGAAAAGCGGGCGGCAGGCTGCAGCAGAGTGACGATATCGGCAAGAGGATCTACGGGCATAAACAGGACTATCTCTAAAGTTTTGGCGACTAAAGACTATATTAAGTCCTCTGTGGCATCGCTACCATGAGATCGTTCATTTTTAATGGAGGTGCCTATGTCTACGATATTGATTACCGGCTGCTCGTCCGGCTTCGGCCTGCAAACCGCAAAGCTGTTCCTTGCCAGGGGCTGGGAGGTGATTGCCACGATGCGCACGCCGACGGAGGATCTGCTCCCGGCCTCTGAACGACTGCGGGTGCTGGCGCTGGATATCACCGATCCCGCCAGCATCGCCCGGGTCGTGGCGGCGGCAGGTCCAATCGACGTTCTGGTCAATAATGCCGGTTTCGGGGCGCCGTCTCCGGTTGAGCTTACGGCGGCGGAAACCGTCCACGCTCTGTTTCAGACCAACGCCGTTGGCACGCTGGCAATGGTTCAGGCCGTCGTGCCGCAAATGCGCCAGCGCCGGGCCGGCGTGGTCATCAACGTCACCTCGACGGTTACGCTCAAGCCATTGCCGATCGTCGGGATTTATCGGGCAAGCAAGGCGGCGGTAAACGCCTTCACCGAGTCGCTGGCGGTGGAGATGGCGCCCTTTGGCGTCCGCACACACATCGTTTTGCCCGGTCGTTCGCCGGAAACTCGCTTCGGCGCTAATGCCCGTCCGCACGTGCGCGGTATGGACGAAGCGGACTATGCCCCGATGCTGCAGCAGTTCATCCACAGCGTGCAGGAAGACGCCGGCCCTATCACCCATGCGTCCGATGTGGCGCAAGCGGTTTGGCGGGCAGCGACCGATCCCGCCGCTCCGCTACGTATTCCCGCCGGGGCAGATGCCGAGCTTTGGATGAATGAGGCGGGTCTGTCATCGCGATATTAACGGCCGCAAGGGGCCGTCTTTCAGCCGCGCTGCGGCGATCAGATGGTTAATCTTATCTGGCAGCAAAACCTGTCCGGATGCTCGGTCTTGGCAGGTTTTTGGGCACGCGGAGGCACGGCAGGGCGCTATTTGTTATCACGGCGCCGCGTCGTTCATGTCGTCTCCGGCAGCCGTCGGGCCAGCCATGCTCCCCAGAACAGGCTGGAAAAGAACCTCACCGGCTGGTCAAAACCGGCTCCTGCGAGCAGGGACATCACGGCCTCCTCTGAGTGCGGCGGCTGCGCGCCTTGCAGAATTTTGTCCATCTTTGCCTGCCGCTCTTCGACTCCCGCTCCGCTCATTTTCCAGCGATTCTCCCAGGCCTTTATCAATAAGGGTTGCGAAGCGTAGGGCCGATAATTACCCGCCACGACCAGCGGCGCGGCGGGCTTCAGCCGCGCGGCGATTTGCTGCAGGATATTCAGTTTCTCCGCATCGCCGGCCAGGTGGTGCAGCACGCCAATCATGATCCCTGCATCAAAGAGCGGGGCGGCCGCCAGATCGACGACGCCGCCGGGAACGGTTTCTACCCGATCCGTGAGATCCGCCTCAGCGATAGCGGAGCGGGCAAGTTCCAGCATTGGCGGCGACGGATCCACCGCGACGAAGGACCACTGTGGCTCCAGCGCTGCGGCGGCTATGATTTCACCTGCCGTCCCACCCGCACCGACGACCAGAACGCGCGCCGGGACGTCTTCACCCAGCGCGGCAGAGAGCATACATGCGGAGAGTTCGTGGCAGGCATCGTAGCCAGCGAGCGCGATCCGGCTCTGCCTGGCATATTCTCCCGCGCGGGAGGCATCGAATTTTCTGGCGCTATTTTGGGTCATACAAGCTCCTGTTAATTGTTCTGGCGGCGGGCGATGCGCCCCCTTTACACTATGGTAAGAGATTTATAATCACGAAGTTTGGGTAAAGCATGATTGAAAGTACGAATATCCCGCTAAGGCATGATCGATTATCGGCTTTCCTGAAAGCCTTTGGCCTCAGCGCCACGCTGTGCGATTCAGCCGCGCCGGCGAATCTTTTAATCGTCGATGCCGACGGCGCCGGTGAGCCGACGCATCTGCTGTACCGCGCCAGAACGACGGCAAAGCTGCCACCCGGGGTGATGCTCTGCGCCGCGGCCAGAGTTGATTTTGGCGGCAGTGAAAATCCGCTGGTTGGCGCCCTGCCTGATGAGCTGAGCTTTTCGCTGGCGGAACAACCGGCACTGCATGGCCTGGCAGACTTAATTGTCTCTGAGGTTGAGGTGGCGCGCTGCGGCGGCGGGACGATCCGCAACCGTCTGTGCGAGGTCATCGTGGTGCTGGCTATCCGTAAAGCTATTGCGGCGGGGACCGTTGATGCCGGCTTATTAGCGGGGCTGGCCCACCCCAGGCTTCACGTGTGTCTTGTTGCCATGCACGACGATCCGCGGCGGAAGTGGCAGATCGCCGAGCTGATGGCCCTCGCAGGCATGTCGCGTGGACAGTTTATCGCCCTCTTTCGCAAAACCGTTGGCCAGCCGCCAGCCGCCTACCTCAACGGCTGGCGGCTGGCCCTTGGGCGTAGCAAACTGCGCTGCGGAGCCAGCATCAAATCCGCCGCCGCCGCGGTTGGCTTTGGCAGCGCCGCCGCCTTCTCCCGCGCGTTTTCGCGTAAGTTCGGCTATTCCCCGGTGCAGGACAAAGGGCGGGAGGAAGAGAGCGACGGACGGGTTCAGGCGGGCTCGCTAACCGCTGCCGCTGGGAGCTGACGTTGGTGCAGGGCAATCGCCAGCGCGGTGACGACCAGCGTGAGCAGCGCAGACACCGCTAAACCTCCCTCGATGCCCAGACGCTGGTTAAGCCAGGCGTAGGCAAACGGCGAGGCGGCCGCGAGCAGCTGGGCGGGGATCAGCAAAACTCCGGTGCGCCGGGCGTAATCCTGTGCGGCAAACAGCTGCAGCGGTAGCGTGGCCTTGAATACCGTGGTTAAGCCATTAATCGCGCCATATCCCAAAACAAACCCGGCGGCGGCCCACGCGAAATAGGGGCTGCTCAGGCCGAGCGCAAAGCACAGCGGCATCAGCAGGGTCGTGAGCAGCGTGAGCTTTAGCGGCGTTAATGCGGAGCCGGAAGCCACTTCCAGAAAACGGGCGCCGGTTTGTCCGACTCCCCACAGCATGCCTGCCGCCACCGGCAGGCCGTAGCTGGCGATAAACTCGGGCAGATGGGTCGAGGTTCCGTTAGAGACAAAGGTCACCAGCGCGATCAGCGCCGCATACAGCAGGCCAACGCGTCGGTCGTGGCGCGAGGCTGGCCGGCGCGCTTTGCGCTGCGGCGGCGTCGGCAGCCGGATATTCGGTATTTTGCACAGCAGCAGCGCGCTGAGCACGCCGAACAGCGAATAGACCAGCAGCGCGTGACGCCAGCCGATCGTCGCCAGCAGCCAGGCGCCAAGCGGCCAGAAGACGGCGGAGGCCAGGCCACCCGCCAGCGTCACCCGCGAGATAGTCACTCTTGCACCTTGTCCATAAAGGTTTACCAGCGCGGCGAACAACGCATCATACAGCGCCAGGCGCATACCAATGCCGGTCAGCAGCCAGGCACTAAACCAGACCGGCAGAGTATGGGCGTTCGCCATTATTAAGCAGCCGCCGGCGACGATCAGCGTCCCGGACATCACCACACGCTGGCCGCCGAGGCGGGCCAGCAGGCGGGCAACGAAGGGGGAGACTATCGCCATCATCAGCATTGCAAGAGTCAGGCCGAGATAGATTTGCGCCGCAGACCAGCCGGTATCCTGGGCGATGGACCGGGCGAAGGTGCCGGGCATATAAAATGAAATGCCCCAGTTGATAAGCTGGTTGCATCCGGCGGAAAAGGTGAGCAGGGCCGGGGCTGAGGGCGATTTCGTGGTTGCTTTCATGGTCTTCTGTTCAGTGATACGGTTGTCGACAGCATATCCCGCAGGCTATTGTGCTGGCAGACCCGTCCGTTTATGACCCTTATAAGAGAAACTTTGCGATGATGACGCTGAATCTGGCAAACCTGGCGACCTTCCGGCTGGTGGTGCTGCGGGGGAGCTTTTCCGCCGCCGCCGACGCGCTGGGGCTATCGCAACCGGCCGTCAGCCTACAGGTGCGCCAGCTGGAGCAGTTTCTTCAGACCCGGCTGGTGGAGCGCACCGGGCGAGGCGTGAAGGCGACGGCGGCCGGCCTGATGCTGCTGGCCCACGGCGAACATATAGAGCAGGCGGTCAGCGCGGCGCTGCGGTCGGTCGGCGAATTTAGCCATGAGGTCAGCGGTGCGATTGCCCTCGGTACCGGGGCGACGGCCTGTATTCATCTTTTACCCCCAATCCTGCAGCAGCTGCGCGAGGGTCACCCGCTGTTGACGGTAGGCGTGACCACCGGAAATACCCTCGACATCGTGCGGGCGGTGGAAGAAAACCGGCTCGATCTTGGGCTGGTGACGCTGCCGGCGAACGGGCGTTGCCTGGCGGTCACCCCGGTTATCGATGAGGAGTTTGTGTTTATTTTTGCCAGCGACGGCCAGTCGCCACCGCGGCTTACGCCGGACGTTCTGCAGGCCCTGCCGCTGATTGCCTTTGAGGCAGGAAGCGGCACCCGGGCGCTGATTGACGGATGGTTTCATGCCGCGGGCCTGACGATTGCGCCGGTGATGCAGCTGGGGAGTATCGAGGCGATCAAGCGCATGGTGCGCGCCGGGCTCGGCTACAGCATTGTGCCGCGTATGGCGGTGGACGACGCCGAGGATCGTCGCGGGCTAAGCGTTCACTCGTTGACGCCATACCTTCATCGCCAGCTTGGCGTGGTGATGCGTCAGGATAAAATCCTCAGTAAAGGGATCGCTGAAATGTTGCGCCTGCTGCGGCAACTCGGAAGCTGAACGGACATCGGATACGGCGGGTGACGGCGAGGCTATTCTCGGGTCGGCGTGACAACCGGAGCGGTGGTTTGCTGCGACTCTTTTTTGTCCTGATGATGGTACCAGGCACCGATAGAGGAGTAGACGAAACGTCCAAAGAAAAAGATAAAGCTGATAAGCAGTACGATACGGGTCATGCGACGGTTAAATCGATGTCGTTTACGCATACTGGGTGCCTGACTCACAAAAGGTTCCTTAAAGTATACCCATAACATGGGCGTTAGGCGTATTAAGGCACAGGAAAGGGGCGGGGTCAATTGATGAGGATGTAAAAGTGCCTCAGCCAAACATTACTTAATGTTATATAATATAATCATTGCATTTACATGGTTTCTTTTTCCAGCGGCCAATGGCAAAAAAATAAGTTTTATTAATATTAGCTAAATGATTTCTTGATTTATATCAACTGTCTGTTTTCGTTGGTAACTAGAATCTCCAGCCAGTTCCGCATCATTATTCCTTACGCGGTTGAGATGGTTGGGTTGGATGCCTGCCTGAATATACCCTGCTGGAGTTTGGGTTATCCGTAGAGCATCTATGAGCATAATTAATCTGTACAGACAGTATCGGGACAAGTGGTGGGCGCTGCCGCTGGTGTTACCCATTCTCTTACTTCCCCTGGCGAGATGGACAAATACCTACGCTGAACTGAACGGTAATGAAGTTTCTCTTTACTATTTACCGCTGGCGCTGGTATTGAGCCTGATGCTGTTTTTTGGCTGGAACGCGCTGCCCGGCATTATCATCGGACTGTGGTGCACCGTGGCCCGTCGTATGTCTCCGGAAGAGGCGGTCGGCGTTATCTTCCACTTTCTGATCCCGGTGGTATTGTGCTGGGGCGGCTACCGTATTTTTGTCCCGCGCAGGCAGCAGATCTCGCACGGTAACGTCGGCCTGATGCCGCAGAGGCTGTTCTGGCAAATGCTGCTGCCGTCGGCTATATTCCTCGTGCTTTCCCAGTTTGCCGAGTATCTTGGCCTGCATCCTCGCGCCACGGGCCTGATCGGCATTGACCCCTTTAGTTTACGATCGCTAATCACTTTCCAGGCGCTGATGGTCGGGTGTTTAACCGGCGTACCGCTGTGCTATTTCCTGCTGCGCATTATTCGCAATCCATTACATATACGCGGATTTATTTCGCAAATTCGCCTGCAAATTGACCCCAAAATAAAGCGGATGGAGTTTATTTTCTGGGCACTCACGCTGTTAATGTTATTAGTACTATTATTAATACCCTTGAGTAATACCAGTACGATATTTAGCACAAATTATACATTATCATTACTTATGCCGGTGATGCTGTGGGGAGCAATGCGCTTTGGCTATCGCTTTATCGCGATGGTCTGGACGCCGGTATTAATTCTTATTATCCATTTTCATTACCGCTATTTGCCGTTCTTGATGGGCTGCAATAATCAGCTGGCTATCGCCTCATCCAGCTACCTGGTGTCCTCGTTTATTATCGCCTATATGGCCATGCTGGCGACGCAGCAGCGGCTGATCCACGCCCGCGTGCGGCGAATGGCGTTTCTCGACCCGGTGGTGCATATGCCGAATTTACGCGCGCTAAGCCGGGCCCTTGAAAGCTCGCCGTGGTCGGTGCTGTGCTTTTTGCTCATCCCTGAACTGGAGTTGCTGGGACGGCACTATGGGGTGATGCTGCGCATTCAATACAAGCAAAATCTGGCGGAACACCTTAGCGCCTTGCTGCAGCCGAATGAGGCCGTTCACCACCTCTCAGGCCACGACCTGGTAATCCGTATGAACTGCGACGATCACAAGGCGCGAATCGACGCGCTGGATAAGCACCTGAAGCAGTTTCGCTTTGTCTGGGACGGGATGCCGCTGCAGCCCGCGGTGGGCCTGAGCTACTGCAGCGTGCGATCGCCGGTGAAGCATCTGTATTTGCTCTTAGGCGAGCTGAATACCATTGCCGATATGTCGTTAACCAGCGGTCACCCGGAAAATATGCAGCGTCGGGGTGCGATCCACGTCCAGCATGGGCTAAAGGATAAGGTGGCGATGATGAATCAGATCCTGCAGGCGTTGGAGCTGGACCGCTTTCGCCTGATGGCGCAGCCGATAGTCGGGATCCGCGGCGATAGCTACCATGAAGTGCTGCTGAGGATGGTGGGTGAGAATGGCGAAATCATCAATCCGGATAGCTTCCTTCCGGTAGCCCATGAGTTTGGCCTTGCTTCGCGGATCGATCTTTGGGTGCTGGAAAATACGCTCTCTTTTATGAACCAGCATCGCCAGATGCTGCCCGGCCTGCGGCTGGCGATTAATCTCTCGCCGGTGTCGGTGAGCCGCAGTCAGTTTCCTGAAGAAGTGGAACTGCGGCTGGCGCGCCACGGGATTGAGCCCTGGCAACTGATATTCGAGCTGACCGAAAATCACTCGTTAACCAACCCGGAGCAGGCGCGACAAACGCTGGCCCATTTACAAGCGCTCGGCTGCCGCGTGGCGATCGATGATTTCGGTACCGGCTATGCCAGCTACGCGCGGCTGAAAAACCTCAACGTCGATCTGCTGAAAATTGACGGCAGCTTTATTCGTAATCTGGTCACCAGCAACCTCGACTACCAGGTGGTGGCCTCGATTTGCCATCTGGCGCGGATGAAGAATATGCAGGTAGTGGCTGAGTATGTCGAAACGGAGGAGATTCGCCAGGCGGTGATGTCGCTGGGTATCGACTACATGCAGGGCTACGAGATTGGCGAGCCCGTGCCGCTGGAGACGCTGGCTAACGTGGAAGTGCCGAAGGCGGTTTGACGGATAAAACAGGCCGGACGCAGAGCGCCCGGCCTGCCTACTAGCTATCAGGCTCTTCTTCGGCAATCTTCAGCAGCCAGTCTGGTACGCCTTCCCAGTACTGCTGCTCTTTTTCCAGATCGAGTAGCACCAGCGCATTTTGGCTAAACCAGTCGTGCGGGAACACCAGCGTCCAGTGGTTGGCTTCGGTCTTCAACGTCAGCGTCGGCGGCGTTGTCGTCGCCTGGCGCTGGTTGTTCAGCAGAATGCCGAGGCGTAAAAGCTGAATGAGCGGCAGGAACTGCTTTTTCTTAAACAGGGTAAAGCGCGGCAAATCGTCGAGCTTGATGGCCTTACGGTGATAGCGCACCAGCGTGGCCATCAGCATCTGCTGCTCCTGATTGAAGCCCGGCAAATCGCTGTTCTGCAGGATATACGCAGAGTGGCGATGCATACCGCTGTGGTTAATATTCAGCCCCACTTCGTGCAGCATTACCGCCCATTTCAGCAGCGCTGAGAGGTTCGGGTTATCCAGCTTAGGGTTCTGATCCTGCCACTGCTCAAAGATATGGGTGGTCGTTTCCAGCACCCGACGCGCCTGTTCGCGGTCGATATTGTACTGGTTTGCCAGGCTTTGCGCGGTGCGGCTGCGGATATCCTGATGGCGGAAACGCCCCTCCATCTCGTACAGCACGCCTTCGCGCAGCGCTCCGTCCGACAGGCGCAGCTCTTTGATGGCCAGCGCATCGAACACGCCGCACAGAATAGCCAGCCCCGGAGCAAATACCGCTTTGCGCTCTTCAGAGAGGCCCGGCAGGCTCAGCGAGTCGAAGTTTTTATACTTCAGCAGCTCAGCGACCAGCATTTCAAGGCGTTCAGGGGTGATAAAGCCGTCCTTCTCGCCCATAGCGATCAGCACTTCCTGAGCGGCCTTAATGGTCCCGGAAGCGCCGAGCGCTACGGTCCAGCCCTGGATGCGGAACTGCCACGCCAGGGTTTCCAGCTTTTGCACCGCCGACAGGCGCGCGCGCTGGAAATTCTCTTTGTTGATGATGCCGCCAGGGAAGTAAATCTGCGAGAAGCTGACGCAGCCCATTCTGCGGCTTTCGACCAGACGCGGTTCGAAATCCTCGCCGATGACCAGCTCGGTTGAGCCGCCGCCGATATCAATCACCAGCTTGCGGCCACGCTCGGGCTGAGTATGCTCGACGCCCATAAAAATCAGGCGCGCCTCTTCGTTACCGGAGATTATCTCAATCGGATAGGGGATAACCTGCTCGGCGCGCTTGAGAAACTCGGCCGCGTTCGCCGCCTGGCGTAGCGTATGCGTCCCGACGATGCAGACGCTGGAGGGCGCAAAGCCCTGCAGGCGTTCGGCAAACAGCGACAGGCAGCTAAGCCCGCGCGCGATCGCCTCTTCGCTGAGCACGGAGTTTTCATCCAGGCCATCGGCCAGATGAACCCGCTGTTTAAGGCGGCCGATGATCTGCATTGCCCCGTCGACGACACGGGCGATCACCATATGAAAACTGTTTGAACCAAGGTCGACCGCAGCAAACTCCTGGGGCCGAGGGGCTTTTTCGTTTATAGGCATAGGTTAATCGGGCTGTTCGAGTGATTTGAGATAGTCATAGATCGCCATCTGAGCGCGAACTTTACGGCGGTTGCCGCGCGGCACGTAGCTATTACTCAGTTCTTTATCAAGATAGCGTGCTTTCACCGTGTCGTTGAACAAGATGTCAAAAATATCCAGCACCCGCTGTTTCAGGCGCGGGTCAAGCAGCGGCGCGGCGACTTCGATACGGTAGTCGATATTGCGCGTCATCCAGTCAGCGGAAGAGAGCCAGACCTGCTTATCACCACCGTTTTCAAAGACATAGACGCGGTCATGCTCAAGGAAACGGTCGACGATGCTGGTAACGCGAATGTTGTCGCTAATCCCCTCAAGACCCGGGATCAGGGAGCACATGCCGCGGATTAGCAGGTTAACGGGAACGCCGGAGCTGGAGGCCGCGTAGAGGCGGTCAACCAGGCCCTTATCGACCAGGTTGTTCAGCTTAAGGGTGATCCCGGAAGGCTGGCCGTTCTGGGCGTTAGCAATTTCGCGATCGATCATCTCATACAGCAGGCGGCGCGAGTTCTGCGGCGACACCAGCAGATAGTCAAAGCTAACCGGACGATATGGGTTTTCGATAAAGTTGAACACGCGACGAACTTCATTGGTAATGCGCGCATCCGCGGTGATCAGGGAGTAGTCGGTATACAGGCGCGCGGTTTTTTCGTTGAAGTTACCGGTGCCGATATGGGCGTAGCGCACAACCTCGTCGCCCTCTTTACGCGAAATCAGGAACAGCTTGGCGTGGATCTTCAGCCCAGGGGCGGAGAAGATAACGTGCACGCCGGCCTCAGTCAGGCGCTTCGCCCAATGAATATTGGCCTCTTCGTCAAAGCGCGCCTGCAGCTCGACCACCACGGTGACTTTTTTACCGTTGTGGGCGGCGTGGATCATGGAGTCAATGATCCGCGAGTCTTTAGCGACGCGGTAAATATTGATTTTGATCGCCAGCACGCTGGGGTCGAAGGAGGCCTGGCGCAGCAGTTCCAGCACGTGCTCAAAGGTGTGGTACGGGTAGTAGAGCAGCACATCGCGTTCGCGGATGGCGTCGAAACCGTTGCGGAACTTATCAAACCAGGTGTGGCGCAGGCGCGGCAGCGGCTTGTTGACCAGGTTAGCTTTGCCGACGTTCGGGAAGCCGATAAAGTCTTTAAAGTTGTGGTAACGGCCGCCCGGCAGCATCGAGTCATAGCGTGAAATCGAGAACATGGCCCGCAGCATTTCAACCATGGTGTCCGGCATATCGCGCTGATAAACAAAACGCACCGGCTCGGCGGTGAGGCGCTGTTTCAGGCTGGAGGACATCAGCTCCATCAGGCTCGATTCCATCTCGTGCACCAGATCGTACTCGGCGTCACGGGTCATTTTCATCGAGTAGGCGTTCAGCGCATCGTAATCGAAGAAGCCTTTAAAGATGTCATCCAGGCAGTAGCGCAGAATGTTATCGAGCAGGATCATTGGCTTGCGGCGACGCGGGGCTTCCGGCGGCAGGTTAACAAAGCGCGGAACTTTGTCTGACGGAATTTCCAGCAGGGCGTAGTTAATGGTGTCGCCGCGAATGATTTCCACCGCCAGATAGGTGTAATCATCTTTCAAAAACTGGATCAGGTCCGTTTCGCGGTTAATCAAAATAGGGGTGATGTGCTGGCGCAGGTACTGCTTAAAGTAGTTGCGCAGCCAGGACTGCTGGTTGACCGACAGCTGACGTTCGTTAATCAGGAAGATCTGATTTCGCGCCATCTCCAGCAGCAGCTCATTGTAGAGGCTGTCAAACTCCTGGTCGGCCTTCAGCACCCTGGCCTGGATTTTACCTAATAAGTGGCGAGAATGGGCGGTACTACCTTGCTCTTCACTGATGATGATGCGGCGCTTAAGTTCAGCGAAGCGCACTTTATAAAATTCATCGAGGTTGTTGGAGTAAATGCCCAAAAAACGCATGCGCTCAATCAGTGGGTTGCTCTTATCCGCCGCTTCCTGAAGTACGCGTTCGTTAAAGGATAACCAGCTGAGTTCTTTCTCGATGTATAGCTTTTCCTGGCCCATTACAACTCACACTCCGGTTGATTGATGTTGCTTTTTCATTATGGCGAGCTTTGCCATTGAATGTCCAACTATGTCAAAGAAGTATGACAGTTTTCTTTCAATGCGCTGCGAAGAAAAGGCGGTCGCTTTCCTTTGCTCATTCTGTGTGCAAAAGACGCTGATTCTGATGCTTGCTGCCGTACGCCGGGCGCAAAAATGCATCCGTCGCCCGGTCTTCTGGCGCAGATAAGCGGTGGCAGCGGGGGCAAAAAAAACGCCTCTGACGGATGTGAGAGGCGCTATCTATTACTCTTCTGCCGCATATCCCTGCGGCGGCAGAGGCGCATCGTCAAGCCAGGCCTGACCGCCCTCCATGCGCAGACGACCGTCGACAAACCAGCTGACGACGAGCGGATAAATGGCGTGTTCCTGGGCCTGCACGCGGGCGGTAACGTCATCTTCGCTATCGCCGGCGAAAACCGGCACTTTGGCCTGCAGAATAACCGGGCCGCCGTCCAGCTCATCGGTGACAAAATGCACCGAAGTTCCGTGCTCCTCATCGCCGTTTTCCAGCACCTGGCGATGGGTATGCAGCCCGGGATATTTAGGCAGCAGGGAAGGGTGGATATTCAGCAGCCGCCCCTGATAGTGGGCAACAAACGCCGGACTCAGAATGCGCATGTAGCCCGCAAGCACCACCACATCCGGCGCGTAGGCGTCGATCTCGTGCATCAGCTCGCGATCGAACGCTTCACGATTGGCGAACTGGCTGGCGGTGAGCGCATGGGTCGGGATACCGGCCTCACGCGCGCGTTCAAGGCCGAAGGCATCGGCCTTATTGCTAAATACCGCTCGCAGGGTGCCGCCGATCTGTTGCCGCGCGCAGGCGTCAATCATTGCCTGCAGGTTACTGCCGCTACCGGAGATCAGCACCACGATGTTTTTCATTCAATGACCACACGCTGTTCGGAATCAGAGGCTTTGATATAGCCTATTTTCCACGCGTTTTCACCTTTTTCGTTCAGCAGAGCGATGGCACTATCGACGGCTTCCGGCGGCAGCGCGATGACCATGCCGACGCCGCAGTTGAAGGTCCGATACATTTCGTGGCTGCTGACGTTGCCGGCAGTTTGCAGCCATTTGAAGACTTCCGGCCACTGCCAGGAGGATTCGTCGATCACCGCCTGGGTGTTATCCGGCAGAACGCGCGGGATATTTTCCCAGAAGCCGCCGCCGGTCAGGTGAGCAATAGCGTGAACTTCAACGTTAGCGATCAGGTCCAGCACCGATTTTACGTAGATGCGGGTCGGCGCCAGCAGATGGTCGGCCAGCGACGCACCGTTTAGGTCGGTGGTCTGCGGGTCGACGCCGCTGACTTCAATAATTTTACGCACCAGCGAGTAGCCGTTGGAGTGCGGGCCGCTGGAACCCAGTGCGACCAGCACGTCGCCGTCGGCAACTTTGCTGCCGTCGATAATTTCTGATTTTTCTACAACCCCGACGCAGAAGCCCGCGACGTCATAATCATCGCCATGGTACATGCCGGGCATTTCTGCAGTTTCGCCGCCAACCAGCGCGCAGCCTGACTGCAGGCAGCCTTCGGCGATGCCGCTGATAACGCTGGCCGCCGTATCGACGTCCAGTTTTCCTGTCGCATAGTAGTCGAGGAAGAAGAGCGGCTCAGCGCCCTGAACCACGAGGTCGTTTACGCACATGGCCACCAGGTCGATACCGATAGTGTCGTGACGCTTGAGGTCCATTGCCAGACGCAGCTTGGTGCCGACGCCGTCAGTGCCGGAGACCAGTACCGGCTCGCGGTATTTCTGCGGCAATGCGCACAGTGCGCCGAATCCGCCCAGTCCACCCATCACTTCCGGGCGGCGGGTTTTCTTCACCACACCCTTAATACGGTCGACGAGCGCGTTGCCTGCATCAATATCTACGCCGGCATCTTTATAGCTGAGAGAGGTTTTATCGGTCACTGCGAAGTCTCCACACATTTGCGGTAGCAAGAAAAATCGGCGCAATTCTAACAGGGATAGCAAACGTTTGCGAGCCTGCTTTACAGTCGGCGTTAATCGGCGGCGAGATGGACAAATTTGATACTGTTCACGAAAATGAAACCGGGTACATTCTTGTGCTTGCCTCTGTGAGCCAGAATGACCATTATGCCACTGAAACCGGTTTCTCTTTTTGTTTAAGCGAGCCGAACGACGGTACCGAGGGGATTCAGGAGGGGGGACAGGATGAGCATTGCCGCATTTGATATTGGTGGCACGGCGCTAAAAATGGGCACGATGACCAGCACCGGCGAACTGCTGGAGAAGGGAAAGCAGCCGATTCGCGACAGCGACGGCGAGCAAATTTTGCAGGCCATGCTGGCGTGGATTGCCGCGCACCCGGAGTGCGAAGGGGTGGCGATCAGCGTGCCCGGCTACGTTAATCCGCACACCGGCTATATCGAAATGGGCGGCGCTATCCGTAGATTCGATAATTTCGCTATCAAAACCTGGCTTGAACAACGGACCCGACTTCCTGTCGCCATTGAAAACGACGCTAACTGCGTGCTGCTGGCCGAGCGCTGGCAGGGCAAAGCCGCCAATATAAGTGATTTTCTGGTCCTGACGATTGGCACCGGGATCGGCGGGGCGATCTTCTGTAATAACCGACTGGTGCATGGCGCGAGCTTTCGCGCCGGCGAATTTGGCTATATGCAGACCCAGCGCCCTGGCACCCGCGACGTTCGTCGCTACTCAATGAATGAGAATTGCACGCTGCGTATTTTGCGCCAGCGCTACGCCGAGCATTTCGGCAAAACGCTGGAAGAGGTGACCGGGGAAGAGATATTCGATCGCTACGACAGGGGCGATGCGACCTGCCATCGGCTGGTGGCCGAATTCTTTAACGGCCTTGGTACCGGCCTTTATAACCTCGTCAACGTGTTCGATCCGCAGACTATCCTCATCGGCGGCGGCATTGTGGAACGTCCGGGTTTTTTGATGCTGCTGCGTGAACATCTGGCCTGGTTTGGCATTGCAGACTATATCGACACCGTCAGCCACGGCAACGACGCCGGGCTGATTGGCGCCGTTTACCATTTCAATCAGCAATACCGGTCGCCGACGGGCGATCGCTCATAAGGAAGAGAACATGTCTGGATTTAAAGAAGGTTTTCTGTGGGGCGGCGCGGTCGCGGCGCATCAGCTGGAAGGCGGCTGGCAGGAGGGCGGCAAAGGCGCGAGCGTTGCCGACGTGATGACCGCAGGCGCCCACGGCGTGGCGCGTGAAATTACCGACGGCGTGGTGGCGGGTAAAAATTACCCTAACCATGAGGCGATTGATTTTTATCATCGCTATAAAGATGACATTCAGCTGTTTGCGGAAATGGGCTTCAAATGCTTTCGTACCTCTATTGCCTGGACGCGTATTTTCCCACTGGGCGACGAGCAGGAGCCGAATGAAGCCGGGCTGCAGTTCTATGACGATCTGTTCGACGAGTGCCTGAAGCACGGGATTGAGCCGGTTATTACGCTCTCCCACTTCGAGATGCCTTATCACCTCGTGAGCGAATACGGCGGCTGGCGTAACCGTAAGCTGATTGATTTCTTCGTGCGCTTTGCGCAGGTGGTGTTTAAGCGCTATCAGCATAAAGTGAAGTACTGGATGACCTTTAACGAGATCAACAACCAGGCAAACTTCCACGAAGACTTTGCGCCGTTCACCAACTCGGGGCTGAAGTTCCTGCCGGATGAGGATCGCGAGCCGGTGATGTATCAGGCCGCGCACTACGAGCTGGTTGCCAGCGCCCTGGCGGTGAAAGCCGCGCGGGAGATTAACCCGGCGCTGCAGGTTGGCTGCATGATTGCGATGTGCCCCATTTACCCGCTCTCCTGCGCGCCTGACGATATGATGATGGCGATGAACGCCATGCACCGCCGCTACTGGTTCACCGACGTTCACGTGCGCGGTAAGTACCCTCAGCACCTGCTCAACTACTTTGCGCGCCGCGGCTTTGCGCTGGATATCACCGAAGAAGATCGCGTGGCGTTAAGCGAAGGCTGCGTCGACTATATTGGCTTCAGCTACTATATGTCGTTCGCCACCAAGGCCACCGAAGATAATCCGCAGCTGGATTATGATGAGACGAAAAGTCTGGTCTCCAACCCGTACGTGCAGAAATCAGACTGGGGCTGGCAGATTGACCCGGTTGGGCTGCGCTACTCCCTGAACTGGTTCTGGGATCATTACCAGCTGCCGCTGTTTATTGTTGAAAACGGCTTTGGCGCTATCGACGTGCGCGAAGCTGACGGCACGGTGGACGACCAGTACCGCATTGATTATCTCTCCGCCCATATCGCCGAAATGAAAAAAGCGGTGGTGGAAGACGGCGTTGACCTGATGGGCTACACCCCGTGGGGCTGTATCGACCTGGTCTCTGCCGGAACCGGCGAGATGAAAAAGCGTTACGGCTTTATCTACGTCGATAAAGACAACGAAGGTAACGGCACCCTGGCCCGCAGCCGCAAGAAATCTTTTGCATGGTATCAGCAGGTTATCGGCAGTAACGGCGAAACCCTCTAAACTGCCCGAAAGCCCCGTGAAACCCCGCCTGCGCGGGGTTTTTTTATTTTGATTTATACTGGCTCAGGCAGCGCAAAGCATTTTGGTTGATCCCGGTCAAACATATCGGCTATGGCGCAAATGGGAAAAAGCGGTATAATCCCGCGATTTTTTTTGTGGCTGCCCCTCAGAGGAGAAAGAGAATGAAGATTGTGGAAGTGAAACACCCACTCGTCAAACACAAGCTGGGCCTGATGCGCGAGCACGACATCAGCACCAAACGCTTCCGTGAACTCGCCTCAGAGGTTGGTAGCTTACTAACTTATGAAGCCACCGCCGACCTGGCGACCGAAAGGGTCACCATCGAAGGCTGGAATGGCCCGGTTGAAGTTGAGCAGATCAAAGGTAAGAAAATTACCGTCGTGCCTATTCTGCGCGCCGGCCTCGGCATGATGGAAGGCGTTCTGGAACACGTCCCGAGCGCGCGCATCAGCGTCGTTGGCATCTACCGCGATGAAGAAACCCTCGAGCCGGTGCCTTACTTCCAGAAGCTGGTCTCCAATATCGACGAACGTATGGCGCTGGTGGTTGACCCGATGCTGGCAACCGGCGGTTCGATGATCGCCACTATCGACCTGCTGAAAAAAGCGGGCTGCTCAAGCATCAAGGTGCTGGTGCTGGTTGCCGCTCCGGAAGGGATTGCCGCGCTGGAGAAAGCGCACCCGGACGTCGAGATGTACACCGCGTCCATTGACCAGGGCCTCAACGAGCACGGATATATTATTCCCGGGCTCGGCGACGCCGGCGATAAGATTTTTGGTACTAAATAATTGCAGCATTAATAAGAAGCCGACTTTAAGAGTCGGCTTTTTTTTGAATAAAACACGCCAACAGCAACTAATAACGACACTCAGAGGAAAACACTATGACGCGCCGCGCAATCGGGGTGAGTGAAAGACCGCCGCTTTTACAGACAATCCCGCTAAGTTTGCAACATCTGTTCGCTATGTTTGGCGCAACGGTGTTGGTGCCAGTCCTGTTTCACATTAACCCGGCTACCGTGCTGCTGTTTAACGGTATCGGCACGCTGCTGTACCTGTTTATCTGTAAGGGCAAAATCCCGGCCTATCTGGGGTCGAGCTTTGCGTTTATCTCCCCGGTTCTGCTGCTGCTGCCGCTGGGCTATGAGGTCGCGCTGGGCGGCTTTATTATGTGTGGCGTGCTGTTTTGCATCGTCTCCTTTATTGTTAAAAAGGCCGGCACCGGCTGGCTGGACGTGATGTTCCCGCCGGCGGCCATGGGGGCTATCGTCGCGGTTATCGGTCTTGAGCTTGCCGGCGTCGCGGCGAATATGGCCGGCCTGCTGCCCGCCGACGGGCAGTCTCCCGATAGCAAAACCATTATTATCTCGATGGTGACGCTGGCGGTGACTGTCTTCGGTTCGGTGCTGTTCCGCGGCTTCCTCGCCATCATCCCGATTCTTATCGGCGTGCTGGTGGGCTACGCGCTCTCCTTTGTGATGGGCGTTGTCGATACCACTCCTATCGCCGAGGCGCACTGGTTTGCGCTGCCGACCTTCTACACCCCGCGCTTTGAGTGGTTTGCGATTTTCACCATCCTGCCCGCCGCGCTGGTAGTGATTGCCGAACACGTCGGGCACCTGGTGGTGACGGCGAATATTGTTAAAAAGGATCTGATTCGCGATCCCGGCCTGCACCGCTCGATGTTTGCCAACGGCCTGTCGACGATGATCTCCGGCTTCTTTGGCTCGACGCCCAACACCACCTACGGTGAAAACATCGGCGTGATGGCGATTACCCGCGTCTACAGTACCTGGGTTATCGGCGGGGCGGCGATTATCGCCATTCTGCTCTCCTGCGTCGGCAAGCTGGCAGCGGCGATTCAGATCATTCCGCTACCGGTAATGGGCGGCGTATCGCTGCTGCTGTACGGCGTGATCGGCGCATCGGGTATCCGCGTGCTGATTGAATCCAAGGTCGATTACAACAAGGCGCAGAATTTGATTCTGACCTCGGTGATTTTGATCATTGGCGTCAGCGGCGCGAAGGTGCACATCGGCGCGGCGGAGCTGAAAGGCATGGCGCTGGCGACTATCGTTGGCGTCGCCCTGAGCCTGATCTTCAAATTAATTAGCGTCCTGCGTCCGGAAGAGGTGGTTCTCGACGCGGCTGATACGGCTGATGACGCCGAGGCAAAACGCTGATCCTCCAGCCGGGCGGCGATCCCGCCCGGTTCTCTCACGGCAGACTTCGTGATAAACTCTCCGCGTTTTTCTGTCAGTCTATGATGAGGTCCATCTGAACGCACCGGCACAGCTCTCCTTGCCACTGTACCTTCCTGACGATGAAACTTTTGCGAGTTTTTGGCCGGGTGGTAATCCTTCTCTTCTCGCTGCCTTACAGAACGTTCTGCGGCAGGAGCATAGTGGGTACATCTATATCTGGTCGCGTGAAGGCGCGGGGCGCAGTCACCTGCTACATGCCGCCTGTGCGGAGCTTTCCCAGCGCGGCGATGCGGTGGGCTACGTGCCGCTGGATAAGCGTACGTGGTTTGTTCCGGAAGTGCTGGAGGGGATGGAACAGCTTTCGCTGGTTTGTATCGATAATATCGAATGCGCGGCCGGCGACGAGCCGTGGGAGATGGCGATCTTCAACCTTTACAACCGCATCCTGGAGTCGGGTAAAACCCGCCTGCTGATCACCGGTGATAGCCCTCCGCGCCAGCTCAATCTTGGCCTCGCGGATTTGGCATCGCGCCTCGACTGGGGACAAATCTACAAGCTGCAGCCGTTGTCCGATGAAGACAAGCTGCAGGCGCTGCAGCTGCGCGCGCGGCTGCGCGGGTTTGAGATGCCGGAAGACGTCTGCCGCTTCCTGCTCAAGCGCCTCGATCGCGAAATGCGCTCGCTGTTTATGACGCTCGATCAGCTCGATCGCGCTTCTATTACCGCCCAACGTAAGCTGACCATTCCCTTCGTTAAAGAGATCCTTAAGCTCTAGCGAGCCATTGGGATCGGCGCCATCATGACGATGGCGCATCCTGCTTAATTCACGATATCCAGCACCTGTTCCGGCGGTCGGCCGATCCGCGCCTCGCCGTGGCTGACGACGATAGGGCGTTCAATCAGCTTCGGGTTGTCGACCATCGCCTGAATCAGCGCATCTTCACTGAGCTGAGGATCGGCAAGTTCCAGTGACTTATACAGATCCTCCTTCTGGCGCATCAGCTCGCGGGCGCTCACCATACCCAGCATTTTCAGCAGCTGGCGCAGCGTCGCCGCATCCGGCGGCGTCTCCAGATAGAGCACCACTTCAGGGTCGATACCGTTCGCCTTCAGCAGGCTGAGGGTGTCGCGGCTCTTGGAGCAGCGAGGGTTATGGTAGATTTTTACCGCGTCAGACATGGGGTCTCCTTACATTTTTTGATAGGGGCGGAAGCGTTCCTGCAGCTGGCGCAACTGATCGATGCGCGCATCGTAGCGAGCCTGCTGCAGGCTGCCCAACTTCACCTGTGAACTGGCGCTGCTGAGCAGCGAAATCGACTGTGCAAGCTGGCCGACCAGCGCCATACCTTCCGCACGGGCCGCCAGCTCCTGATCGCGATGGCCGAGGGCCGCTTCCGCCTGCGCCAGCAGATCCCAGCCGTTGCCATCGTCCTTATTATTAAAGGTGTAGCGGTTAAGGATATTCGCCGCGTCGGCCGGCTGGCCGCCCTGCAGGTAGGCGTTGGCGAGGTTCAACTGCAGTACCGGGTTGGTGCGGATTTCGCGGGCGTTCTTCAGGCGGTTAATCGCATCGGCCGTTTTTTTCTGGCCAAGGTCAATATCGGTTGCCAGATCGAGATACCAGGCATTTTGCGGATCGGCGCTCAACAGGGGCTGCAGGGTTTTACGCGCAAGATCGTAGCTATTGTTGCCCATCGCCAGCAGGGCGCGGCCGTACTGCGCGGCGTGCTGCTCGCGGATATTGCCTTTCGCCCATGCGTTCAGCAAATCGTCGCCGAGCTTATTGTCCCCGGAGTTGTACATCCCCAGCGTTCGCGCCTTGGCCATATAAAAATCGGCCGACGATTGCACCACCACCGGACGCATCTGATTCGCGCGGTTGCGGGCGTCGGACAGGCGGCTTTCCGGCAGCGGGTGGGTTAGCAGCATTTCCGGCGGCCGGGTGGAGTAGCGCGACTGGTCAAGCAGCTTGCTCATAAAAGCCGGCATGGCCTGCGGATCGAACCCGGAGCGCTGCAGCACCTGAATACCGATGCGGTCGGCCTCTTCTTCATTCTGGCGGGTAAAGCTGATTAATCCCTGCTGGGTACCGGCCAGCGTGCCGGTGAGCGCGGCCATACCGGCCTGCGGGCTGGCCATCGCCAGCAGAATCGAGCCCAGCGCGCCGACCCAGGTCAGCGGGGCGTTGCGCTTTTGGTCTTCCATCGCGCGTGCGAGGTGGCGCTGGGTGACGTGTGAAATTTCGTGCGCCATGACCGACGCCAGCTCGCTCTCCGTATCCGAGTAGCGGAACAGGGCCGAGTGCAGCACGACGTTGCCGCCAAAGAAAGCGAAGGCGTTAATCTGGTCGTTGTTAATCAGGTAGAAGTGGAAGGGCGTTCGCACCGAGTTGGCGTGCGCAACCAGGCGCATACCTAATCCGTTAATGTACTGCACCAGCAGCGGGTCGTTGATCAACGGAGCGCTGCCGCGAAGCTGGCGAACGTAGTAATCCCCCATCTGCATTTCCTGACCGATGGAAAGCGTGCTTCCTGCAGAGGTACCCATATCCGGCAGGGTATCTGCGGAGTCAGCAAAAGCAGGTAAAATCGAACCCAGCGTCAGCGACGCTATCACGGTTGCCACCAGCGTTTTCTTTAACTGCCTGAACATAACCTCTGTCCTGTGTATGTGGGTGTGCCAGTTTGACCGGTAGGGCGGCGTAATGTTCCATTTCCGCGCGTCCTGCGAGTTTAGCTGTCGTTGACGCCGTTGAAAATATGATCTTGCTGCGGGAAGTCATGTTTGTGGTTTTGCTAATAAAAAGCGAAGTCTTTTTTGTGACGTTTAGATACAATTCCTCGGGTTGTTGCAGTTTTGCGCTTCAGGGAAGGGTTTATGCTTGAGATGTTAATACAGTGGTACCGCCGCCGGTTCAGCGATCCGGAGGCGATAGCGCTGCTGGTTATTTTGCTGGCTGGATTCGGCATTATGTTCTTTTTCAGCGGTCTTCTGGCGCCGTTACTGGTGGCTATCGTGCTGGCCTATCTGCTGGAGTGGCCGACCGTCAGGCTCGAGCGCGTGGGGCTATCGCGTACCTGGGCGACGTCGTTCGTTCTGATACTGTTTGTCGGTATTTTGCTGCTGATGGCCTTCGTAGTGATGCCCGTCGCCTGGCAGCAGGGGATCTATCTGATTCGCGATATGCCGGGCATGCTGAATAAGCTCTCCGATTTTGCCGCCACCGTGCCGCGCCGCTATCCGGCGCTGATGGACGCCGGGATTATCGACGCGATGGCGGACAATATGCGTAACCGCATGCTGACCGTCGGCGATTCGGTGGTGAAGTACTCCCTGGCCTCGCTGGTCGGCTTATTGACCCTGGCGGTCTATCTGGTGCTGGTACCGCTGATGGTTTTCTTCCTGCTGAAAGACAAAGAGCAGATGCTCAACGCCGTACGCCGCGTGCTGCCGCGTAACCGCGGGCTGGCAGGGCAGGTGTGGAAGGAGATGAATCAGCAAATCACCAACTACATTCGCGGTAAGGTGCTGGAGATGATCGTCGTCGGCGTGGCGACGTGGATCGGCTTTATCCTCTTCGGGCTCAACTATTCGCTGCTGCTGGCGGTGCTGGTCGGATTCTCGGTGCTGATCCCCTACATTGGCGCCTTCGTAGTCACCATTCCGGTGGTGGGCGTGGCGCTGTTTCAGTTCGGCGCGGGCACCGAGTTCTGGAGCCTGTTTGCGGTATACCTGATTATTCAAGGGCTGGACGGTAACCTGCTGGTGCCGGTGCTGTTCTCGGAAGCGGTAAACCTGCATCCGCTGGTGATTATTCTGTCGGTGGTTATCTTTGGCGGGCTGTGGGGATTCTGGGGCGTATTCTTTGCCATCCCGCTGGCGACGTTAATCAAGGCGGTGGTGCACGCCTGGCCGGACGGACTGGTGGTTGAAGAGGATAAATAGCGCGACGGCTTGACGAACCAGGCGCTAAAACGGACGCCGGGGCGGTGAAATGCCCCGGCGTCCTGCGTTCGATAAAACGTTAGCCGTTTTCTTTCAGCCAGTTCAGCACCACGTCGTGGTGATTGCTGGTTTTGAAGTTATCAAACACGTGTTCAACTTTGCCATCTGTATCAATCAGGAAACTAATACGGTGAATACCGTCGTAGGTTTTCCCCATAAACGATTTTTCGCCCCAGATACCAAACTGCTCGCAGACCTGATGGTTTTCATCAGACAGCAGCGTGAAGTTCAGCAGCTCTTTTTCGGCGAAACGGGAGAGTTTTTCTGGTTTATCCGTACTGATGCCCAGTACCTCAACGCCCGCTTTTTTTAAGTCATCCATATTATCGCGCAGGCCGCAGGCCTGGACGGTACAGCCCGGGGTCATGGCTTTCGGGTAAAAATAAACCAGAACACGCTGTCCCTGGAAGTCGGTCAAATTTACTTCCTCGCCGTCCTGGTCTGGTAAGCTAAATTTCGGTGCAATATCACCGGCTTTCAGTGGATTCATTACTCAAACTCCATCCTGTTCATCATGCTGTGAATAATTAACGATGTTAATACTGCCTTGTGCATTGAGTTCTGTACATAGGGCTTTGAACGCTTGTTCGATATTTGATGCATTTTGCGTAGCGGGACTGTGCGCCGTTATCTGGATGAACAGTTGGGCTGAATCGTCATCACTGCCGACCTGGGTACGAGAAACCAGCTCGGCGATATTCATATTCCACGCGTCAAACAGGGCGGTGAAGCGCTCGATAATATGCGGCGAGTCAGGTACCTCAACCTGGACCCAGACCGTATTTGGCATGGCCTGAGGCGGGCGGGCGGTCGTCCGTTTCATCACGATCAGCAGATCCAGCTCGGCACCTTTCAGCGGTAGAGTCGATTCAATCAGGTTAATCGCGTTCCACGTACCAGAAAGCAGCATGATAAACGTAAATTCGTCACCGAGCATGGCCAGCCGGCTGTCTTCGATATTACAGCCGCAGCTGCTGACATGGCGGGTGATCGTATTCACGATGCCGGGACGGTCAGCGCCCAAAGCGGTAATAACCAGATAGTGTTGTAATGAGGCGGTCAAACCTGTTCTTCCTTTAAAAAGGTGAGGTAACATTAGGAAAGCATAAAAAAAACCGGCATACAACATCCCTGAAGGCATCGGGTCTCTTGCTTTTATTACGGCACCAAACGTAACATTGAGAATCTTGTCGCACTTCTGCTCTGAGGATGGCCCATGTTCACGGGAAGTATTGTAGCGCTTGTCACGCCGATGGATGAAAACGGTAACGTCTGCCGGACAAGCCTGAAAAAACTGATTGATTACCATGTCGCCAGCGGAACCTCGGCGATCGTTTCGGTAGGGACTACCGGTGAGTCCGCGACGTTGAGCCATGAAGAGCATGGCGACGTTGTGATGATGACGCTTGAGTTGGCCGACGGGCGTATCCCCGTTATCGCAGGGACCGGTGCAAATGCAACCGCAGAGGCGATCAGCCTGACCCAGCGTTTCAACGACAGCGGCATCGTTGGCTGCCTGACGGTAACCCCTTATTACAACCGCCCGACCCAGGAAGGGCTGTTCCAACACTTTAAAGCCATCGCAGAACACACCGACCTGCCGCAAATTCTGTATAATGTGCCGTCCCGTACAGGTTGCGATATGCTGCCGGAAACCGTCGGTCGTCTGGCGGAAGTAAAAAATATTATCGGTATTAAGGAAGCGACGGGGAACTTAAGTCGCGTTCATCAGATCAAAGAGCTGGTTTCAGACGACTTTATTCTGCTGAGCGGCGATGATGCCACCGGAATGGACTTTATGCAGCTGGGCGGTCATGGCGTGATTTCCGTTACCGCAAACGCTGCGGCTCGTGAAATGGCGGATATGTGCCGACTGGCTTTGGCCGGTCAGTTTGCCGAAGCGCGGGCGATTAATCAGCGTCTGATGCCATTGCATACAAAATTATTTGTCGAACCCAACCCTATCCCTGTGAAATGGGCATGCAAGGCGTTGGGTCTTGTGGCGACCGATACGCTGCGCCTGCCGATGACGCCGATTACCGAAGACGGTAAGAAGGCGGTAACCGCAGCGCTGAAGCATGCCGGTTTGCTGTAAAGTTTAGGGAGATTTGATGGCTTACTCAGTACAGAAGTCGCGCCTGGCGAAGGTTGCGGGTGTTTCATTGGTCCTGCTTCTTGCGGCCTGTAGTTCGGATTCGCGCTACAAGCGTCAGGTTGGCGGTGACGAGGTTTACCTGCAAGCTACGCCGCTCAGCGAGCTTCACGCGCCTGCGGGGATGATCCTGCCGGTTCAGGTTGGCGATTATAATATTCCGGTTGCGACCAGCACCGGCGCGGTGGGTAAAGCTCTGGACATTCGTCCACCGGCCCAGCCTTTGGCCCTGGTAAACGGCGCACGCACTCAGTTTAACGGTGACACTTCGACGCTGATGGTGGAAAACGGCCGCAGCGGTTCGCTGTGGGCGCAGGTCACCAGCATTCTGCAGTCAAAAAACTACGTCATCACCAAACGTGACGATGCCAGCCAGACGCTGAGCACCGACTGGGTGGAGTGGAATCGCCTCGATGAAGACCAGCAGTACCGTGGTCGCTATCAAATCTCAGTTAAACCGCAGGGCTATCAGCAGGCGGTTGTGGTGAAGCTGGTTAACCTCGAGCAGGCCGGGAAACCGGTATCCGATCCGGCATCGCTGCAGCGCTACAGCACCTCTATGCTGAACGTCATTTCCGAAGGTCTGGATATGAACGCCACCAGCGCGCAGAACGCGGCGCAGAAAAACGCCGGTGCGACCTTCGACGTGCAGAGCGCCGCCGACGATACCGGTCTGCCGATGCTGGTTGTCCGCGCGCCGTTTAACCTCGTGTGGCAACGTCTGCCTGGCGCGCTGGAAAAAGCGGGCATGAAGGTGACCGACAGCACGCGTTCTCAAGGCAGCATGGCGCTGACCTACAAGCCGCTGTCTGACAGCAGCTGGCAGGAGCTGGGTGCCCAAGATCCGCAGCTGGTCTCTGGTGACTACAAGCTGCAGGTTGGCGACCTTGATAACCGCAGCAGCCTGCAGTTCATTGACCCGAAAGGTCATACGCTGACCCAGTCGCAGAACGACGCGCTGGTTGCCGTATTCCAGGCCGCATTCGGTAAGTAATAAACAGGGCTGGAGCAATCCAGCCCTTTTTTCTGTATAGTGACGCAAACGTGTGCGTCGGCACAGAAACGCCTTTTTTATCGTCTATATCTTCACTGGAGTGACAAAGATGAACAAGCAAGCTGAGTTGTATCGTGGTAAAGCGAAAACCGTTTACAGCACCGAGAACCCGGACCTGCTGATACTCGAGTTCCGTAACGATACTTCAGCAGGGGATGGCGCGCGTATCGAACAGTTCGACCGTAAGGGGATGGTGAATAACAAGTTCAACCATTTCATTATGAGCAAGCTGGAAGAAGCCGGCATTCCGACCCAGATGGAAGCGCTACTTTCTGACACCGAGTGCCTGGTGAAAAAGCTGGAGATGGTTCCGGTTGAGTGCGTGGTCCGCAACCGTGCGGCCGGCTCTCTGGTTAAGCGTCTGGGCATCGAAGAAGGTATTGAGCTGAATCCGCCGCTGTTTGACCTGTTCCTGAAAAATGATGCGATGCACGACCCGATGGTCAACGAGTCCTACTGCGAAACCTTCGGCTGGGTGAATAAAAAGAATCTGGCCCGCATGCAGGAGCTGACCTTCAAAGCGAACGACGTGCTGAAAAAGCTGTTTGACGACGCGGGCCTGATCCTCGTCGACTTCAAGCTGGAGTTTGGTCTGTTTAACGGCGAAGTGGTGCTGGGCGACGAGTTCTCGCCGGACGGTAGCCGCCTGTGGGATAAAAATACCCTCGACAAAATGGACAAAGACCGCTTCCGTCAGAGCCTCGGCGGCCTGATCGAGGCCTACGAAGAAGTGGCCCATCGTCTTGGCGTTAAGCTCGACTAATCCTCCTTTCGCCAGAAGGTAGCTCTATCTTCTGGCGCTCTTCTTGTTGTTTCCAGTGGTAATCCTGCGCCGAACCGCCTACGATCTCTCATATTCGAGAACTTGATGAATTGAGGTGCCTATGCGCTGGCAAGGGCGTCGCGAAAGCGACAATGTAGAAGATCGACGTAATGATTCCGGTTCCCCCCTCGGCGGCGGTGGCGGCGGTTTCCGTCTTCCCAGCGGGAAGGGCGGTATTGTCCTGCTGATTATCGTGCTGGTAGCCGGCTATTACGGCGTGGATTTGACCGGCATGCTGACCGGGGAGCCGGTTTCACAGCAGCAAACCACCACCCAACGCTCCATCAGCCCGCAGGAAGAGCAGGCCGCGAAGTTCACTAAGGTGATCCTTGCGGATACCGAAGATACCTGGGGCGCCATCTTCCAAAAGATGGGCCGTCAATACCCGCAGCCGAAGCTGGTGCTCTATCGCGGCGCGACGCGGACCGGCTGCGGTACCGGCCAGTCCGTGATGGGGCCGTTCTACTGCCCGGCCGATAGCACGGTCTACATCGACCTCTCGTTCTACGATGAGATGAAAAGCAAGCTCGGCGCGGACGGCGATTTTGCTCAGGCCTACGTGATTGCGCACGAGGTTGGGCATCATATACAGAAGCTGCTGGGCATTGAATCCAAAGTGCGCCAGCTGCAGCAGAACGCGTCACAGGCTGAAGTTAACCGCCTGTCGGTGAAAATGGAGCTGCAGGCCGACTGTTTTGCCGGCGTCTGGGGCCACAGCATGCAGAATCAGGACGTGATGGAAACCGGGGATCTGCAGGAGGCGCTGAATGCCGCAGAGGCCATTGGCGACGACCGCCTCCAGCAGCAAAGCCAGGGGCGCATCGTCCCGGACAGCTTTACCCACGGCACCTCGCAGCAGCGCTATACCTGGTTTAAACGCGGTTTTGACAGCGGAGATCCGGCGCAGTGCAATACGTTTGGTAATGCGCTCTGACCGCTAGCGTAGATGGACGAAATCCTTAACCTGACGGCCCGGATGGCGCAGCAGGGCATTCGTCGCCTGCTGGTGCTCAGCGGCGACGAGGCGTGGTGCCTGCAGCAGGCGCTGGCGCTGCGTGAACGGCTGGCCGGGGATGGCCTGTGGATCTCCCCCCAGCCGATGCCGGCGCCCTCGGGCTCTCCCGGCGCCCTGAAGTCTCTGCTCGGGCGTGAATACCAGCACGCTTTTTTTGACGCCCGCAGCGGCTTCGACGTGGCGGCGTTTGCCGCCCTCTGCGGCACGCTGCGCGCCGGAAGCTGGTTGGTGCTGCTGACCCCTCCTTTTGCACGCTGGCCGACGCAGCCGGACGCGGATTCGCTGCGCTGGAGCGATGCGCCTGACCCTATCCCAACCCCCAACTTTGTGCAGCGTTTTTGCCAGCGGATCGCAGCGGCTAAAGAGGCGCTGGTCTGGCAGCAGGGTGAGGCGCCGCGTCTGTCGGATGCCGCGCCCCGGCCCCTGTGGTATCCCGCTGACGGCCGCCCGCAGGCGGAACAAGCGGCTATCCTTGCCGAGCTGGCCGCTTTCCCTCCCGGCATTGCCGCGGTGACCGCCGAGCGCGGGCGGGGGAAATCGGCGCTGGCGGGGATGCTTATCCGACAGCTAAGGGGCGATGCGATTGTTACCGCGCCCGCCCGCGGCGCCACGGACGTTATCGCCGCCTTTGCCGGGGAAGATTTTCGCTTTATGGCCCCGGACGCGCTGCTGGCGTCCGGGGTTAACGCCTCGTGGCTGATCGTTGACGAAGCGGCAGCCATTCCCGGGCCGCTGCTGCGTCGGCTGGTGGCGCGCTTCCCGCGCACGCTGCTGACCACCACCGTGCAGGGCTATGAAGGGACCGGTCGCGGCTTTCTGCTTAAGTTTTGCTCAGGCTTCGCACAGCTGCGCCAGTTTAGCCTCTCTGCGCCCGTTCGCTGGGCGCCGGGCTGCCCGCTGGAGGCGCTGGTGAGCGAGCTGCTGCTGTTTGGGGATGAGGCCTTTAGGCATCCACCGCTGGGTCAGGTGACGCTGGAAACGGTACATCAGGCCAGCTGGCAGCGGCAGCCGGCCCTGCCGGAGGCGATGTATCAGCTCCTTTCCGGCGCCCACTATCGCACCTCCCCGCTGGATTTACGCCGGATGATGGACGCTCCCGGGCAGCGGTTTATCTGCGCGCGCGCCGGAAGCCACGTTGCCGGGGCGCTGTGGCTGGTGGAGGAGGGCGGTCTTGCCCCCGCCCTCAGTCAGGCGGTGTGGGCGGGATACCGCCGCCCGCGCGGCAATCTGGTGGCCCAGTCGCTGGCGGCGCACGGCGGTGCTCCGCTGGCCGCTACGCTAGTGGCCCGACGAATTGGCCGCATTGCCGTGCATCCGTCGCGCCAGCGTGAAGGGGCAGGCCAGACGCTGGTGGCGAAGGCCGTGGCCGAGGCGGAAGGGCTTGATTATCTCTCGGTGAGCTTCGGCTATACCGCCGAGCTCTGGCGCTTCTGGCAGCGCTGCGGCTTTACCCTGGTGCGTCTCGGTACCCACCGTGAAGCGAGCAGCGGCTGCTATACGGCGATGGCGCTCTATCCGTTAACGCCCGCGGGCCACCGCTTACGCCAGCAGGAGCTGGCGCGGCTGCAGCGCGACGAGTATTGGCTGCGCGAATGGCGGGAAGAGGCGCTGCCGCTGCCGGTTGTCGAGGCTGCTATGCTGACGGAAGAGGACTGGCTCGAGGCCGCCGGATTCGCCTTTGCCCACCGCCCGCTGCTGGCGACGATTGGCTGCCTGAACCGCCTGCTGCTGCGGGTCGATCTGGCGCTTCCGGCCCTGCGCGCCCGCCTTTGGCAGCAGGATGAGGCCGAGCTTTGCGCTTCGCTGCGGCTGGCCGGGCGCAAAGCGTTGCTGGCAAGGTTACGCGAGGAGGCGGGGCAGGCGCTGTTCAGCCTGGATGCGGCCCGCGCCGATGCGCTGCGCCAGCGGGTTGAGCAACTGCAATTTTTTTAACTAACTCATTCAGTTAAATGTCATGGTCATATTTTATCGGCGGCGTACACTGCCCGCGTAGACTAAGGAGAAAGCCATGAAACACGATCACTTTATTGTTCAAAGCCCCGTGACACCTGCCCAACAGCTGCTGTTGCTGTTTCATGGCGTCGGTGATAACCCGGTTTCAATGGGGCAAATCGGCAGCCTGTTCGCGCCGCAGTTTCCGGATGCGCTAATCGTCAGCATCGGCGGCGTCGAACCGTGCGGACCGGAACCCGGCCGTCAGTGGTTCTCCGTGCAGGGAGTGACCGAGGAGAACCGGCAGGCGCGCATTGACGCCATTATGCCGACCTTTATTGAGACCGTGCGCTACTGGCAGAAGCACAGCGGCGTGTCCGCGCTGGCAACGGCGCTGATTGGCTTCTCGCAGGGGGCTATTATGTCGTTGGAAAGCATCAAGGCCGAGCCGGGACTGGCCTCGCGGGTTATCGCCTTTAACGGACGATACGCCACGCTGCCGCAGTCGGCGACCACGGCGACCACCGTGCACCTGATCCACGGCGGCGACGATCGGGTTATCGATCTGGCGTGGGCCGTCTCCGCCCAGGAGGCGCTGGTGCAGGCCGGCGGCGACGTGACGCTGGATATCGTTGAGGGGTTGGGGCACGCGATTGACGATCGCAGCATGCAGTTTGCGCTCGAACGCCTGCGCTATACCGTGCCGAAGCACTATTTTGACGAAGCGCTAAGCGGCAGCACGCCGAAAGATGACGATATTATCGAACTGCTGTAATCAGGCGCTATCTGGCCCGGATAAGGCGCATAGCGCCGTTATCCGGGAGACTCCCCGGCGACGTGACGTTCACCGGGGAGAGGGGGCATAAATCCTACTTCTTCGATTGGTCGTTCTTCGGCCAGTCGTCGTCATCATCCCACTTATCGTTGCAGTCACGATGAGGGGGAAGGTCCGGCTTATTGGCGAGAAATTTTTTGTGGTCGACGCGATTAAGGTCCTTAATCACGTTAATCATGACGCCCACTAAAAAGACTAACACCAGAATCCACCAGTATTTACTTAGCCATTCCATGCTGCTTCCTCTTTCATACCCGTCATCGTTCAGGGTATCTGTCGATGTTGTCAGGCGACCAGTTGTTCCATGATCCGTTGATACATCCGCGCCAGCAGCTGCAGGTCGGCGGCGTTCACGCACTCGTTAATTTTGTGGATCGTGGCATTCACCGGTCCCAGCTCAACCACCTGTGCTCCCATGCGAGCGATAAACCGCCCGTCGGAGGTACCGCCGTTGGTCAACAGCTGCGGTTTGATCTCATTATAGTGCTCAATGGCATTCACCACCGCTTCAACCAGCTTACCGCGGCCGGTCAGGAACGGCTGGCCGGAGAGCCACCAGTCAAGGGAGTAGCGCAGCTGATATTTCTCCAGCAGCGCGACAACCCGGGCTTTGATCATCTCGTCGGTCAGTTCGGTGCTGAAGCGGAAGTTGAACTGCACGAACATGTCGCCCGGAATGACGTTATTGCTGCCGGTGCCCGCCTTGACGTTGGCAATCTGCATACTGGTCGGCGGGAAGAATTCGTTGCCTTTGTCCCATTCGATTCCCACCAGTTCGGTGAGCATCGGCGCGGCGCGGTGCACCGGGTTATCCGCCAGGTGGGGATAGGCGACGTGGCCCTGCACGCCGTGAATGGTTAAATTGCAGGTTAACGAGCCGCGGCGGCCGTTCTTCACCACGTCCCCAACAACTTCGGTGCTGGATGGCTCGCCCACCAGGCAGTAGTCGAGACGCTCCTTGCGGGCCATCAGGGCTTCGACGACTTTCACCGTGCCGTTGTGGGCGCTGGCTTCTTCATCGGAGGTGATCAAAAAGGCCAGTCGGCCTTTATGGTTCGGATACTGGGCGACGAAGCGCTCGGCGGCCACTACCATCGCCGCCAGCGAACCTTTCATGTCCGCCGCGCCGCGGCCAAACAGCATGCCGTCGCGAATAGTCGGTTCAAACGGTGGGTTAATCCACCGGTCCGCATCGCCCGCCGGGACAACATCGGTATGACCGGCGAAGGCCAGGGTTTCACCGCGTCCGCGCCAGGCCCAGAAATTTTGGGTATCGCCGAAATCCATCGGTTCAACGGTAAAACCAATCGCCCGCAGACGTTCAATCATTAACGCCTGACATCCCGCATCATCGGGGCTGAGGGAAGGGCGGCGAATAAGCTGCTGAGCCAGCTCAATGACCGGGCAAGACATAGACTATACCTCGTTAACAAGCTTCTTATAAGTGAGTTCACTGAAGCCCAGCAGCATAGGCTGACCGGGCGCGCAGAGCAATGGGCGTTTGATGATTGCCGGCATTTCGAGCATCAGCCCGGCGGCGGCATCGGCGTTATCGATGCGGGCGCGAACCGATTCATCCAGCTTACGCCAGGTGGTGCCGCGGGTGTTGAGCAGGGCTTCCCAACCCAGTTCAGCAATAAACGTATCTAATAATTCACGCTCCAGCCCATCGACGCGATAATCATGGAAGCGGTATTCAATCTGGTTAGCTTCCAGCCAGCGGCGGGCCTTTTTAACGGTGTCGCAGTTTTTTATCCCGTACATGGTCAGCATAATGAAACCTTTTTCATTGAATTAAGCGCGGAACGCAGATTTTTCCGAATATACTCGCGACGCACCCGGCGGCCTGTCCGTTAGCATCCTGAAACTTGAGTTATTTCGGGGATATATAAGCCGATAGGGAATAATACGTTAATCGGTTTAATAAATGTAATTTTTTGCCGGGAATATATAACCATGCTTATATGTTGGTTAAATATTCATCTCTCGCCGCAGGATTGTGACGGCGCTCGCATGCTGAAATCCTGGCCCTTTCTGCCGTGGACGGTCAACCCATAAGAACGAACCTAATGTTGCAAAATGTTGCTGTCTATCACATTAAATTGACAGTGGCAGGGCCATAGTAGCGGTAAATCAGCGATAGCTATCCTGACAGTGGCCATCAGGTAATCAAAGCAATAGGGGCAGGCAACTTCCCATCACCGATGAATTTACATAAAATCACCCATAATAATAAGAGAGGCTATTATGATTGATCATGAACTAGGGAACTGGAAAGATTTTATCGAAGGCATGCTTCGTAAATAAATTCCGCAATGTGGGCAGGGTAGTCTGACTGCGAAAATAACGATGCAGTGGATCTGAACACATAAAAAAGGCGACCCTTGTGGCCGCCTTTTTGTTATTCCAGCGCGACGATAACCCCTCGCGCTGGCCGCGGTTTATTGCGGCCGCTCTTTCAGCGGGAAGCGGCGGCGCACCAGCACAAAGAACAGCGGTACGAAGAAAATAGCGAGAATGGTGGCGGAAATCATACCGCCGATCACCCCGGTGCCGACCGCGTGTTGGCTACCCGAGCCCGCGCCGGTGCTGGTCGCCATCGGCAGCACGCCGAAAATAAAGGCCAGAGAGGTCATCAGAATCGGCCGCAGGCGCTGTCGGCAGGCCGAAAGCGTCGCAACCAGCAGATCCTCGCCTTTTTCATTGAGCTCGTTGGCAAACTCGACGATCAGGATGGCGTTCTTCGCCGACAGGCCGATAACCGTCAGCAGCCCGACCTGGAAGTAAACATCGTTCTCAAGACCGCGCATCCAGGTTGCCAGCAGGGCGCCGATGACCCCCAGCGGCACCACCAGCATCACGGAGAACGGAACCGACCAGCTCTCATACAGCGCCGCCAGGCACAGGAAGACTACCAGCAGGGAGATCGCGTACAGCGCCGGGGCCTGGGCGCCGGATAAGCGTTCCTGATAGGACATCGCCGTCCATTCGAGGCCGAAGCCGTTCGGCAGCTGCTGCGCCAGCTCTTCCATAATCATCATCGCCGTACCGGTACTGACGCCCGGCGCGGCTTCGCCGACGATTTCGACCGCCGAGTAGCCGTTATAGCGTTCCAGGCGCGGCGAGCCGGTTTCCCAGCGTGAGCTGGCAAAGGCCGAGAAGGGAACCATCGTGCCGCTGCTGTTGCGCACGTACCACTGATTAATGTCGTTCGGCAGCATGCGATATTTTGCCGCCGCCTGGACGTAGACTTTTTTCACGCGGCCGCGGTCCATAAAGTCGTTCACGTAGCTCGAGCCCCAGGCGGTTTGCAGCGTATCGTTGATGTCATCAATCGATATCCCCAGCGCCTGCGCTTTGCGCTGATCGATATCAACCTGCAGCTGCGGGCTATCATCAAGGCCGTTGTGGCGCACGCGGGTCAGCTGAGGATTGTTGGCGGCCAGCTCCAGCAGGGAGTCGCGGGCGGCCATCAGCGCGTCGTGGCCGTTGCCGGCGTGGTCCTCAAGCTCCATATCAAAGCCGGCGGAGCTGCCCAGCCCGCTAATGGCCGGCGGGCTGCTGGCGAAGACGCGCGCCTCTTTAATCTTGTTAAAGGCTTTGGTCGCCCGTTCGATAATGGCAAAGGCGGAGCCGCTGGTAGGGTCCCTCTGGTCCCAGTCCTTCAGGCGCACGAACATTCGCGCCACGTTCTGGCCGTTGCCGCCCGGGCCGGAGCCGATGGTGGCGAACACCGATTCGACGTTGGTCTTCTCGTTCTTAAGGAAGTAGTCTTCGGCCTTCTGCACCACCTTCAGCGTCTGCTGCTGCGTAGAGCCGGCGGGCAGCTGCACCGAGGTGGTGAACATTCCGCGATCTTCCTGCGGCAGGAACGAGGTCGGCAGGTGCATAAACAGGAATACCATCCCGCCCAGCAGCAGGACGTAGATCATTATCCAGCGCAGCGAACGGTGCAGAATTTTCCCGACCGAAGATTCGTAGCGGCTGGCGTTACGGTCAAACATGCGGTTAAACCAGCCAAAGAAGCCTTTCTGACCGTGCAGTTCACCTTTCTGAATCGGTTTGAGCAGGGTGGCGCACAGCGCCGGAGTGAGGATCATCGCTACCAGCACCGATAGCACCATCGCGGACACAATGGTGATTGAGAACTGACGGTAAATGGCGCCAGTGGTGCCACCGAAGAAGGCCATCGGGATAAACACCGCCGACAGCACCATGGCGATACCCACCAGCGCGCCCTGTATTTGGCCCATCGATTTGCGGGTCGCCTCACGGGGCGAAAGTCCCTCCTCGCTCATGATCCGCTCGACGTTCTCCACCACCACAATGGCGTCATCCACCAGCAGGCCGATCGCCAGCACCATGGCAAACATCGTCAGGGTGTTGATGCTGTAGCCGCAGGTATAGAGCACCGCGAAGGTGCCCATTAAGACCACCGGGACGGCAATGGTCGGGATCAGCGTGGCGCGGAAGTTTTGCAGGAACAGGTACATCACCAGGAACACCAGAGCGATCGCTTCAATCAGCGTTTTCACCACGTCGGTAATCGACGCCTTAACGAACGAGGTGGTCTCGTAGGCGATTTTATACTCCAGGCCGTGGGGGAAATATTGCGAAAGCTCGTTCAGGCGGGTGATGACCCGCTCGGCGGTGGCCATTTCGTTGGCGCCGGAGGCGAGCTTAATACCCAGCCCTGATGCCGCCTGGCGGTTATAGCGGCTGAGGTAATCGTACTTTTCGGCCCCCATCTCAACGCTGGCAACGTCACCGAGCGTCACTTCCGAGCCATCCTGATTAACGCGCAGCGTAATATCGCGGAACTGATCCGGCGTCTGCAGCAGCGACTGGGCGTTGATGGTGGCGTTAAGCGCCTGCTTATCAACCGACGGCGTGCCGCCCAGCTGGCCCACGGCAATCTGGGCGTTCTGCGATTCGATGGCGTCGGTAACGTCTTTCGCCGTCATCTGATAGCTGTTGAGCTTCGTTGGGTCGAGCCAGATACGCATCGAGTACTGGGAGCCATAGGCATCGATATCACCGACGCCGTTAACCCGGCTTAGGGGGTCCTGGACGTTACTGGCGACGTAGTCGGCAATATCCTGCTTGTCCATGCTGCCGTCGGTGGAGACAAAAGCGAGGGTCAGAATGTTGGTATCACCGGTTTTACGCACCGTGACGCCCTGATTCTGCACTGCCTGCGGCAGCTTACGCATCGCCGACTGCAGCTGGTTTTGCACCTGCTGGACCGCTTCATCGGGGTCGGTTCCGGCGGTAAAGCTCAGGGTGACCGTCGCCTGACCGGTGGCGCTGCTCTGCGATGACATGTACATCAGGTTATCGAGGCCGGTCATATTCTGCTCGATAACCTGGGTAACGGTATTCTCCAGCGTTTGCGCGGAGGCACCGGGGTAGTTGGCGGAGATCCTCACGTTCGGCGGCGCCAGCTCGGGATATTGCTCAACGGGAAGCGATAAAATTGCGAGCGTTCCGGTCAGGCATAAAATAATAGCCAGTACCCACGCAAAAATGGGGCGATCGATAAAGAAATTCGCCATCAGAATTAGGACCTCATTTTGTACATTTTTTGTTATTGCGCAGCCTGTGACACTCTAGCGGTAAGCCTGCAGGCAATCGTGGAGAAATTAAGGAGATAGTGTAATTTATCGTGTGCCTTTTACGGCACGGTAAAGAAGTGTCCTGCCCCTTTACCGAAGGTCGCTTCATTGCGTTACCCTTTCGCAATTGCTGCCGGAAGTAAACATGTTTTATCGCTTTTATGCCGGGCCTGAGTATCTGTTGAGTAAGTAAAACATCATTTCATTTAAGTCAAGAAAATTTGATCCAAAACGGATTATCGCCATATAAGCGCTATTCTGGGCAAATGAACATTGTTTCCGCCCCATCTTGTCCGGTAATTAATAGTTATGCTAACCGCATGGTTATTTACCGGGAAGACGGAAGGATGTCATGAACCACTTTATTTTGAGCGATAGTCACCAATGCATCGGATGCCGGGCCTGCGAAGTGGCCTGCGTCATGGCGCATAACGATGAGCAGCACGTCCTGACCGAACGGCGTTTTTTGCCACGGATTGTGCTCATCAAAGGCGAGCAAAAATGTAACCCCATAACGTGTCACCATTGTGAAGGCGCGCCCTGTGCCCGCAGCTGCCCGAACGGTGCGATAAGCCGGGTTGACGGCAGCGTACAGGTGCGCCAGGAAAAATGTATCGGCTGTAAATCCTGCATGGTGGCCTGCCCGTTTGGGGTAATGCAAATCGTGCTTACGCCGCTGGCGGCGGGAAAAGTCAAGGCCATCGCGCACAAGTGCGATCTGTGTCGAGAGCGCGAAGCGGGTCCGGCCTGCGTGCAAAACTGTCCGGCGCAGGCGCTGCAGCTGGCCGACGAAGGAACGCTGCTCGGCCTGGCGAAACGACGACGCCTGCGGGCGGCCCGCATGGAGGCGCAGCCGTGGCATAGCCATCCTGCAGACCTCATGCCGGCAGAGCGTAACGATAAGGTCGAGCAGATGGCGGCAACGCCGCCGCGCGCGGAGGCCGAGAGGCTCGCGCCGGCGCTGCGTAAAACGCATTTTTCTGAAATCTACCTGCCGCTTTCTGCGGCCCACGCGCAGCAGGAGGCCCGGCGCTGCCTGAAGTGCGGCGAGCACAGCATCTGCGAATGGACCTGCCCGCTGCACAACCATATCCCGCAGTGGATTGAAAAGGTAAAGGCCGGGGATATCGCCGCCGCCGTTGAGCTTTCTCACCAGACCAACTGCCTGCCGGAAATCACCGGCCGCGTCTGTCCGCAGGATCGCCTGTGCGAGGGGGCCTGCACGCTGCATGATGAACATGGCGCCGTCACCATCGGTAATATCGAACGCTATATTTCGGACCAGGCGCTGGCGGGCGGCTGGCGGCCGGATCTGTCGCAGGTGGTTGCCAGCGGCAAAAAGGTGGCGATTGTCGGCGCCGGCCCGGCCGGGCTCGCCTGCGCGGACCTGCTGGTACGCAACGGCGTGCAGCCGGTGGTGTTTGACCGTCACCCGGAAATCGGCGGCCTGCTCACCTTCGGTATTCCCGCCTTTAAGCTGGATAAATCGCTGCTCTCCCGGCGGCGGGAGATCTTTAGCGCAATGGGCGTGCGCTTTGAGCTGAACTGCGAGGTGGGCAAAGATATTCCCCTCAGCGCGCTGCTGAACGACTACGACGCGGTGTTTATCGGTGCCGGGACCTATCGCTCAATGAAGGCGGATTTGCCGAATGAGGAGGCTCCCGGGGTGTACGACGCGCTGCCGTTTCTGATTGCCAACACTAAGCAGGTGATGGGGCTGAGCGAGCTGGCGACGGAGCCCTATATCGATACCCACGGGCTGGAGGTGGTGGTGCTGGGCGGCGGCGATACAGCGATGGACTGCGTGCGCACCGCGCTGCGTCACGGCGCGAAGCGGGTCACCTGCGCCTATCGCCGGGACGAGGCCAATATGCCGGGGTCGAAAAAAGAGGTCAAAAATGCCCGCGAAGAGGGGGCGATATTTGAATTCAACGTTCAGCCGGTGACCCTGGAGCTGGATGCCAACGGCCGGGTCAGCGGAGTGCGCTTCCTGCGAACCCGGCTCGGCGAAGCGGACGCGCAGGGGCGCCGCGCGCCGTCGCCGATTGCGGGCAGCGAATTCGTGATGCCGGCGGATGCGGTGATTATGGCCTTTGGCTTTCACCCGCACGGCATGCCGTGGCTGGAGTCCGTCGGCGTACAGCTGGACAGCCGCGGGCGGATCCGCGCGCACGTGGAAAGCGGCTACCGCTATCAGACCAGCCATCCACAGATTTTCGCCGGCGGGGATGCGGTTCGCGGCGCTGACCTGGTGGTGACGGCGATGGCGGAAGGCCGCCATGCCGCGCGGGGGATCGTCGATTTCCTCGGCCTAAAATCGATTCCGCCCTGTTAACGACAAAGCGCGCTCCGCGGCGTAGTATGACTGCGTCATTCTCTGCTGCGGGGCCGTATGCCACTCAATATCAACGTCATTAAAGATAAAATCCTCTCTGAAAACTGGTTCGTTTTGCGCAACATGACCTATGAGCTGACGCGCGGTGACGGCAGCGTGGTGCGCCACAAGCGCGAGGTTTACGATCGCGGCAACGGCGCAACGGTTCTGCTCTACAACCGGCGTAAGCAAAGCGTGGTGCTGGTGCGCCAGTTCCGCGTCGCCACCTGGGTGAACGGTAACGAAGACGGCATGCTCATTGAGACCTGCGCCGGGCTGCTGGATAACGACGAGCCGGAAGCCTGCATTCGCAAGGAGGCGATCGAGGAGACCGGCTACGAGGTGGGCGAGGTTCGCAAGCTGTTCGAACTGTATATGTCTCCCGGCGGCGTTACCGAGCTTATCCACTTCTTTATCGCCGAATACAGCGATGCTCAGCGCAAAAACGGCGGTGGCGGGGTGGATGATGAAGAGATTGAGGTCCTGGAGCTGCCATTCAGCCAGGCGCTGGCGATGGTGGCCGGCGGCGAGATCCGCGACGGAAAAGCGGTTATCCTCCTGCAGTATCTCCACGCTTCGGGGCTGATGGCCGGGGATATCTGATAAATCCGATTGAGTAAACCTCCGGTGCTGGCGAAGATAGCGGCTGTTTTTCGCGCTAGCTTCCGGGGTTGTACCACGCATGTTTTATCGGCTTATCTTGATTCTGCTTTTCGGTCTGTTCCCCGCCTCGCTGGCGTGGGCGGTGCCAGTGCAGCAGACGTTCAGCGACTGGCTGGTGACCTGTAATAATCAAAACTTTTGCGTAACCCGCAACGTCGGGCTGCACTATGGCCTGGTGATGACCCTCAGCCGCAGCGCCGGTGCGGCAACCGATGCCAGCCTGCGCATTGAGCTGGGCGGGGTCGGCAATCCGGTCGCGGCGCTGGCGCCGATCGGCCCTCGTCTGCTGCTGGACGGTAAACCTCTGGCGCTGGTGGACAAGCGCTGGCAGGTTGCCGATAAGCTGCTCAAAACCGGCGATAGCGCCACCATCGACGCTTTTCTTCAGCAGGTGCAGGAAGGGCAGGCGATAAGCCTGGTGGACGGCCTACAGACCATTTCGCTGCAGGGCCTGAAGGCGGCGCTGCTGTTTATCGACAGCCGCCAGAAGCGAGTCGGCAGCGAAACGGCGTGGATTGGCAAAGGCGAAGAGCCGCCGCTCAGCGTCCCGCCGGCGCCGGCGCTGCGCACGGTGGCGAAAGTTGACGTATCGCAATCACCGCTGAGCCGCGATGAGCTGAATGACCTCATGGACTATGGCAACGAGCGCATGAGCAACAGCGCATGCTCGCTGGATCCCTCCCTGCGGGAAGTGCGGGTGACCGCGCTGACCGATGAGAAGGTATTGCTGATGTTCAGCTGCGAAGCGGGGGCCTACAACACCGTATGGCTGGCGTGGCTGGTTTCGCGCCAGCAGCCGTACGTCGCGCGTCCGCTGCGCCTGACCCTGCCTTTCCAGCCGCCCGGCGGCGCAGGGCGAGAAATTGAGCTGATGAATGCCAGCATCGACGAACAGCGCCACGAGCTGGTGACCCTTGAGAAGGGACGCAGCCCGGGGGATTGCGGCACCCAGACCCGCTGGCGGTATGACGGCCAGCGATTTAGCCTGGTGCGTTTTGCTCAGCAGCCGCAGTGCGATAACTGGCAGAGGCCAGATGCCTGGCCTACGCTGTGGATCACCCGTTAAGCAGCCCTTCGGCGGTGCTGACGATATTTTCGACGGTAAAGCCAAAGAACGGGAACAGCTTTTCCGCCGGCGCCGATTCGCCGTAGCTTCTCATGCCGACAATGGCCCCCTTCAGGCCGACGTATTTATACCAGTAGTCGGCAATCCCGGCCTCAACGGCAATGCGGGCGCTGACGTCAGACGGCAGCACGGATTCCCGGTATGCCTCATCCTGGGCATCAAACACGTCGGTTGACGGCAGCGACACCACCCGCACGTTGACTCCTTTCGCCAGCAGCTTCTCCGCCGCCAGGGCGGCGATCTCTACCTCCGAGCCGGTGGCTATCAGGATCAGATCCGGCTTGCCTCCGGCATCTTTCAGCACGTAGCCGCCGCGCGCAATATCGTCCACCTGCTGCGGCGTGCGCGCCATCTGCGCCAGGTTCTGCCGCGACAGGATCAGCGCGGTCGGGCCGGTTTGCCGCTCGATGGCCGCCCGCCAGGCGACCGCGGTTTCTACCTGATCGCAGGGGCGCCAGGTGCTAAAGTTGGGCGTCAGCCGCAGGCTGGCCAGCTGCTCAACCGCCTGGTGGGTGGGGCCATCTTCCCCCAGACCAATGGAGTCATGGGTGTAAACCATGATCTGCCTGGCCTTCATCAGCGCGGCCATGCGCGCGGCGTTGCGGGCGTATTCCACGAACATCAGGAAGGTTGAGGTGTAGGGAATGAATCCGCCGTGCAGGGCAATGCCGTTGGCGATGGCGGTCATGCCAAACTCGCGGACGCCATAGTGGATATAGTTGCCGGCGGGATCGTCCTTAATTGAGGTCGACCCGGACCAGATGGTCAGGTTGCTGGGCGCCAGATCCGCCGAGCCGCCGAGCAGCTCAGGCAGCGCCGGCCCGTAGGCGTTAAGCGCATTCTGTGAGGCTTTGCGGCTGGCAATTTTTTCCGGACTGGCCTGCAGCTTTGCGATATAGCCGCGGACGATCTCGCTCCAGCTTTCAGGCAGTTCGCCGTTCATCCGCCGCGTAAGCTCGTCTGCCAGCTCGGGGTATGCCTGACGATAGGCGGCAAATTGGTCATTCCACGCGTGCTCGGCTTTTTCACCGCGCGGCCGGGCATCCCACTTTTGATAAATCTCTTTTGGGATCTCGAACGGCGGATATTTCCAGCCCAGCTTCTCGCGGGCTAAGGCCACCTCTTTTTCCCCGAGCGCCGCGCCGTGCGCCTCTTCGGAGCCGGCTTTATTGGGGGAGCCGAAGCCGATGACGGTGCGGCAGATAATCAGCGACGGCTTATCTTTGACGCTTTGCGCCTCGCGGATCGCCTGCTCAATCGCCTGCGGATCGTGGCCGTCGATATCGCCGATCACGTGCCAGTGATAGGCCCTGAAGCGTTCGGCGGTATCGTCGGTGAACCAGCCCTCAACGTGACCGTCGATGGAGATGCCGTTATGGTCATAGAAACCGATAAGCTTACCCAGCCCCAGGGTTCCCGCCAGCGAGCTGGCCTCGTGCGAAACCCCCTCCATCAGGCAGCCGTCTCCCATAAAAACCCAGGTGTGGTGATCGACTATCTCGTGTCCCGGGCGGTTGAACTGCGCCGCCAGCGTCCGTTCCGCAATTGCCATCCCGACCGCGTTCGCCAGGCCCTGACCGAGCGGGCCGGTGGTGGTCTCTACGCCTGGGGTGTAGCCGTGCTCCGGGTGGCCGGGGGTTTTAGAGTGCAGCTGGCGGAAGTTTTTGAGCTCTTCCATCGGCAGGTCGTAGCCGGTCAGATGCAGCAGACTATAGAGCAGCATCGAGGCGTGGCCGTTGGACAGCACAAAGCGGTCGCGATCGTACCAGTGCGGGTTCTCCGGGTTGTGCTGGAGGAAGTCATTCCACAGGACTTCGGCGATATCCGCCATGCCCATCGGGGCTCCGGGATGGCCGGAATTGGCTTTCTGAACGGCGTCCATGCTGAGGGCGCGAATCGCGTTGGCAAGTTCTCTTCGGGACATAATGTACTCCTGAAACAATATGTTGCATGAGTTTTTTGTGATGAATGGTAGCGGAAGTTTTAGGGTGAATAACTAAAAAGCATAGCAGACAGGGCTATCATTGCCTGCGAAACTAGGTTACAAAAATGTTATAAATCTATAACAAATATACCTTTGTGATGGCGAGAGTTTGGCGGTGTTCAAAGTTTGGAAAGCCGTCAGGCGAGATACTATGCCCCACCTTGGGTGGACATCAGGATAGACATTGCCCGTCACCCCCTACGATCGATACGTGAAAGGAACAATAAAATGGATGAGCAGTTGAAACAAAGCGCCCTCGACTTCCATGAATTTCCAGTCCCTGGAAAAATTCAGGTCGTGCCGACCAAACCCCTCGCGACGCAGCGCGACCTCGCGCTGGCCTACTCGCCGGGGGTAGCAGCGCCTTGCCTGGAGATCGAAAAAGACCCGCTGGCCGCCTATAAATACACCGCGCGCGGCAACCTGGTTGCGGTCGTCTCCAACGGTACCGCGGTGCTCGGTCTCGGCAATATCGGCGCGCTCGCCGGTAAGCCGGTGATGGAAGGTAAGGGCGTTTTATTTAAGAAGTTCGCCGGCATTGACGTGTTTGATATTGAAGTTGACGAGCTGGACCCGGACAAATTTATCAACGTGGTGGCCGCGCTGGAGCCAACCTTTGGCGGCATCAACCTGGAAGATATCAAGGCGCCCGAGTGTTTCTACATCGAGCAGAAGCTGCGCGAGCGCATGAATATCCCGGTATTCCATGACGATCAGCACGGCACGGCCATTATCAGCACCGCCGCCATTCTCAACGGCCTGCGGGTGGTTGAGAAAAACCTCTCCGACGTGCGGATGGTCGTTTCCGGGGCGGGCGCCGCGGCTATCGCCTGTATGAACCTGTTGGTGGTGCTGGGCATGCAGAAACACAACATTGTGGTCTGCGACTCCAAGGGGGTGATTTATAAAGAGCGTGAGCCAAACATGGCGGAGACCAAAGCGGCCTACGCGGTGGACGACGACGGCAAACGCACCCTCGACGACGTGATCGACGGGGCGGATATTTTCCTCGGCTGCTCCGGCCCGAAAGTGCTGACGCCGGAGATGGTGCAAAAGATGGCCCGCGCGCCGCTGATCCTCGCGCTGGCTAACCCGGAACCGGAAATCCTGCCGCCGCTGGCGAAGCAGGTCCGCGAAGATGCGATTATCTGCACCGGCCGCTCTGACTATCCGAACCAGGTTAACAACGTGCTGTGCTTCCCGTTTATCTTCCGCGGCGCGCTGGACGTCGGCGCCACGGCGATTAACGAAGAGATGAAGCTGGCGGCAGTGCACGCGATTGCTGAACTGGCGCATGCCGAGCAGAGCGAAGTGGTGGCCTCCGCCTACGGCGATCAGGATCTGAGCTTCGGGCCGGAATACATCATCCCGAAACCGTTCGATCCGCGACTGATCGTGAAGATCGCGCCGGCGGTGGCGAAGGCGGCGATGGACTCCGGCGTGGCGACGCGCCCGATTGCCGACTTTGATGCCTACATCGAGAAACTCAGCGAGTTCGTTTACAAAACCAACCTGTTTATGAAGCCGATTTTCTCCCAGGCGCGCAAAGAGCCGAAGCGCGTGGTGCTGGCAGAAGGAGAGGAGACGCGGGTCCTGCACGCGACTCAGGAGCTGGTCTCTTTGGGGCTGGCGAAGCCGATTCTGGTAGGGCGTCCGAGCGTTATCGAGATGCGCATTCAGAAGCTCGGCCTGCAGATTAAAGCCGGGGTTGATTTTGAGATCGTCAATAATGAATCCGATCCGCGCTTTAAAGAGTACTGGAGCGAATACTACCAGCTGATGAAACGCAGCGGCGTCACCCAGGAGCAGGCGCAGCGGGCGGTTATCAGCAATACCACGGTGATTGGCGCGATCATGGTCCATCGCGGCGAGGCGGATGCAATGATCTGCGGCACCATCGGTGATTACCATGAGCACTACGCCGTGGTTCAGCCGCTGTTTGGCTATCGTGACGGCGTAAACACGGCGGGGGCGATGAACGCGCTGCTACTGCCGAGCGGTAACACTTTCATTGCCGATACCTACGTCAACCACGATCCGACGCCGGAGCAGCTGGCTGAAATCGCCCTGATGGCGGCGGAGAGCGTGCGCCGCTTCGGTATCGAGCCGCGCGTTGCGCTGCTGTCGCACTCTAACTTCGGCTCCGCCAACTGCCCGTCAGCGAGCAAAATGCGCAAGACCCTGGAGCTGGTGAAGGCGAGCGCGCCGGATCTGATGATCGATGGCGAAATGCACGGCGATGCCGCGCTGGTCGAAAGTATTCGCCACGATCGGATGCCGGACAGCCCGCTGAAAGGGGCGGCTAACATTCTGGTGATGCCGAATATGGAAGCCGCGCGCATTAGCTACAACCTGCTGCGGGTTTCGAGCTCCGAAGGGGTGACCGTTGGGCCGGTGCTGATGGGGGTGGCAAAACCGGTGCATATTCTGACGCCGATTGCCTCCGTTCGCCGCATTGTCAATATGGTGGCGCTGGCGGTAGTGGAAGCGCAAACTCAGCCGCTGTAATGAACGCAGCCCCGGATGACCGGGGCTGGGTTTAAATCCACTCTTTGACTTTGATAAAGTCGCTCAGGGCAGCCTCCGGGCTGCCTTCTTGCGGCTGGTAGTCATACTCCCAACGCACCAGCGGCGGCATCGACATCAGAATCGACTCCGTGCGTCCGCCGGTCTGCAGGCCAAATAGCGTCCCGCGATCCCATACCAGATTGAACTCAACGTAGCGCCCGCGACGATAGAGCTGAAACTGACGCTCCCGCTCGCCGTACGCCATCGCTTTACGCCGCTCAACGATCGGCAGATACGCATCGGTGTAGCCATTGCCCACGGCCTGCATAAAGCTGAAGCAGTGGTCAAAGTCCGGGGTATTTAAATCGTCAAAGAACAGGCCGCCAATGCCGCGCTGCTCGTTGCGGTGCCTGAGGAAGAAGTAGTCATCGCACCACTTTTTGTAGCGCGGATAGACCCCTTCGCCAAACGGCTGGCACAGGTCGCGCGCGGTGCGGTGCCAGTGGCGAGCGTCCTCTTCAAAACCGTAGTAGGGGGTCAGATCGAAACCGCCGCCAAACCACCACACCGGGTCCGCGCCGGGCTTTTCGGCGATGAAAAAGCGCACGTTGGCGTGGCTGGTCGGCACGTAGGGACTGCGCGGGTGAACCACCAGCGAAACGCCCAGCGCTTCAAAGCTACGGCCAGCCAGCTCCGGGCGATGAGCCGTGGCCGAAGCCGGCATGGCGTCGCCGTGAACATGAGAAAAGTTGACTCCGGCCTGCTCAAAGATAGCGCCTTCCCGCAGCACCCGGCTACGTCCGCCGCCGCCGCCTTCGCGCTGCCAGCTATCTTCGATAAACGGCTGGCCGTCGAGGGCGCTGAGCTGCCGGCAGATAGCGTCCTGCAGCTGGAGGAGATAGCGTTTAACCTGTTGCACGTCGGGCTTCATTTACGTCTCTTTGAGTGGGCTTTTTGGTTATCGAACCAGTGGAAGTAGCCGATGATGCCGGAGGCAATGGCGCTGGCGATTTTCTGCCGAAACGCGGTGGTACCTAACAGCTTTTCCTCGCCCGGATTGGTAATAAATGAGGTCTCGACCAGCACCGACGGAATCGACGGCGACTTCAGCACGACGAAGGCCGCCTGTTCGGTGTTGCGGCTGTGCAGCTTATGCACCGGCTTAATATTTTTCAGGATATGTGAGCCCAGCGTCAGGCTATTTTTGATGGTATCCGTCTGGACCAGATCGAACAGCACCTGCTGTAGCAGATGATCTTTCGCGGTGGTCTTTTTGCCCGCAACCTCGTCGGCGCGGTTTTCGCGATCGGAGAGGTATTTCGCCATTGCGCTACTGGCGCCACGGTTGGAGAGGGCAAACACGGACGCCCCGGCGGCGCTGGGGTTAGTAAAGCCGTCGGCGTGAATAGACATAAACAGATCCGCACCGTGCTGATGGGCAATTTCCACGCGGTCGTACAGCGGAATAAAGGTATCGCCAGTGCGCGTCAGGCGCGCGTCGATGCCGTTACTGCGCAGAATGCTGCGCACGGTTTTGGCAATCGCCAGCACGACGTGTTTCTCTTTGGAGCCGTTATGGCCGATAGCGCCGGTATCAATACCGCCGTGTCCCGGGTCGAGCATCACGACGCGCTTCGCGCCCGCTTTTTTTGCGGCCGGCTTACTGTGCCCATTGGACGTCGTCAACGGCTGTTCTTTTGCGCTGGCCTGCGAGGCAATCCCGCTAAGGGTTACGGCAGCCAGCCCGGCTTTCAGCACCTGGCGGCGCGAAGCAAGTATTTTTAATGGTTTAAAAGTGCTCATTCGGCCTGAATTACAAACAAGTGGTACCCAATGTTATATCGTATCGTGTTTTCCGTTACGACCTTTCATAATAAGAATTGTTTTACTTTTCATTTCAATACGTGACAAGGTCATATTATGTCATTTTTTGAGGTTAATTTCGCCTGATATTGGCTATCGGACATAATCACGCCATAATCACTTTTTTTATGCCTAAAAGATGGGGAATACCATGGAGATACGCGTTTTTCGCCAGCAGGATTTTGAAGAGGTGATAACTCTCTGGGAGCGCTGCGAGCTTCTGCGCCCGTGGAATGACCCGGAAATGGACATCGAGCGTAAGGTTAATCACGATGTCAGCCTGTTTCTGGTTGCCGAGGTTAACGGTGAGGTTGTGGGCACGGTGATGGGCGGCTACGATGGCCATCGCGGTTCGGCTTACTATCTCGGCGTTCATCCGGAGTATCGCGGACGCGGAATCGCCAACGCGCTGCTTAACCGGCTGGAAAAAAAACTCACCGCCCGCGGCTGCCCAAAAATTAATATCATGATCCGCGAAGACAACGAGGTCGTGCAGGGCATGTATGAACGGCTTGGCTACGAATATGCGGACGTGCTCAGCCTGGGTAAGCGTTTGATTGAAGATGAAGAATACTGAGCTCATCCCCGCCGATTTTGATGCGCACGGCCGGCTAAGGCTGCCGTTCCTCTTCTGGTGCGTGCTGCTGCTGCAGGCGCGAACCTGGGTGCTGTTTATTATGGCCGGGGCGTCGCGGCAGCAGGGCGATGCTCTGCTGAATCTGTTCTACCCCGATCATGACAACTTCTGGCTTGGGCTGCTGCCCGGAATACCGGCGGTACTGGCGTTTATCGTCAGCGGCCAGCGGCAGCGCTTTCCCCGCTTCTGGCCGCTGATACGCTGGCTGCTGGTGCTCTCTCAGGCGCTGCTGCTTATCTGGCAGCCGGTGCTGTGGCTGGGCGGCGAGTCGCCTTCGGCCCTGACCATCGGCCTGCTGGTAGCGGATATTTATGCGCTGTGGTGGCTGCTAAGCAGCCGTCGGCTGAGAGCCTGTTTCCAGCAAGAGCAGGTTTAACGGCACTTTTTGCCGATCTCGCACTCCAACAGGCGTCAAATTAACAGGAAAGGACGATCTCATGAAATCGCTACGTTTACTTCTTTGCGCGCTTCCGCTGGCGTTAACCGGCTGCTCGACGATGAGTGCGGTCAACTGGTCCGGGGCCCTGCCGTGGAACTGGTTTGGTTCCTCCATGGAGGTCACCGAGCAGGGGGTGGGTAATCTGACGGCCGCCACGCCGCTGAATGAACAGGCCATCAGCGACGCGCTCGGCGGCGGCTACCGCCTGCGCAGCGGCATGAAAACCGCCAACGGCAATATCGTGCGCTACTTTGAGGCGCTGAAGGACGACAAGGTGGTGATGACGATTAACGGCGAGAACGGCACCATCAGCCGCATCGACGTGCGCGACAGCGAAATCAAAACCGAGAGCGGCGTGCAGGTAGGGACTCCGTTCAGCGAGCTGTACAGCAAAGCGTTCGGCAACTGTCAGAAGGCCAGCAGCGACAACGGCGCGGTGGTCGAGTGTCAGGCGCAGGGCAGCCAGCATATCAGCTACGCCTTCACCGGCCACTGGAGCGGCCCGGAAGAGCTGATGCCTTCAGACGATACGCTGAAAAACTGGAAAATCGGTAAAATCACCTGGCGCCGCTAATTTGATCTGGAGAGACACGACGGCGGGGAAAAACGCGTACAATAGTCGCGTTTAAAGCGCCACAGCGTTGTGGTTGTCTCATTTCAGGAGGAGCGATGTCTCAGGTTCAGAGCGGCATTTTGCCGGAACATTGCCGTGCGGCGATTTGGATTGAAGCCAATGTAAAAGGGGACGTTAACGCCCTGCGTGAAGCCAGCAAAAACTTTATCGATAAGTTAGCCACCTTCCAGGCTAAATTCCCGGACGCGCAGCTGGGGGCGGCCATTGCCTTTGGCAATAACGTCTGGCGCGAGCTGAGCGGCGGCGTGGGTGCCGAAGAGCTAAAAGAGTTTCCCGTTTACGGAAAAGGCCTGGCGCCATCGACTCAGTACGATCTGCTGATTCATATCCTGTCCGCTCGTCATGAAGTGAACTTCTCCGTTGCCCAGGCGGCAATGGCAGCGTTTGGCGGCATCGTTGAGGTCAAAGAGGAAGTCCACGGCTTCCGCTGGATCGAAGAGCGTGACCTCAGCGGCTTTGTCGACGGTACCGAAAACCCGGCCGGCGAAGAGACGCGCCGTGATGTCGCCATTATCAAAGATGGCGTCGATGCGGGCGGGAGCTACGTCTTCGTTCAGCGCTGGGAGCACAACCTCAAGCAGCTAAACCGCATGAGCGTTCCGGATCAGGAGATGATGATTGGCCGGACCAAAGAGGCCAATGAAGAGATTGACGGCGACGATCGCCCGGAGACCTCGCATCTCAGCCGCGTTGACCTGAAAGAGGACGGCAAAGGGCTGAAGATTGTGCGCCAGAGCCTGCCGTACGGTACCGCCAGCGGCACGCACGGCCTCTATTTCTGCGCCTACTGCGCCCGTATCTACAACATTGAACAGCAGCTGCTGAGCATGTTTGGCGATACCGACGGCAAGCGCGACGCTATGCTGCGCTTTACCAAACCGGTAACCGGCGGCTATTATTTCGCGCCGTCCGTGGATCGTATTCTGGCGCTGTAGATCTTCCTGCGCCATCGCCCTCTCCCCCGCGGGGAGGGCTGCTATCAATGTTTGCCTCTTTTTAACGTTGCCGCCGGCCGCGGTTTTCAAAGCCCTTATTCTCTTTTCTACTTCCAAATCGCCAAACGGTATATAAAACCGTTACTCCTTTGGTACGCGTTATAAATATTATGACCATATGAAAGTCATCAATCTTATAAGGGTGCGCAATGGCCGTTAAATCACTGAACAAAGGATACCTGGCGCTGGCTGCTTCTGTGCTGCTGGTTGCGCAGGCTCAGGCGACTGAATTGCTGAACAGTTCCTACGATGTTTCTCGCGAGCTGTTTGCCGCCCTTAACCCGCCGTTTGAACAGCAGTGGGCGAAAGATAACGCCGGCGATAAGCTGACGATTAAGCAGTCCCACGCCGGCTCGTCAAAGCAGGCGCTGGCGATCCTACAGGGCTTAAAAGCCGACGTGGTGACCTATAACCAGGTGACCGACGTGCAGGTCCTGCATGACAAAGGCAACCTGATCCCGGCCGACTGGCAGAGCCGCCTGCCGAACAACAGCTCGCCGTTCTACTCCACGATGGGCTTCCTGGTGCGCAAAGGGAACCCGAAAAACATCCATGACTGGAACGATCTCGTTCGTTCCGACGTGAAGCTTATCTTCCCTAACCCGAAAACGTCGGGCAACGCGCGCTACACCTATTTAGCCGCATGGGGCGCAGCGGATAAAGCCGACGGCGGCGATAAAGCTAAAACCGAGCAGTTCATGACCCAGTTCCTGAAAAATGTCGAAGTGTTTGATACCGGCGGCCGCGGCGCGACCACCACCTTCGCGGAGCGCGGACTGGGCGATGTGCTGATTAGCTTCGAATCGGAAGTGAACAACATCCGCAAGCAGTATGAAGCGCAGGGGTTTGAGGTGGTGGTACCGAAAACCAACGTTCTTGCCGAATTCCCGGTGGCGTGGGTGGATAAAAACGTCAAGGCCAACGGCACGGAGAAGGCGGCAAAAGCCTACCTGAACTGGCTCTACAGCCCGCAGGCGCAGACGATCATCACCGACTACTACTACCGCGTGAACAACCCGCAGGTGATGGAAACGCTGAAGGATAAATTCCCCCAGACTGAACTGTTCCGCGTTGAGGACAAGTTTGGATCCTGGCCGCAGGTCATGAAAACGCATTTTGCCAGCGGCGGTGAGCTGGACAAACTGTTGGCGGCGGGGCGTAAGTAATGTTTGCTGTTGCCTCTAAGCGCGTGCTGCCGGGCTTTACCCTGAGCCTCGGCACCAGCCTGCTGTTTGTCTGTTTAATTCTGCTGCTTCCTCTGAGCGCGCTGGTGATGCAGCTGGCGCAGATGAGCTGGGGACAGTACTGGGATGTTGTTACCAACCCGCAGGTGGTTGCCGCGTATAAGGTGACGCTGCTGTCGGCCTTTGTGGCCTCTATTTTTAACGGCGTGTTTGGCCTGCTGATGGCGTGGATCCTGACGCGCTACCGCTTTCCCGGCCGCACGCTGCTCGATGCGCTGATCGATCTGCCCTTTGCGCTGCCGACGGCGGTAGCGGGCCTGACCCTGGCGTCGCTGTTTTCGGTCAACGGTTTTTACGGCGAGTGGTTGGCGAAGTTTGATATCAAGGTCACCTATACCTGGCTGGGTATTGCGGTGGCGATGGCTTTTACCAGCATCCCGTTCGTGGTGCGTACCGTTCAGCCGGTGCTGGAAGAGCTGGGCCCTGAATACGAAGAGGCCGCGGAAACGCTGGGCGCCACGCGTCTGCAGAGCTTCCGTAAAGTCGTGCTTCCGGAGCTCTCTCCGGCACTGCTGGCCGGCGTTGCCCTGTCATTTACCCGCAGCCTGGGTGAGTTCGGGGCGGTTATCTTTATCGCCGGAAATATCGCGTGGAAGACGGAAGTCACCTCGCTGATGATTTTTGTGCGTCTGCAGGAGTTTGACTACCCGGCGGCGAGCGCAATCGCCTCGGTGATCCTGGCCGCCTCGCTGCTGCTGCTGTTTTCCATCAACACCCTGCAAAGTCGCTTTGGTCGACGTGTGGTAGGTCACTAATGGCGGAAGTTACTCAATTGAAGCGTTACGACACGCCCCGCATCAACTGGGGAAAATGGTTTCTGATTGGTACCGGGATACTGGTTTCCGGCTTCATTCTTATCGTGCCGATGGTTTACATCTTCGTTCAGGCCTTTAGTAAAGGCCTGATGCCGGTCCTGCAAAACCTCGCCGACCCGGATATGCTACACGCGATCTGGCTGACGGTGATGATTGCGCTGATTACGGTCCCGGTGAACCTGGTATTCGGTACGCTGCTGGCCTGGCTGGTGACGCGCTTTACCTTCCCTGGCCGCCAGCTTCTGCTGACGCTGCTGGATATCCCTTTTGCCGTTTCGCCGGTAGTGGCGGGACTGGTCTATCTACTGTTTTACGGCTCTAACGGCCCGCTTGGTGGCTGGCTGGATGAGCATAACCTGCAAATTATGTTTGCCTGGCCGGGCATGGTGCTGGCAACGATCTTCGTGACCTGTCCGTTTGTGGTGCGCGAGCTGGTGCCGGTGATGATGAGCCAGGGCAGCAACGAAGATGAGGCGGCGATTCTGCTCGGCGCGTCGGGCTGGCAGATGTTCCGTCGGGTCACGCTGCCCAATATTCGCTGGGCGCTGCTGTACGGCGTGGTGCTGACCAACGCGCGCGCCATCGGCGAGTTCGGCGCGGTGTCGGTGGTCTCCGGGTCAATTCGCGGCGAGACGCTGTCGCTGCCGCTGCAAATTGAGCTGTTGGAGCAGGATTACAATACCGTGGGTTCATTTACCGCCGCAGCCCTGCTGACGTTAATGGCTATTTTGACCCTGTTTTTGAAAAGTTTAGTGCAATGGCGTTTGGCCAATCAGGAAAAACGCGCGCAGCTGGAGGGAAATCATGAGCATTGAGATTGCCAATATTAAGAAATCTTTTGGTCGCACCCTGGTGCTGAATGATATCTCGCTGGATATCCCTTCCGGACAGATGGTCGCGCTGCTGGGGCCGTCAGGCTCCGGGAAAACGACGCTGCTGCGCATCATTGCCGGCCTGGAGAATCAGTCCAGCGGCCATATTCGCTTTCACGGCACCGACGTGAGCCGCGTGCACGCCCGCGATCGCAAAGTGGGCTTTGTGTTCCAGCACTACGCGCTGTTCCGTCATATGACGGTATTCGACAATATCGCCTTTGGCCTGACGGTGCTGCCGCGCCGCGAACGGCCGAACGCCGCCGGGATCAAGGCTAAGGTGACGAAGCTGCTGGAAATGGTGCAGCTGGCGCATCTTGCCGATCGCTATCCGGCGCAGCTCTCCGGCGGTCAGAAACAGCGCGTGGCCCTTGCGCGCGCGCTGGCCGTTGAGCCGCAGATTCTGCTGCTTGATGAGCCCTTCGGCGCGCTGGATGCCCAGGTGCGTAAAGAGCTCCGCCGCTGGCTGCGTCAGCTGCATGAGGAGCTCAAGTTTACCAGCGTGTTTGTGACCCACGATCAGGAAGAGGCGATGGAAGTCGCCGATCGCGTGGTGGTCATGAGCCAGGGCAGCATCGAGCAGGCCGACGCCCCGGAACGGGTCTGGCGCGAACCTTCTACCCGCTTCGTGCTGGAGTTTATGGGCGAAGTTAACCGCCTGAAGGGGACCATCCGCGGCGGCCAGTTCCACGTTGGCGCACACCGCTGGCCGTTGGGCTATACCCCGGCGTATCAGGGGCCGGTCGATCTGTTCCTGCGTCCGTGGGAGGTCGATATCAGCCGCCGTACCAGCCTTGATTCACCGCTGCCGGTACAGGTTCTGGAAGCCAGCCCGAAAGGCCACTACACCCAATTAGTCGTGCAGCCGCTGGGGTGGTATGACGAGCCGCTGACCGTGGTCCTGCCCGGCGACGACGCGCCGTATCGCGGCGAACGTCTGTTTGTCGGCTTGCAAAACGCGCGCCTGTACAACGGCAAAGAGCGCATCGAGCCGCGCGAGGAACTTGCTCTGGCAGAATCTGCCTGATAGCTTAACCCTCAGTTTATCGTCGTTCAGGCGACGGCAAGGATTAGGTAGCCCGGATGCAACGCCGTCCGGGGACGTTTGCAGGCCGGGTAAACTCAGACCCCGGCCTTTTTATTGGGTAAAAACCGTGAATACATTAGAACAAACCATCGGCAATACTCCTCTGGTTAAACTGCAGCGCCTGGGGCCGGACAACGGCAGCGAAATCTGGGTCAAACTGGAAGGCAATAACCCGGCGGGTTCCGTTAAGGACCGCGCCGCGCTTTCGATGATCGTCGAGGCGGAAAAACGTGGCGAAATCGCGCCCGGGGACGTGCTGATTGAAGCGACCAGCGGCAATACCGGCATCGCGCTGGCGATGATTGCGGCGCTGAAAGGCTATCAGATGAAGCTGCTGATGCCCGATAATATGAGCCAGGAGCGCCGCGCCGCCATGCGGGCATACGGCGCCGAGCTGATTTTGGTCACCAAAGAGCAGGGAATGGAAGGCGCGCGCGACCTCGCCGCCGAGATGGCGCAGCGTGGCGAAGGCAGGCTGCTGGATCAGTTCAATAATCCCGACAATCCCTACGCGCACTACACCACCACCGGGCCGGAAATTTGGCAGCAGACCGAGGGGCGCATCAGCCATTTTGTCTCCAGCATGGGGACGACCGGGACGATTACCGGCGTTTCACGATTCCTGCGCGAACAGCATAAGCCGGTGAGTATTGTCGGCCTGCAGCCGGAGGAGGGGAGCAGCATCCCGGGCATCCGCCGCTGGCCGGCAGAGTATATGCCGGGCATTTTTAACGCCTCGCTGGTGGACGCGGTGCTGGATATTCATCAGCAGGATGCGGAAAACACCATGCGCATGCTGGCTACCCGGGAAGGCATTTTTTGCGGCGTAAGCTCCGGCGGTGCGGTGGCCGGCGCGCTGCGTATTGCCCGGGAAAATCCTGGGGCGGTGGTGGTAGCGATCGTTTGCGATCGCGGCGATCGCTACCTCTCCACCGGCGTGTTTGGCGAAGAGCACTTTGCCCAGGGCGCAGGGATTTAAACCGGCGGCTGGTCCAGCAGATCGGTGCCGTAGGAGTTATCAACGCTGCAGAGCCAGCGATCGTTCTGCAGCTGGAAAACATAGGTCGCGCGGCGCGTGACCTGTGTTGAACCGCCCTCCGCAGTGGGGATATCCAGCCGCGTTTCCATTATCACCAGCGCGTTTCCCGCGCCTTCAATAATCTCCATTTTTCCCTGGGTGACGATCAGCCGATGCTGAAAATAGTCGGCAATTGCGACGAAAGCCTTGCGGATATTCTCTTTGCCCCTGACCACCATTCCCGGCTTAACGACCAGCACGGCGTCTTCCGCGTAGTAAGCCATTAAGGTAGCGTAGTCTTCCTGCGAGATAGCCCGGTCGCAGGCTTCGATGGCCGCTTTTAGCTGCGGGTTTGACATGATATTGACTCTGGTTTGTGTGGGAGGATCGCGTGATGGAGATCCCCGGCCAGCCGGTCAATCTCATCAGGAGTGAGGGCGGCGAGCGAGAGCCGTAATCCATACGACGGCGCGCGAATGCCAAAGGGCTCGCCTTCGCGCACCAGCCAACCGGCGCGGGCCAGGCGTAGCGCAAGCGGCTGGCTCGGCGCCGACAGCGGAAGCCAAAAGTTCAGGCCATCGCCGGGGCCAGGGTTATCGATACCGCGGCGGGTAAGGGCGCTGGCCAGCCTTTCATTACCCTGGCGGTAGGCGCGGCGGGTTTGCGCCAGGGAGGCAGTAAACGCACGATCATTCAGACAGGCCAGCGCCAAATCCTGCAGCAGGTGGCTGACCCACTGGCTGCCCGAGTTGAGGCGCAGCCTCAGCGCCGCTGAGGTGGTGGGATCGCTGGCGACAACCGCCAGCCGCAAGTCGGGTCCCAGGGCCTTTGACATCGAGCGGATCAGCGCCCAGCGCCGGGTCTCCTCGGGCAGAGGAGAGTGCCACGGCGTGGAGGAGAGCAGCGCAAAATGGTCGTCGAGAATGACCAGCACCTGCGGGTAGCGGGCCAGGATTTCGCGGATCGCCGCGGCCCGCGCCTCGCTCAGGCTGCAGCCGGTGGGATTGTGCGCACGCGGAGTGATAATTACCGCCCTGGCGCCCTGGCGTAACGCCTCCTCCAGCGCGGCGTGCTGTATGCCTTCGATATCGACCGGCACCGGACAGGCGTTAAAACCGGCATAGCGCAGCATGTTGATGCTGCTGAGAAAGCAGGGGTCTTCCACCACCACCCGATCGCCGGGCAGCAGCAGCGCGCACAGGAGTCGCTCCAGGGCGTCAATCGCGCCGCTGGTGAGGTTGATTTCGCTCTCAGCTCTCACGTCTTTTTGCACCCAGTCGTGCGCCCAGCGGGCCAGCTTCGGGTCGACGGCGGCGCTGCCGTACAGGCGCGGAGCCGGGCTGAGGCCAGGGAGGTAGCGGGTGAGGTCGGGGAGACGCCGTGGGTCGGGGTTGCCGCCGGAAATATCGTTTAACGCGCAGCCCTGGGCGCTGCCTTCTAGCACCATTGGCGCGCCGGGGGCTCTGATTGCCGTACCGTTGCGCCCCTGGCTTACGGCCAGGCCGGAGGTCACCAGCCGCTTATAGGCCGCGGCGACGGTATTGCGGTTAACGGCGAGTCTGGTAGCCAGCTCGCGAACCGGAGGCAGCATGTCACCGGGTTGTAACGTTCCGCTCTGCACCAGATGACGGATGTTATCGAAGATATCATTGGCGGTTTTTCCGGCGAACATTATTGACCTATGACAAAATGAATTTTAGCATAAGACGAATAATAATCAGGGTATAACCCGCTGTCCAGCGGGAGGAGACGGGATGGGCCAGCAAGACGAAATACAATCGGTGCTCTTCAATGACAAAAGTCGGGCGCTGCAGGTCGATATCGTTGCCGTGCAGTCGCAGGTCGTTTACGGCAGCGTGGGTAACAGCATCGCGGTACCGGCAATTGAACAGCACGGCCTGCGGGTCATGGCGGTGCCGACGGTGCTGTTCAGCAATACGCCGCACTACGATACGTACTACGGCGGAGTGATCCCTGATGAGTGGTTCGTTGGCTATCTGCGCGCGCTGGAAGAGCGCGATGCGCTACGCGAGCTGCGGGCGGTTACCGCAGGCTATATGGGGAGCGCGGTGCAGATTGAGCGGCTGGCGCAGTGGCTGATGCGGATCCGCGATAGCCACCCTGAGCTGTGTATTCTGGTCGATCCGGTGATCGGCGACGTTGACAGCGGCATTTACGTTAAGGCCGAAATCCCGGAGGCCTACCGTCGCCATCTGCTGCCGCTGGCCCAGGGGATCACGCCTAACCTCTTTGAGCTGGAAACGCTCAGCGGGATGTCCTGCCGCAGCCAGCAGGAGGCGGTGAATGCCGCGCGTAGCCTGCTGTCCGAAACGCTGAAATGGGTGGTTATCACCAGCGCGCCGGGCCTCGATAGTGCCACCATGAATGTGCTGGTAGTGACGGCAGAGTCGGTGGAGGTGGTTATCCATCCGCGGGTAGAAACGGATCTGAAGGGAACGGGCGACCTTTTCTGCGCCGAGCTGATCAGCGGTTTAGTGAGCGGACAGGCGTTAGGTGACGCGACGCGCGCAGCGGCGCAGCGGGTGCTGGCGGTGATGACCTGGACCGCGGAGCACGGTAGCGATGAGCTGATCCTCCCCGCGCCGGGAAGAGGATAACGGCCGGATTAGGCGATGCTGAGATAAAAAAAATGGCGCCAGAGGCGCCATTTTTCTGCGGCAAGAATTACTTCTTGATGCGAATAACCGGAGTTTCACCCACGGTCACGCTACCGGACAGTTTGATCAGCTCTTTGATCTCGTCCATGTTGGAGATAACAACCGGAGTCAGGGTAGACTTGGCTTTCTCTTCCAGCAGCGGCAGGTCAAATTCGATAACCGGGTCACCGATTTTCACGCGCTGGCCTTCTTCAGCAATACGCTTGAAGCCTTCGCCTTTCAGCTCAACGGTATCAATACCGAAGTGAACGAACAGCTCGATGCCGCTATCGGATTCGATAGAGAACGCATGGTTGGTTTCAAAGATTTTACCGATGGTGCCGTCTACCGGCGCAACCATTTTGTTGCCGGTAGGCTTGATGGCGATGCCATCACCCACAATTTTTTCTGCAAAAACCACATCCGGCACGTCTTCGATGTTAACGATCTCGCCAGAGAGCGGAGCAATAATCTCAATAGTTCCGGTGTCTTTTTTGTCATCAGAAACCAGAGATTTCAATTTATCGAACAAACCCATGATCTTCTCCTAAGCAGTAATTTGGGCCGCGCATCTTATGGATTAGCAGATTGTTTTTTCTTCAATGAACTTGTTAACCAGCGTCATTAACTCGTCCGTTGTCGGTTGAGCAAGAGCCTGCTCTGCTAATACTTTCGCATCTTCGAAGTTCGTGTTACGAATAATCTTCTTGATGCGCGGGATGGAAATGGCGCTCATAGAGAATTCGTCCAGCCCCATACCCAGCAACAGAAGTGTAGCACGTTCATCGCCCGCAAGCTCACCACACATGCCGGTCCATTTGCCTTCAGCGTGAGAAGCATCAATAACTTGCTTAATCAGCGTCAGGACGGATGGTGACATTGGCTGGTAAAGATGTGAAATCATATCATTACCACGGTCAACTGCCAGAGTATACTGCGTTAAATCATTGGTTCCGATACTAAAGAAATCAACTTCCTTCGCTAAGTGACGAGCAATCGTGGCAGCGGCCGGTGTTTCAACCATCACGCCAACTTCGATTGTTTCGTCAAATGCTTTACCTTCGTCACGCAGTTCCTGCTTATAGATTTCAATCTCTTTCTTCAGCGCACGCACTTCTTCGACAGAGATGATCATCGGGAACATGATGCGCAGCTTACCGAAAGCAGAGGCACGCAGGATGGCGCGAACCTGGTCACGCAGGATCTCTTTACGATCCATTGCGATACGCACGGCTCGCCAGCCGAGGAACGGGTTCTCTTCTTTCGGGAAGTTCATGTACGGCAGCTCTTTATCGCCACCGATATCCATGGTGCGAACGATAACAGCCTGAGAGCCGCACGCTTCAGCTACCGCTTTGTAGGCGGCGAACTGTTCTTCTTCAGTCGGCAGCGCATCACGGTCCATGAACAGGAATTCGGTACGGTACAGGCCTACGCCTTCCGCGCCGTTACGTTCAGCGCCGTCGATATCGCGAACGGTACCGATGTTGGCGCACACTTCAACCTGGTGGCCGTCGAGCGTGATGGCCGGCAGATCTTTCAGCTTCGCCAGCTCGGCTTTCTCTTCAGCGACCTGAGCTTGCAGATCGCGCAGCTCTTCAATTTGTTCGTTGCTTGGGTTAACCAGTACCTGGTTGTTGACCGCGTCAAGAACCAGATAGTCGCCGTTTTTCACCTGCGTGGTCACACTACCGGTGCCGACAATTGCCGGCAGCTCAAGGGAGCGCGCCATGATGGAGGTGTGGGAAGTACGGCCGCCCGCGTCGGTGATAAAGCCCAGCACCTTGTTCAGGTTCAGCTGTGCGGTTTCTGACGGGGTAAGATCGGCGGCAACCAGAATGACTTCATCCTGAATCGCGCTCAGATCGATGATAGCCAGGCCGAGGATGTTACGCAGTAGGCGCTTACCAATATCGCGTACGTCAGCCGCACGCTCTTTCAGGTATTCATCATCGAGCTCTTCCAGAGCAATAGCCTGGCCTTCGATAATTTCATTAGCTGCCGCGTCGGCAGTCATGTGCTTATCTTTAATCAGGGCTATGATTTCCTGCTCAAGCTCCTCATCTTCCAGCAGCATGATGTGCCCTTCGAAGATGGCTTCTTTTTCTTCACCGAAAGTTTCACCAGCTTTGGTTTTGATGACCTCCAGCTGGGCGGAGGCCTTGGTGCGGCCGCTCAGGAAACGTTCAATTTCCTGCTCAACCTTATCGGCAGAAATTTTCTTCCGGTCGATGACAATTTCGTCTTCTTTCAGCAGGAGAGCCTTACCGAAAGCGATACCCGGGGATGCTAAAATGCCTGAAATCATAACCCTACCTTACTTGTGACTGATATTAAAAAGAACCCGTGAACTTATTCGAGTTCAGCCATCAGTTTTACCAGATGCTCAACTGCTTTCTGCTCATCTTCGCCTTCAGCGGAGATGGTGACGACGGTACCCTGAGTCAGACCCAGAGTTTGCAGTTTGAACAGGCTTTTGGCGCTGGCGCTTTTGCCGTTGGAGGTAACAGTGATCTCAGAAGTAAAGCCTTTAGCTTCTTTAACAAACTGAGCAGCAGGGCGGGTGTGCAGACCGTTCGGAGCGGTAATGGTAACTTCTTGCTGGAACATTATATTTCCCCAACTTATAGGTTTAGTGTTGTGGACCTAAAGTCTAGCCTAACGGCCAGGCTTTAGCCTGTATTGTTAGCGCCGGCGTTACGTGTCTGGCTAAGGTGTCGGCAGCGGTGAACCGCTGTGAGGACCATCTGGCCGTTGACGTCTGGCACGTCATTAAACATTATGCCGCGAAAGGAAGACTTGAACCAAATCATAAAATCGATTCAGCTTATGGAAATCCAATTCTGAATAATTTCGCGCATCAAAATAAATGTGCTGGTTAAATACCAGACCCTACGCGGTGAATCAATGCCAGGAGGGGTAAAACTTTGACGTATGCCACAAAAAAGCACCTAAAAAGGTGCTTTTTTACACGATACTTACAAGCTGGCATCACTGTTGCAGTTCTTTCTCGGTGAAGAGATCGGCGAACAGGGCTGTGCTTAAATAACGCTCACCAGAAGATGGTAGGATAACCACTATATTCTTATTGGTAAAGGCCTCATCTTCCTGCAGCTTAAGCGCGGCGGCGACGGCAGCACCGGAGGAGATACCGGCGAGGATACCTTCTTCATCCATCAGGCGACGGGCGGTCGAAATAGCCTCTTCGTTGGTGATAGCCACGACTTTATCGACCAGCTTCAGATCGAGGTTGCCTGGAATAAAGCCGGCGCCGATCCCCTGAATTTTGTGCGGGCCTGGCTTGAGCTCCTGACCTGCCAGCGCCTGAGCGATTACCGGTGAATCGGTCGGCTCGACCGCAACGGTAATCAGATCTTTTTTGCCCTTGGTGCCTTTAATGTAGCGACTTACGCCGGTCAGCGTACCGCCGGTGCCGACGCCGGAGATAAAGACGTCAACCTGACCATCGGTATCTTCCCAGATTTCCGGGCCGGTGGTCTTTTCATGGATTTCCGGGTTTGCCGGATTGCTGAACTGCTGTAGCAGCAAATATTTTTCCGGGTTGCTGGCAACGATTTCTTCGGCTTTTTGAATCGCCCCTTTCATGCCTTTCGCGCCTTCGGTCAGCACCAGGTTGGCTCCCAGCGCTTTCAGCAGCTTACGGCGTTCGATGCTCATGGTTTCCGGCATGGTCAGCGTCAGCTTGTAGCCGCGGGCTGCGGCGACGTAGGCGAGGGCGATACCGGTGTTGCCGCTGGTCGGTTCTACCAGCTCAACGCCCGCTTTCAATACTCCGCGTTTTTCAGCATCCCAAATCATATTGGCACCGATACGGCATTTAACGCTAAAGCTCGGGTTGCGAGATTCAACCTTTGCCAGGATGCGTCCGTTACCGATTCGGTTCAGTCGGACTAGCGGCGTATGACCGATAGTCAGGGAGTTATCTTCAAAAATCTTACTCATGGCCCGTCCTTAACTGTATGAAATTTGGGAGTACGGCTTCAGCATACCCGCTTAAAGAATATGCGGAAGTAAGGATTTAGCATATCTATATTCGTAAGGGAAATAATGGCAAGCCAGAAGGAATAAGGCGCGGCATAAGCCATCGCCCGGTAGCGCTGAAAATGAGGGGCCGCGAAGTCGCGATTTTTGGCCCATCCATAGGCCTGGCTCATCCGTCAGGGCCTATTTCCACATCGCATGTTTATGGCGATAGCAGTCGACCCACATTGCCGTTGCGCCGCAAATAGCCACCGGCAGGATAACGAGGTTGAGGATCGGGATCATGGTGAACAGGCTGGTCAGCGCGCCAAACTGCATGTTGGTGACTTTGCGCGTACGCAGCGCCTCACGCATGGTTTTAAACGGTACCTTGTGGTTATCAAACGGGTAGTCGCAGTACTGAATGGCCAGCATCCACGCGCTGAACAGGAACCACAGCACCGGCGCCACGGTCTGGCCGATGCCTGGAATGAAGTACAGGATCAGCAGGATGATGGCGCGCGGCAGATACCAGGAAAACTTTTGCCACTCACGCTTCATGATGCGCGGAACATCTTTCATGATGCCGAATACGCCGACGTCGGGAGGCGTGGCGCCGGTTAGGCGCGCCTCCAGTTGCTCCGCCAGCAGGCCGCTAAACGGGGCGGCAATCCAGTTGGCAATGGTAGAGAAAAAGTAGCCGAAGACCAGCAGAATCGAGATGACCATGACCGGCCACAGCAGATAGTTGAGCCAGCTCAGCCATTCCGGCACGTGGCTCATCAGCGAGGGGATCCAGCTATCAAGGCGCGTGAACAGCCACCAAAAGGCACCGCCCATCAGGATAATATTGACTAATAAAGGCAGAAATACGAAACGACGAATCCCCGGCAGCCCGATCAGTTTCCAGCCCTGCGAAAAATAGTAAACGCCGCTACGCGGGGAAGTGGGGGATGTTGAAACCATGGTCAGGCGATGCTCCTTTTTTGGCATTCAGGCTGAATGCCCGCTTATTTTATCGGGTTGCCAGACAATAACCAGTTAGGAAATGTTCGAAAAAGCAGCAAAAAGCACGATTTAGTTCATCTTTATGTAGTGAAAGCGGTAGACCCACTTGCACTCGGCGTAATCGACAAATACTCTTAGTAAGTAAATGTTTGCCGTGGTGGCAAGGTGTTAGAACAACAGAGAATATAATGATGCAGGATTTGCGTCTGATATTAATCATTGTTGGCGCGATCGCCATAATCGCTTTACTGGTACACGGTTTCTGGACCAGCCGTAAAGAACGTTCCTCGATGTTTCGCGATCGCCCACTAAAACGTATGAAGTCTCGCGATGACGAAGAGTCTGAAAGCGATGGCTTCGATGACGATGTTGAAGGCGTAGGTGAAGTTCGCGTTCATCGGGTTAATCACGCCCCAAATGGTCACAATGGGGAGCAAGAGGCACCTCGTCAGACGCCGCAACACCAGTATCAGCCGCCTTACGAACGTCAGGCGCAGCCGCCCGTGCGTGCGGAAGAACCCGTTCGCCAGCCGCAGCCTGCCCATCAACAGCCGCAGGCCCCGCAGCCGCAAACCAGCGCGCCTCAGCATCAGCCGGTAACGCCGCAGCAGCCAGTGCAGCATCAGCCCGTAGCGCAGGCGCCTCAGCAGCCGGTAGCACAGAGCGCACCGCAGCCTGCTCCGGTCCAGCCAGCCGCCGCCGCACCGACTCAGCCAGCGCCTGAACCGGCGATTGCGGAACCCGCGCCGGCAGCCCCTCAGCCAAAAGAGCGTAAAGAGACGGTCATCGTGATGAACGTGTCAGCGCATCAGGGCTCGCAGATCAACGGTGAAGTGTTGATCAACAGCATCCAGCAGGCGGGCTTCAAATTTGGCGATATGAATATCTTCCATCGTCATCTCAGCCCAGACGGCAGCGGCCAGGTCCTGTTCAGCCTCGCGAATATGGTGAAACCCGGTACCTTTAACCCGGACAGCATGGCGGATATGACGACGCCTGGGGTCACTATCTTTATGCAGGTGCCGTCCTTCGGCGACGAGCTGCAAAACTTTAAGCTGATGCTGCAGTCTGCACAGTACATCGCTGACGAAGTCGGTGGCGTGGTGTTAGACGATCAGCGTCGGATGATGACTCCGCAGAAAATGCGTGAATATCAAGACCGTATTCGTGAAGTGAAAGAGTCTAACGCCTGATTCACTGACCTGCGTTTCGTCTCCCAATCCTGAACCCCCGCCCGTCGGGGGTTTTTTATCATTGATGGTGCGATATGGAACCGATCGAACAAAAACTGACTGAACTGCGAACCACGCTTCGCCATCATGAATATCTGTACCACGTTATGGATACCCCTGAAGTTTCCGATGCGGAATATGACCGGCTGATGCGCGAACTGCGCGAGCTGGAAGCCGAGCATCCCGAACTCATCGTCTCCGACTCGCCGACTCAGCGCGTGGGCGCGGCTCCGCTGGCCTCCTTTAGCCAGATTCGCCATGAAGTACCGATGCTTTCGCTGGATAACGTCTTTGACGAAGAGAGCTTCCTCGCGTTTAACAAGCGCGTTCAGGACCGGCTGAAAAGCAGCGACGATCTGGTCTACTGCTGCGAGCTGAAGCTGGACGGACTGGCGGTGAGTATTTTGTACGAAAACGGCGTGCTGGTGCAGGCGGCAACGCGCGGCGATGGCACTACCGGCGAGGATATTACCTCTAATGTGCGGACGATTCGCGCGATCCCGCTGAAGCTGCGCGGTGACAATATTCCTGCGCGCCTGGAAGTGCGCGGCGAGGTGTTCCTGCCGCAGGCCGGGTTTGAAAAAATTAACGACGAGGCGCGTCGCAGCGGCGGCAAGGTCTTTGCTAACCCGCGCAATGCGGCCGCAGGTTCCCTGCGCCAGCTCGACCCGCGGATCACAGCGAAGCGACCGCTTACTTTCTTTTGCTACGGCGTGGGTGCGCTGGAAGGTGGCGAGCTGCCGGCGAGTCACTCCGGGCGTCTGCAGCAGTTTAAGGCCTGGGGATTGCCGGTTAGCGAGCGCGTAACGCTCTGCCGCACTCCAGAGGAAGTACTTACTTACTATCGTAAGGTTGAGGAGGACCGCCCGACGTTAGGTTTTGATATCGACGGCGTGGTCATCAAAGTGGATTCTCTGGCGCTTCAGGAGCAGCTCGGCTTTGTCGCCCGCGCCCCGCGCTGGGCCGTCGCCTTTAAGTTCCCCGCTCAGGAGCAGATGACCTTCGTGCGCGACGTGGAGTTCCAGGTTGGCCGTACCGGAGCAATCACGCCGGTGGCGCGCCTCGAGCCGGTTCAGGTTGCTGGCGTGCTGGTGAGTAACGCCACGCTGCACAACGCCGATGAAATTGAACGCCTGGGTCTGCGAATCGGCGATAAGGTGGTGATCCGCCGCGCCGGGGACGTTATTCCTCAGGTGGTTAACGTCGTGCTCTCCGAACGTCCGGAAGATACGCGTGAAATCCTCTTCCCGACCCACTGCCCGGTATGTCATTCAGACGTTGAGCGCGTGGAAGGCGAAGTGGTGACGCGCTGTACCGGCGGATTAATTTGCGGCGCGCAGCGTAAAGAGGCCTTAAAGCACTTCGTTTCCCGTCGCGCGTTAGACGTTGAGGGCATGGGCGACAAGATCATCGACCAGCTGGTTGAGAAAGAGTACGTGCACACGCCGGCCGACCTGTTCCGCTTAAGCCCGGGTAAGCTCACCGGCCTTGATCGCATGGGGCCAAAGTCGGCGCAAAACGTGGTCAATTCGCTGGAAAAATCGAAAGAGACGACCTTTGCCCGCTTCCTGTACGCGCTTGGCATTCGTGAGGTCGGCGAAGCAACGGCCGCGGGGCTGGCGGCGCATTTTGCGACGATTGAGGCGCTCGAGCAGGCATCCATTGACGATCTGCAGAAGGTGCCGGACGTCGGCATTGTGGTGGCTACCCACGTGCGTAATTTCTTTGCTGAAGAGAGCAACCGTGAGGTTATCGCCCAGCTGCGCGCGGAGGGCGTCCGCTGGCCCGCGCCGGTGGTGGTGAATGCCGAAGAGATCGATAGCCCGTTTGCCGGCAAAACCGTGGTCCTGACCGGCAGCCTGAGCCTGCTGTCCCGTGATGATGCCAAAGCGCGGCTGGTGGCGCTGGGGGCGAAAGTGGCGGGCAGCGTATCAAAGAAAACCGATCTGGTGATTGCCGGGGAAGCGGCGGGGTCGAAGCTGGCTAAAGCGCAGGAGCTGGGTATTGCGGTGATCGATGAGGCCGAAATGCTGCGGCTGTTGGGAGATTAACGTGGATAAGGAACGGCTTATCGAGATTGCCAATACGGAAATGCCGTTTGGCAAATATAAAGGTCGTCGTTTGATTGACGTGCCTGAAGAGTATTTGCTGTGGTTTGCCCGTAAGGAGCAGTTTCCCGCCGGGCATCTTGGTGAGCTGATGGCGTTAACCTTATTGATTAAAACCGAAGGGCTGACCCAGCTGGTTCAGCCCTTCAGGCAGCCGCGTTAAGCCTCTGGCGCGCTGGCATTTTCACGCGCCAGCCGCTCTTCCGCCTGTCGTTTATAGCGTCGTGCCAGCACGGCGCACACCATCAGCTGGATCTGATGGAAAATCATCAGCGGCAGCACCATGATCCCCAGAATCGAGGTTGGAAAGAGAATATTGGCCATCGGGATCCCGTTTGCCAGGCTCTTTTTCGATCCGCAGAAGACAATGGTAATTTCATCCGCTTTATTGAAGCCGCATTTGCGCGCAACAAAGATGTTAATGGCGATAACGATGGCCAGCAGCACGATGCTGACGACGACGATGAAAAGCAGCGAGCCAAGGCCGACTTTATGCCAGATACCGTTCACCACCGCCTCACTAAACGCCGAGTAGACGACCAGCAGGATAGAGGTCTGATCGGTTTTTGAAATCCATTTTTTATGCCGCGCCACCCATGCGCCAATCCACGGACGGGACAGATGACCGAGGACGAACGGCAGCAGAAGCTGCAGCATAATCTTGCCGACCTGCTCCAGGCTGCCGCCGGCGCCGTGCAGATTCATCAGTAGCCCGACCAGCAGCGGTGAAATGAAAATTCCCAGCAGGCTCGATGCCGAGGCTGAACATACGGCCGCCGCTACGTTTCCGCCAGCCAGTGAAGTGAAGGCGATCGCTGACTGCACGGTCGCGGGCAGAATGCAGAGATAAATAAAGCCGGTATAGAGCGCTGGATCGACGTTTATCGGCGCCCACCACGCAAACAGCACCCCCAAAACGGGGAAGACGATAAAAGTGCTGCACATCACCCACAGATGCAAACGCCAGTGGCCGCCGCCGGAGATAATCGCCTCGCGGGAGAGCTTTGCGCCGTGCATAAAGAACAGCAGGGCAATGGCCGCGGTGGTGAGGTGCTCAAAGAAGGGGACAAATTCGCCGCGCGCCGGGAAAAAGGAGGCCAGCAGGACGACGGTAACGAGGGTAAGGGTAAATGGGTCAAGAATGCGGAAAAATTTCATAATCGCTCCTGAAAATCGATTTCGCTATTGTGCTTTTTTTAGTTTGAGAAATAAAATTGATTTATTGCATCTATTCATGAATAAAAAAGATGAATTATTCACTGCGTCAGTTAAAGGTATTTGTCACCGTCGCCAGGGCGAGAAGCTTCAGTCGGGCAGGGGAGATGATTGGGCTCAGCCAGTCGGCGGTGAGCCATAGCGTCAAGGAGCTGGAGCATCAGACCGGTGTGCGACTGCTCGACAGAACCACCCGAGAGGTGGTGCTGACGGAGGCGGGGCATCAGCTGGCGGGTCGGCTTGAGCGGCTGCTGGACGAGCTGAATAGTACGCTGCGCGATGCCGGACGCGTGGGTCAGCAGCTGACGGGAACCGTGCGGGTTGCTGCCAGCCAGACGATTTCCGCTCACCTCATCCCTCAGTGCATTGCCCACAGTAATCGGCGTTACCCGGAGATTGATTTTGTGCTGCACGATCGCCCTCAGCAGTGGGTTCTGGAGAGCATTCGCCAGGGAGAGGTGGATTTTGGCATTGTTATCGATCCCGGCGTCGCGACGGATTTGCAGTGTGAGACGGTCCTGTCTGAGCCGTTTTTGCTTTTATGTCGGGAGGATCATCCTTTTGCCGAAAGGACATCGGTGAGCTGGCAGGATCTTCAGCACCAGCGGCTGGTATTGCAGGACTACGCCTCCGGCAGCCGGCCGCTGATTGACGCCGCGCTGGCGCGCTTTGGTATTGACGCCAATATTGTGCAGGAGATTGGGCATCCGGCGACGCTGTTTCCGATGGTGGAGTCAGGAATTGGTATCAGCATACTACCGGCGCTGGCGCTACCGCTGCCTCAGGGCAGCCATTTGCGGGTCAAGCGGCTAACGCCGGTCGTTGAGCGTCAGCTGATGCTGGCGCAGCGTAAGAAACGCTCGCTTTCAACCGCCGCCCAGGCGCTGTGGGAGGTGGTGCGTGAAGAGGGGAATACGCTGACTGCGGGCAGAACTGAGGATCCGCTGTATCAGCGGTGAGGCGTGAGTCTCCAGGAGCGGGCGTGGCGTTCAGAAACGAAAAAAGCGCCAAAAGGCGCTTTTTTCTAAATATGGTGGGTCGTGCAGGATATCACTCGTCTCATCCTGAGACTCGCCCTGCGGGTCGCCACAGGTGGCGATGCAAAATCGCTCCCGGCGATTTTGTCGAACCTGCAGCAGGTTCTCATCCTGCACGGTTAAGTACGGTGCGCAGAAACGAAAAAAGCGCCAAAAGGCGCTTTTTTCTAAATATGGTGGGTCGTGCAGGATATCACTCGTCTCATCCTGAGACTCGCCCTGTGGGTCGCCACAGGTGGCGATGCAAAATCGCTCCCGGCGATTTTGTCGAACCTGCAGCAGGTTCTCATCCTGCACGGTTAAGTACGGTGCGCAGAAACGAAAAAAGCGCCAAAAGGCGCTTTTTTCTAAATATGGTGGGTCGTGCAGGATTCGAACCTGCGACCAATTGATTAAAAGTCAACTGCTCTACCAACTGAGCTAACGACCCGAAGTGGTGGGTGATGACGGGATCGAACCGCCGACCCCCTCCTTGTAAGGGAGGTGCTCTCCCAGCTGAGCTAATCACCCACTTCGGTACTTCATTTTATTGCAAGAAATCCAGCTGGTGAGAAAGTGGTGGGTGATGACGGGATCGAACCGCCGACCCCCTCCTTGTAAGGGAGGTGCTCTCCCAGCTGAGCTAATCACCCACTTCTCAATTTCTTGCTACACGGCGGAGACTACGTAAAGTAGTTGGTGGGTGATGACGGGTTCGAACCGCCGACCCCCTCCTTGTAAGGGAGGTGCTCTCCCAGCTGAGCTAATCACCCCCGCTGTGTGGAGTCGCATTATAGGGAGAGTTGAAAATGAGTCAACGCCTTTTCTAAATAATTTGTTTGTTCGTCGTAAAATTAAACAAAACGATCGCGAAAGCATCCGCGGCGCATGATTTATAAACAAAAATGGCAAAGCGTGACGTTCAGACGGGAACTACATTGAGGAATCAGCCTACGGTGTTAGAATATTCACCCATAAATACCAACAGACTCTGCCGGTTGTCGGCATCTTTATTAAACGTAAGGCCATTTCATGAAAATCAAAACTCGCTTCGCGCCCAGCCCGACAGGCTATCTGCACGTTGGCGGCGCGCGTACTGCTCTCTACTCCTGGCTTTTTGCCCGCAACAACAACGGTGAGTTTGTACTGCGTATTGAAGACACCGATCTCGAACGCTCCACGCCGGAAGCAATCGAAGCCATTATGGATGGGATGAACTGGCTGAATCTGGAGTGGGACGAAGGTCCGTATTTCCAGACTAAACGTTTTGACCGCTACAACGCCGTTATTGATGAAATGCTGGAAGCGGGCACGGCCTATAAATGCTACTGCTCTAAAGAGCGCCTCGACGCGCTGCGTGAAGAGCAGATGGCAAACGGCGAGAAACCTCGCTACGACGGTCGCTGCCGCCATGGTCACGAGCATCATGCGGACAACGAACCGTGCGTGGTGCGTTTTGCCAACCCGCAGGACGGTTCCGTTATTTTTGACGATCAGATCCGCGGACCGATTGAGTTCAGTAACCAGGAGCTGGACGATCTGATCATTCGCCGTACCGACGGTTCTCCGACCTATAACTTCTGCGTTGTCGTGGATGACTGGGATATGGAGATCACGCACGTGATCCGTGGTGAAGACCATATCAACAATACCCCGCGTCAGATCAATATCCTTAAAGCATTGAACGCGCCGGTGCCGGTCTATGCGCACGTTTCGATGATCAACGGCGATGACGGTAAAAAGCTCTCTAAGCGCCATGGTGCGGTGAGCGTGATGCAGTACCGCGACGATGGCTACCTGCCTGAAGCGCTGCTGAACTACCTGGTACGCCTGGGCTGGTCCAGCGGCGATCAGGAGATCTTCACCCGTGAAGAGATGATTAAGCTCTTCTCCCTCGGCGCGGTCAGCAAATCCGCCAGCGCGTTTAACACCGAGAAGCTGCAGTGGCTGAACCACCACTACATTAACTCCCTGGCGCCGGAGTATGTGGCAACGCATCTGCAGTGGCATATTGAGCAGGAAAATATCGATACCCGTAACGGCCCGCAGCTGGCTGAGCTGGTGAAGCTGCTCGGCGAGCGTTGCAAAACGCTGAAAGAGATGGCGGCGAGCTGCCGTTACTTCTATGAAGAGTTTGACGAGTTTGATGCCGACGCGGCGAAAAAACACCTGCGCCCTGTTGCGCGTCAGCCGCTGGAAGTCGTACGCGATAAGCTGGCTGCGGTGACCGACTGGACGGCAGAAAACGTTCACCACGCTATTCAGGCGACGGCGGATGAGCTGGAAGTTGGGATGGGGAAAGTTGGGATGCCGCTGCGCGTTGCGGTAACCGGTGCTGGACAATCTCCGGCCCTCGACGTGACCGTTCATGCGATTGGTAAATCCCGCAGCGTAGAACGCATCAATAAAGCGCTGGCGTTTATTGCTGAACGCGAAAGCCAGCAGGCCTGAGCATCATAAGCTACGCATAACGGCAGGCACTCCTGCCGTTTTTTTATTCTTTTGACCGCTCGCCGTTAATTCCCAGACGCGATAAAAATCCGCTGATGCCCTCTCTTGCAAGAAAGTCCCGCAAATGCTGCTGTTCTTCTGGCGTCATGAGATGAAGCGTCTCGGCAATTTGTCGCCAGATAGCTCCGGCATCGTTAATAAAGTAGTGGCCAGGCGGTTCTGCCAGCTGATAATCGGCAATCAGGTGCCGCAGCGCGGGAATATTTGTCAGAAAATCAAGAACCGGCCTGTCGATAACGATGAGACGCGCGCGCCCACCTTTGACGCCGGGAATGGTCTCCGTACGCCACTTTTGCTCTCTGACCCAGCGGTTAATCGTTTGTCTGGCAAGGCCGAGACATTCCGCAAGCTCTGCCGGGGTCATCTTATCTTTTAATTTCATCATCATGTTACTGGTCGCGAATGTCCAGGCGCTGGAGTAAACCGGTGATACCTTCACGCAGCAAAAGCGACATCAGCTTTTTCTGTTCGCCGGGGGTCATCTCTTTGCTCAGCGTAAGCAGCAGCGGTTCAAGGTCGTTTTCTACGCTGGCGTAAGAGGGAGGCGTTTCAGCCACGCGCTGTGCGCTGCGAATAAAATCGCGCACCTGCTCGTTGACGTGTACGAGGCGGGCTTTGCCTCCCTGCACACCGGGGCGGGGGGATGTTTGCCATCCTTCTTTGCGTACCCATTTATTGATTGTCTGCCGGCTGAAGCCGGTGAGATGGGCGATTTCTTCAGGTGTCATTCGTTCCTTGAGCATACTATTTCCTGAGTAAAAATGTGGGAATTAGTTGTTCATGTTATAGCATCCTTTTAGATGAAAGAGTGACATGTTTAACTTCTCCCTGCGATAAGCTTCGCAATGTCAGCTATTTGCCTGCTTTTTCAGCGATCAAATTCAGAGGGGTGATTTTGCCGTTGACACCTGACGAAGGAATTCATATTATGCCGCCCGTCAACACGACACGTTTTATGTTACGGGGCTATAGCTCAGCTGGGAGAGCGCTTGCATGGCATGCAAGAGGTCAGCGGTTCGATCCCGCTTAGCTCCACCAAATCCTGTTCCCATCAGGTTTGGTTGTAAAACGTACTGTTGGGGCTATAGCTCAGCTGGGAGAGCGCTTGCATGGCATGCAAGAGGTCAGCGGTTCGATCCCGCTTAGCTCCACCAAATTCGAAACCCTCGCTACGGCGGGGGTTTTTTGTTTTCTCCTTCGCTAATGTAAAGCACTTTGTGCTTACGTCAGAAAATCTCCTGCTAGTAGAATGAAGTGTAATTTAAGAATTTTCCCTGGCTTATTACCTTGCCTGCCATAATTAACCAACATAGTATTTATATATTAAGTATAATTCCGGCGCGGGACCTTTAATTAACAATAATGACAGGTAAATTTAACATTAATATCAGAAGATCTTTACTCGCGCTGATCGTTTGTTTAATTACGATTCCATTAGCCAGGTTTATTTCACCTCAGGCATTGATTGACGGCAATCAAATTTTCCTCGCCTGGCTACCGCTAAGTATGATGTACGCGGTCATCTTTATATTTGGCCGCTTTGCGGTCGCTCCGTTGATTATCGCCTTTGCTATCACTAACGCCTGGATAGTCCCTCTGACGATGCTGCAGGCGGCAATTTTATTATTCTGTCAGCTATTCTCGGTGCTGGCGTCGTGCGCCGTTGTCCGCATGCTGCTCGGTAAGACGTGGCGCAGTGGGTTAACCACAAAGCGGATGGGCATCAGAATCTTTTGGGGCGGTTTTTTTGCCACCATATTAATGAAAGTCACCATGTATCTGGCGGGGGTGTTTTTTTCTTTCCCTTTGGTTATATCGAGTTATTTCAAAGATATGCCGGCAATTTATACCATTATTGATATTCAGAGTTTGATTTGTGCAGCGTTAATTTTTACCACCTTCTTTTATTATCCGTTGCGGATGATTATCAGTCCGCGTTTTGCCCGCATATTCTGGCTTCGTCATTGTCAACCGTGGCTTACCCGCGAGCGTCGGGTATTTACGCTGTACTGGTTTATGGCGCTCGCAGCAATATTAGTGGTACTTTGTGCACCTTATAACTCTGTTTTTATTGCAGGTTATTTAGTCCCGCTTATTTTTATTCTCTATTTTATTGGTATTAGCCGGTTGGGCCATGTGCTAATCCGTATTTCATGGTCCGTTTCAGCATTCTTGCTGGTTGCCTATAATCAAAATTTCTTGCAGGGCGTAAAGACCGAATACGCCTTATCATTCGTGCTCTCGGTACTCATCTCATTCACCATCTGCTTGTTTTATATGCTGGATATTTACGCTCAGAACGAACGAATCAAGCTCAGATGGCGGGATCAGGCGCAGGAGGACCCGCTGACCGGATTACCTAATCTGCGTGCGCTGGAGTGCCATTTACGCCGCAATCCTCAGGTCGCCATCAGCAGCCTACGAATTGATAATCTGGACTTCCTCAGCCGCCATTACGGCATGATGATGCACGTGCACTGCAAGCGGCAGGTAGCCGGTAAGGTGCAGCCGCTGCTGGGGGCGGGAGATAAAATATTTCAGCTACCCGGCAGCGAGCTGCTGCTGGTGCTGTGCGGGCCGGAACCCGAGGCGCGGCTAGGCCACATCGTGGCGATACTCAACCACAATAAATTTAGCTGGAATAACCAGACGCTGGATCTGGAGTTTGGCGCATCGTGGGGCCGGCATCATGGCGTCGAGGCCGAGCTTCATCCGATGCTGGGCCAGCTGAGCTGGCTTTCGGAGCAGGCCGGCGCGAGGCAGAGGGTGCTGGCGCTGGACGCGACGCAGGGGCAGGTTTCCGATCAGACCAGCGAGCAGGTACGTATGCTAACCCGGGTGAAGCAGGCGCTCAGCAAACGCGATCTCGTGCTGTATGCCCAGCCGATCCAGAACGCGACGGGGGAGGGCTATTACGAAGTGCTTACGCGGATGCAGTGCGGAGAAACCGTCATTACGCCGGACCGCTTTATTCCGCTCATCGTGCAGTTCAACCTGAGCCAGCGTTTCGACATGCTGGTACTGGAAACGTTGTTCAGCACCCTGCACCGTCATCCGGGCCAGCACTTCTCCGTTAATCTGCTGCCCTACACTCTGATGCAGCGCGACAGCGCGGCGCAGATTATTGCGTTGTTCAGACGCTATAACCTCCAGGCCGAAGCGATCACCCTCGAAATTACCGAAGAGCAGGCCTTCTGCGATGAGCAAACCAGCCTGCACAACATCCAGCAGCTGCGGGATTTTGGCTGCGCCATTGCTATCGATGACTTTGGTACCGGTTATGCGAACTATGAGCGCCTGAAGCGGCTCCAGGCGGATATCGTGAAGATTGACGGCTGCTTCGTGCGCGACGTGGAGACCGACCCTCTGGATGCGATCATTATCAAATCCATCATCGAGATGGCGAGAGTGAAAAACCTGACGGTTGTGGCGGAGTACGTGGAAACGGAGGCGCAGAGGGCGCAGCTGCTGGCGCTAGGCGTTGACTATTTGCAGGGCTACCTGATCGGCAAGCCGCGGCCGCTCGAGGAACTACGGGCGTAAAAAAGCCGGGACACGCCCGGCTTTTGCACAACCTTAAGAAATTACAGTACCAGCGCGGCGATAGACGCTGAGAGCACGCTCACCAGGGTCGAGCCGTAAACCAGCTTCAGGCCAAAGCGGGAAACAACGTTACCCTGCTCTTCGTTCAGGCCTTTAATCGCCCCGGCAATAATCCCGATTGAGGAGAAGTTGGCGAAGGAGACCAGGAAGATGGAGATAATGCCTTCCGCACGCGGAGAGAGCGTGCTGGCAATTTTCTGCAGATCCATCATCGCAACGAATTCGTTTGAAACCAGTTTAGTCGCCATGATACTGCCGACCTGCAGCGCTTCACCTGCCGGTACGCCCATCACCCATGCTACCGGGTAGAAGATGTAGCCGAGGATACCCTGGAAGGAGATGCTGTAACCGAACCAGCCGGTAACGGTCGCGAACAGGGCGTTCAGCGCAGAGATTAACGCGATGAAACCAATCAGCATCGCCGCAACGATAATCGCCACTTTAAAGCCTGCCAGGATGTACTCACCCAGCATTTCAAAGAAGCTCTGACCTTCATGCAGGTTCGACATCTGCAGATTTTCTTCGCTTTCATCAACGCGGTACGGGTTAATCAGCGACAGTACGATAAAGGTGCTGAACATGTTAAGAACCAGCGCCGCCACGACGTACTTCGGCTGCAGCATGGTCATGTACGCGCCGACGATGGACATGGAAACGGTGGACATCGCGGTCGCCGCCATGGTGTACATGCGGTTACGCGACATTTTGCCGAGGATATCTTTATACGCGATAAAGTTTTCCGACTGGCCCAGAATCAGCGAGCTGACGGCGTTGAATGATTCCAGCTTACCCATGCCGTTAATTTTGGACAGCACGGTACCGATCGCGCGAATGACGATAGGCAGGATGCGGATATGCTGCAAAATACCGATCAGCGCAGAGATGAAGACGATGGGGCACAGAACCTTGAGGAAGAAGAAGGCGAGGCCTTTATCGTTCATATTGCCGAAGACGAAGTTGGTCCCTTCGTTAGCAAAGCCGAGAAGTTTTTCGAACATCTCGGAGAATCCTTTCACGAAACCCAGACCGATATCGGAGTTCAGGAAGAACCATGCCAGCAGGACTTCAATGACAAGCAATTGAATAACATAACGAATACGAATCTGCTTACGGTTGTGGCTGACCAAAAGGGCCAAAATAGCCACCACGACGATCGCGAGAATAAAGTGCAGGACGCGGTCCATATTTGCTCCAAATATGAGGCAGGTTAAATTTCTGTGCACATTCTATGTAACAAGCTCAAAGAAAACGAGATCAAATCCACACTATTGCAAGGAACTGTGACTAATCACCAAAATAGTGATCGAACATACATTTTTGTTATGTTGCGTAAAGGTTTTAAAAGTTGCTTAGATTGTACTAATCTGATGACCAGGCGCGATGGACTTCCATCGATGCCACCTTTTCGTTATTAGCCGCTATCGTTCCCCCCTATCAAAGCAATAATTATCGCCGTTACAAATGAACTTGATAATCATTCGCATTTTGGTAGCATTAAACATAGCAAAGGCTATATTTCTGAGGCAGAAAATGACAAGCAGTCGCGTTGAGAATAGCAGCGGTCGCGCAGCGCGCAAGATGAAGCTCGCTTTGATGGGGCCTGCCTTTATTGCTGCCATCGGGTATATCGATCCCGGTAACTTTGCGACCAATATCCAGGCGGGCGCCAGCTTCGGCTACCAGTTGCTGTGGGTGGTGGTATGGGCAAACCTGATGGCGATGCTGATTCAGGTGCTGTCGGCAAAGCTGGGAATTGCGACGGGTAAAAATCTCGCGGAGCAGATCCGCGACCATTATCCGCGCCCGGTGGTGTGGTTCTATTGGGTGCAGGCGGAAATTATCGCCATGGCGACGGACCTTGCCGAGTTTATTGGCGCGGCGATCGGCTTTAAGCTGCTGCTTGGCGTCTCTTTACTGCAGGGCGCCGTGCTGACCGGTATCGCCACGTTTTTGATTTTGATGCTACAGCGTCGCGGGCAAAAGCCGCTGGAGAAGGTCATTGGCGGGCTGCTGCTGTTTGTTGCCGGCGCCTATATCGTTGAGCTGATATTCTCCCAGCCGGCGCTGGCGCCGCTGGCGAAAGGGATGATTATCCCGAGCCTGCCTAACGGAGAAGCGGTGTTCCTGGCGGCCGGGGTGCTGGGGGCCACCATTATGCCTCACGTCATCTATCTGCACTCGTCGCTGACCCAGAATCTGCATGACGGCACGCGCAAAGAGCGCTATAACGCCACCCGCTGGGATGTAGCGATTGCCATGACCATCGCCGGCTTTGTTAACCTGGCGATGATGGCCACCGCTGCCGCCGCGTTTCACTTTAACGGTCATACCGGCGTCGCCGATCTTGATGCCGCCTACCTGACGCTGGAGCCGCTGCTGAGCCACGCCGCGGCAACCATATTTGGCTTCAGCCTGGTGGCTGCCGGGCTGTCGTCGACGGTGGTAGGTACCCTGGCGGGCCAGGTGGTGATGCAGGGGTTTATTCGCTTTCATATCCCGCTGTGGTTTCGCCGGGCGATTACCATGCTGCCGTCGTTTATCGTCATCATGATGGGGCTCGATCCGACCCGTATCTTGGTGATGAGTCAGGTGCTGCTGAGCTTTGGTATTGCGCTGGCGCTGGTGCCGCTGCTGATTTTTACCAGTAACCCGAAGCTGATGGGCGATCTGGTGAATACGGTATGGATTAAGCGAACCGGCTGGGTCATCGTGGCGATTGTGGTTGCGCTGAACGGCTGGCTGCTGGTGGGGACGGTGCTAGGATTATAAGCGGATAATAAACGGGGGAGCCGCAAGGCCCCCCCGTTTGATTTAACTGATTGCAGGACATTTAGTGATGACCGTGACCGTGTCCGCGACCTCCGGGTCCACGCCCCCAGCCGCCGCGACGGTCGTCGCGATCGTTCCAGCCCTCACGGTAGCCGCGTTCATAAGCTTTGCGCTTATCCCAGCCGCGGTGACGGCCGTTGTCATGATGCCGCCAGCGGTTATCGCGCCATTCGTAGTTACGACGCCAGTAATCACGGTCGCGCCAGCCGCCACCGTCCCAGTAATTACCGTAATTGTCGCGATCGCCTATTTGTAATTTTACAGATGGCAGCAGGGTGATTTCACCAGCGTTAGCAACTAATGGCGCTGAGGCCAGCAGTACGGCAGCCAGTATCAGTGACCTGAACATACTCTTCTCCTTCACGATCGAGCCTTGCGGCTTGTTAACGTGATATTACGAGGCAGTGAAGCCCCGCAGCATTGGATGAACTCCTAAATCGCGGATAAGAGCACTTTTTGCTAAAATGACTTTTTTGCTAAAGTAACTTTTTGTTTACGCCGCCAGAATCGCGTCTATTTTCGCGCACTCATCAGGGCTGAAGTGGCGGTTGGCGAGCATCCCGACGGCATCGTCAAGTTGGGCCGTTTTGCTGGCTCCGATCAGCACCGAGGTCACTTTTTCACCGCGAAGCACCCAGGCCAGCGCCATCTGCGATAGCTTCTGTCCGCGCGCCTGCGCCAGGGCGTCCAGCTGGCGGACTTTCTCCAGTTTTTCTGCCGTCAGCTGATCCGCCTGCAGGAAGCGGCTGCCGCTGGCGGCCCGGGAATCAGCCGGGATACCGTGTAAATAGCGGTCGGTAAGCTGGCCGCCGGCCAGCGGTGAAAACGCAATGCTTCCGACCCCCTCGGCCTGCAGAAAATCCAGCAGACCGTCTTCAACCCAGCGCTCTAACATGGAGTATTTTGGCTGATGAATAATGCACGGCGTGCCGAGATCGTTGAGAATGCTCACCGCCTCCGTCGCCTGGGCGAGAGGGTAGTTGGATAGCCCGACGTAAAGCGCTTTACCCTGACGCACGATATGGTCAAGCGCGCGCATCGTTTCCAGCAGCGGAGTCTCGGGATCGGGGCGGTGATGATAGAAGATATCGACGTATTCCAGCCCCATCCGTTTCAGGCTCTGATCGAGGCTGGCAATCAGATACTTGCGCGAACCCCAGTCGCCGTAAGGCCCGTCCCACATGGTGTAACCGGCCTTGCTGGAGATAATCAGCTCATCGCGATAAGGTAAAAAATCCTCCCGCAGGATGCGGCCGAAATTGCTCTCAGCGGAACCCGGCGGCGGCCCGTAGTTATTGGCCAGATCGAAGTGCGTAATGCCGAGATCGAAGGCGTGACGCAGCAGCTGGCGGCTGGTTTCTACCCGCGTTTCGTCACCAAAGTTATGCCAAAGGCCGAGAGAAACTGCCGGCAGCTTTAGCCCGCTCTGGCCGCATCGGCGGAACTCCATTGTCTGATATCGCGTCGCATTTGCCTGGTAAACCATACTTCCTCCGCAGATAAAACAGCTTGTGTATACGTTTACACTAAAGAATGTTCAGCCCGGAGTACACACCCCAAAGTCGTAAATTTTGCTTTCCACCTCATATATTCGACACAATCTGGACAGTTCGATCGCTTATTCAATACTCAAATTACCTGCACGGGATGAGGAGTATGGCTATGCAACCGACTTACACGATTGGCGATTATCTGCTGGATCGCCTTGTAGATTGCGGCATAGACCGCTTGTTTGGCGTACCGGGAGATTACAATCTGCAGTTCCTCGATCGTGTGATTGCGCATGAGGCGCTGGGATGGGTCGGCTGCGCGAACGAACTGAACGCCGCCTATGCGGCCGACGGCTATGCGCGTATTAAGGGCGCCGGCGCGCTGCTGACGACCTACGGCGTTGGCGAGCTGAGCGCTCTTAACGGCGTGGCGGGCAGCTATGCCGAACACGTCCCGGTTCTGCATATCGTTGGTGCTCCCTGCAGCGGCGCCCAGCAGCGGGGGGAACTGTTGCACCACACCCTGGGGGATGGCGATTTTACGCATTTTGCGCGGATGAGCGAGCAGATTACCTGCACTCAGGCCACCCTGACGGCGGGCAACGCCTGCCATGAAATCGATCGCGTCCTCAGCGAAATGCTGGCCCACCATCGCCCCGGCTATTTAATGCTGCCTGCCGACGTCGCAAGGGCCAGCGCCACGCCGCCCGCGCGTCGTCTGGTGATTAAGGGGCCGCCGGCGGACGAGAATCAGCTGGCTGGCTTTCAGGAGTATGCGGGACAGCTGCTGCGCGGCAGCCGGCGGGTATCGCTGCTGGCGGATTTTCTCGCCCAGCGCTATGGCCTACAGGAAACGCTAAGAACCTGGGTCGAAAAAACGCCGATTGCTCACGCCACCATGCTGATGGGCAAGGGGCTCTTTGACGAGCAGAACCCCGGTTTTGTTGGAACCTACAGCGGCATTGCCAGCGCGCCCCAAACCCGCGAGACCATTGAAAACGCCGATACCATCATCTGCGTAGGCACGCGCTTTACCGACACCATTACCGCCGGATTTACCCAGCATTTACCGCCCGAGCGCACCATTGAGATCCAGCCGTTCGCCGTCAGGGTAGGGGAGCGCTGGTTTAGTCGGATCCCGATGGATCAGGCGCTGGCGGTCCTGATCGGGCTCTCCGCCAGCCTGGCGGCTGAGTGGACGCTGCCGCCGGTCTCGCTGCCGGAGGTTGGCGGCGCTGCGGGCGGCGCGCTGACGCAGAAAAGCTTCTGGAGCACCGTGCAGGAGCAGCTGCGGCCGGGGGATATTATTCTCGCCGATCAGGGAACAGCGGCATTCGGCGTCGCGGCGCTGAGGCTCCCCTCGGATGCGACGCTGCTGGTTCAGCCCCTGTGGGGATCGATAGGTTTTACGCTGCCGGCGGCCTACGGCGCGCAGACCGCTGCGCCGGACCGAAGGGTGGTATTGATTATTGGCGATGGCGCAGCACAGCTCACGATCCAGGAAATGGGCTCGATGCTGCGCGACAAACAGCGGCCGCTCATTCTGTTGCTTAACAACGAAGGCTACACGGTTGAGCGGGCGATCCACGGGCCGGAGCAGCGCTATAACGATATCGCCCTCTGGGACTGGAACCGCCTGCCGGAGGCGTTTGCCCCCGACGTCCCTTCGCGCTGCTGGCGCGTGACGCGCACCGCGGAGCTGAAGGAGGCGATGAACGACAGCCTGACCTCCGACCGGCTGACGCTGGTCGAGGTGATGCTGCCCAAAATGGATATCCCCGACTTTTTGCGGGCGGTGACCCAGGCCCTTGAGGAGCGCAACAGCCGCGTCTAGTCGGGACGTTTTTTGGCTATCATCAGCGGCTTCCCGGCCAGCAGTAGCCAGGCCGGGAGCATCACCATGCACAGCAGCGGCAGCAGGGTGGTGTCCGGCACCACGACGGCGGCCATAAACAGGCTCAGCCAGCCGTCACGGGTGACCACCAGCGTCATTCCGAGAATCGCACAGGAGACCGTAATCGCCGCCGGGACGGCGTCAACGTGCGCGTGCAGCATCAGGCCCAGCGCCACGCCGACAAATACCGCCGGGAAAATCCGCCCACCGCGAAAGCCGCTGGCGGCCGCGAGCACCAGCGCCGCCAGCTTCACCAGCGCAATCAGCATAAAGTCGCCGCCGGTCAGGGTCTGGCTGAAAACCATCTGCTGCATCTCATCCAGCCCTTTAAACAGGGTGATATGCCCGCCGACGGTTGCGAGAACGCCTAGCAGCAAACCGCCGATCCCGAGCGTTAAAACGGGGCTTTTCAGGCGGTGCATCAGCGTATGCAGGCGCGGTAAACACCAGACCGCGACCATGCCAACGGCAATCGCGATAAGCGCGACCACCGCGCCGCTAAAGATATCCACCAGCCGCATCTGGGGATAGTGCGGGATAGGTAGCGAGAAATGAGGGTTGAAGAACAGGCTGGTTGTCAGGGCGCCGGCGGCCGCCGCCAGCAGCGGGGCAAAAAGGCGGTCCCACAGCGGGACGTCGTTGCTGCCGTTAAGGGTTTGCGAAAAGATCAGCGCGGCGGCAACCGGCGTGCCAAACAGGGCGCCGATAGTCCCGGAGGCGGCGAGGATCGTCCAGTCAAGCGAGCTGACGCGCGGAAACAGGCGCGAACCGATGGCCACCGCCAGGGCGATATTGACCACCATGATGGGGTGTTCTGGCCCAAGGCTGACGCCGCCCGCGAGGCCTAAAATGAGCGCGGCAATCAGCCCTGGCAGGGCGCTGGTGCTGACCGGCGCGCCGACCAGCGATTCAGCCGCCGGATCGGGCCCGGCGTGGCCTGGGCTAAAGCGGATAACCAGACCGACGGCAATACCGGTGAGCGTCAGAATGGCAATGGTCCAGAGATGCCCGCCGGCGTTAAGGCCGAGGCTTAGCGGCAAAACGCTCCAGAGGATATTCTGCAGGACGCTCGCAACCTTCATCGTCACAATCAATACCAGGCTGGACGCAATCCCGATGATAACCGCCGGGACCGATAGCAACAGCATTGTTCTGGCGCGCGGATGCAGCATGAAAATTTCCTTTTGCAGGTTGCGGAGCACTACTTTGCCTTCGCGCCAGGAGAGCGTCGATGCAAATGGTGCTGAAACGATAAACTTAAGGCTATGCCTGACGATCGCGGCGGCGCGGGATAAACCATTTTGCACAGATTACAGCCTAAATGTGATATAGGTCGCTAAACTGTGGGCGCTTATACGTTGGTCGTTGTTGTTAAGGCATCATGAATTTACAGTGTGCCAAAAGAATCATTTTGACTTTAGTGGAGCCGTAACGGAATGACAAAATTTGCTTTAGTAGGGGATGTCGGCGGAACCAATGCCCGACTGGCATTATGTGATATGGCGAACGGGGAGATCTCCCGCGCAAAAACCTATTCCGGGCTCGATTATCCCAGTCTCGAAGCCGTTGTTCGCGTCTATCTCGACGAGCACAGCGTCGACGTCGAGGATGGCTGCATTGCTATCGCCTGCCCGATCACCGGCGACTGGGTGGCGATGACCAACCATACCTGGGCGTTTTCCATTGCCGAAATGAAAAGCAACCTCGGGTTTGCGCATCTGGAAATCATCAACGATTTCACGGCGGTATCGATGGCGATTCCGATGCTAAAAGCTGAGCACCTGATTCAGTTTGGCGGCACGGCGCCGGTGGAGGGGAAACCTATCGCCGTCTATGGCGCGGGAACCGGCCTCGGTGTGGCGCATCTGGTCCACGTTGATAAACGCTGGGTCAGCCTGCCGGGCGAGGGCGGCCACGTCGACTTCGCGCCGAACAGCGAAGAAGAAGGAATTATTCTGCAAGAGCTGCGCGCCGAGCTGGGACACGTTTCCGCCGAACGCGTGCTCTCAGGCCCGGGTCTGGTATACCTCTATCGCGCGATAGTGAAATCTGACGGTCGTTTACCGGAAAATCTGCAGCCGAAAGACGTGACTGAACGCGCGCTTGCCGACTCCTGCATCGACTGCCGCCGCGCGCTGTCGCTGTTCTGCGTGATCATGGGCCGTTTTGGCGGCAACCTGGCGCTGACGCTGGCGACCTTTGGCGGCGTGTATATTGCGGGCGGTATCGTGCCGCGCTTCCTCGAATTCTTTAAGGCGTCCGGCTTCCGCGGCGGTTTTGAAGATAAGGGACGCTTTAAAGCTTTCGTGCAGGATATTCCGGTGTACCTGATTGTCCACGACAATCCGGGGCTACTGGGCTCCGGCGCGCATTTGCGCCAGACGCTCGGTCAAATCCTCTAAACCCCGACTCCGGGCCCGAGGGCCCGGAAACGCGCCGGCTACAGGTGCATCAGCTGGCGGAACTCTTTGACCTTGCTGCGGCTCACCGGCACCTGAAACTCAAGATCCCGCAGCCGCAGAACGTAGGTGTTATTAAACCACGGCTCAATTTCGCGAATTTTGTTCAGGTTGACGCAGTAGGAGCGGTGGCAGCGGAAGAAGTGCGCCGGTGGCAGTTTGGCGCAAAACTCCGTAATGTTCATCGGCATTACGAACGACTCCCGCCGGGTATAGACAAACGTCATTTTTTCATGCGCTTCCGCGTAGTAAATATCGTGAATGCTGGTGACGATAATCCGCTCATCTTTGATCAGATTGATGGTGTCGTTTTCCCGCTGCGGGTTCGGCGCCGCGCTGGCGCTGGCCGCCGGAAGCTGCTGTTGCCAGGCGCTGCTTAGCTTCTGCAGCATGTTGATAATCCGTGATTCCTGATAGGGCTTGAGGATGTAATCGAACGCCTCAAGCTCAAATGCCTCTACGGCGTGCTCTTTCCAGGCGGTGATAAACACAATAAACGGCTTATGGGCAAACTGGCTGATGTTCTGCGCCAGCAGAACGCCGTCCAGCGAGGGGATGTTGATGTCGAGAAAAATGGCATCAACCCTGTTGTGCTGGAGAAACTTCAGTACGTCCAGCCCGTCGTCAAAGGTACCGACAATCTCCATCTGGCTGTGGGTGTTAATCAGCCAGGTCAGCTCCTGTTGCGCCGGGAACTCGTCCTCAACGATGATGACTTTCATTTTTTCTCCGCTCATGGCAGCAGCGACACCGGCGTAGACTGAGGGGCGTTGCGGTTGGGTACGTAGAAGGTGATCTCCGTACCCGGGGTCATGCGCCGGATATGCAGCCCTTCGCCGTACAGCAGTTTGACCCGATGGTGAACGTTGAGCAGGCCGATTTTATTCCCCGGCATTTCATCGGCTTCCACCCGGGCGACGACGGCCGGATCGATGCCGTTGCCGGTATCACGGACGCTAATCCGAACCCGGTTCCCACACTCGTTGATGCCAATCGTGACCACGCCTTTTCCCTTGCAGGGCTGGATCCCGTGAACAATGGCATTTTCTACCAGCGGCTGGATCAGCAGGCTGGGAATGACGCAGCTGACTTCATCATCGATATCATAGATAACGGTGAGCTTGTCGCCAAAACGCGCCTGTTCAATGGCAATGTAGTCCTTGATTTGGTACAGCTCCCTTTTAATATCAATCTGCTCGTCGTCTTTTAATTCAATGTTATAGCGTAAATAGCGCGATAAATTAAAAATAAGCTGACGCGCGGTATCCGGGTTCATGCGAATCGATGATGAGATAGCGTTGAGCGCGTTGAAGAGAAAGTGCGGATTGATTTTACTCTGCAGCGCGCGCAGCTCGGCCCTGTTGGCCATTTCCCGCAGCTGCTCCGCGCGGGAGACCTCCAGCTGGGTGGAGATAATTTGCGACAGGCCTATCGCCATCTCCTGCAGCGACGAAGTGATGCGGTGCGCGTGGCAGTAGTAAATTTTCAGCGTCCCGGTAACGACGCCTTTTTCCCGCAATGGGATCACCAGCATCGAGTGAATTTCAGGGGTTCTGTACGCCTCATCGTTGTTCTTGATAATAATTTTGCCACTCTCAATCGCCTGGCGAGTGGTGGGGCTAATGGCGTTGTCGCGGTCGTGATAGTTGCCCTCGCCAAAGCCAACGTAGGCCAGCACCCGATCGGTGGTGGTGATCGCTACCGCATCGGCGTTGATATCGCGGCGGATAATGTCGCAGACCTGACGGAGCGACTCGCTGTTAACGTGGCGAAACAGCGGCAGCGTTTTGTTGGCAATATCCAGCGCCAGTTTGGCCTGGCGCGCGGCGCTGGCCTCTTTTTCTCCCTCGACGCTCTGCACCAGCAGGACGATAAAACCGATACTGACGCTGCCGAGGATCATCGGGATACCGATTTTCGAGACGATATTGAGGCCCAGTGAAAAAGAGGGCGCCCACAGCACCACGAGGATCATGGTCAGCGTTTCGCAGAGCATCCCGGCGAGGATCCCGGCCTTCCAGCGCTGAGCCTTGGGCACCCTGCGGCCGATCAGTCCGGCCAATAGCCCGGCGATGATGCTGGTGATAAAGCAGGGGATGGCGGTAACGCCGTCGATATCGATCAGGTAGCGGTGCACCCCGGCAATGACGCCAACGATGGCGCCGACCCACGGGCCAAACAGGATACCGCCGGACATCACCGCGATGATGCGCACGTTGACCAGCGATCCCTCCACCGGTACGCCTGACCAGGTACTAAACAGGGCAAACAGGGAGAAGATGGCGGTGACCGCCAGCAGCTCCTTCGGCGTATGGGCAGATTTATGCAGCAGTTCGCGAAACAGCCGCAGGCGGATGAGGAAAAAAAGACAAATCAGCATCAGTGCCGCGCGGTCAAAAACTGCGAGCAGCATGGTGAATATTTCGTGCATGGAGGCGCCGTGTCATTCGCGGGAAAACGCTATGATAAAAAACCTCGCCCCAGAAGGCCAGCCGCAGACAATAATAGGGAACAGGCACACGTTTAAAAGGGGATCTCCAACAAACGGCGGGCGGCCGCGAAGGCGAGAGCCCTGTGGCTAAAATCAGGTGATACAAAAGATATTAAGATGTTACTTTCAACGATCGTATCGGCTAAACCCGGATCCGCCGCTGCCGTATTTACTGGAACGAGTGCCCGTTTTTCCTGCCAGATTTTATTTTTTCTCTGCCCTCTCGACAGCATGAATTTTTTCGGGTTATTTTCTAAACGTGTCGCAACAGCGGCAGCGTCGCTCGGACGGTCCGGGCGCTCACGTTAATCCGAGGAATCTATGGCTGAATTCAGTCCTGAACGCCGCTTTACGCGTATCGATCGTCTCCCCCCGTACGTTTTTAACATTACCGCTGAACTGAAAATGGCTGCGCGTCGGCGCGGCGAAGATATTATTGATTTCAGCATGGGCAACCCGGACGGCGCGACGCCGCCGCATATCGTTGAAAAACTGTGCACCGTTGCCCAACGCCCGGATACCCACGGCTACTCGACCTCGCGCGGCATTCCACGCCTGCGCCGGGCTATCTCGCGCTGGTATCAGGATCGCTACAACGTCGAGATTGACCCGGAATCGGAAGCCATTGTGACCATCGGCTCGAAAGAGGGGCTGGCGCATCTGATGCTGGCGACGCTGGATCACGGTGACACGGTACTGGTGCCGAATCCCAGCTACCCTATTCATATTTACGGCGCGGTCATTGCCGGCGCCCAGGTGCGTTCGGTGCCGCTGGTGGAAGGCGTAGATTTCTTCAACGAGCTGGAGCGCGCGATCCGCGAAAGCTATCCGAAGCCGAAGATGATGATCCTTGGCTTCCCTTCTAACCCGACCGCGCAGTGCGTCGAGCTGGAGTTCTTTGAAAAAGTGGTGGCGCTGGCCAAGCGCTACGACGTGCTGGTGGTGCATGACCTGGCCTATGCCGATATTGTCTATGACGGCTGGAAGGCGCCTTCCATTATGGAAGTGCCCGGCGCGCGCGACGTGGCGGTTGAGTTCTTCACGCTGTCGAAAAGCTACAATATGGCCGGCTGGCGCATCGGCTTTATGGTCGGCAACAAAACGCTGGTCAACGCGCTGGCGCGAATTAAAAGCTACCACGATTACGGCACCTTTACCCCGCTGCAGGTGGCGGCCATCGCCGCCCTGGAAGGCGATCAGCAGTGCGTGCGCGATATTGCGGAGCAGTACAAGCGCCGTCGCGACGTGCTGGTTAAGGGACTGCACGAAGCGGGCTGGATGGTGGAGTGCCCGAAAGCGTCCATGTACGTGTGGGCAAAGATCCCTGAGCACTATGCGGCGATGGGATCGCTGGAGTTCGCCAAAAAGCTGCTTCAGGATGCCAAAGTGTGCGTATCGCCGGGCATCGGCTTTGGCGACTACGGCGACACCCACGTGCGCTTCGCCTTGATTGAAAACCGCGATCGGATCCGCCAGGCTATTCGCGGCATAAAATCGATGTTCCGCGCCGACGGACTGCTTCCTGCCGCGGGCAAGCCGGCGGGCGAAGGCCAGGAATAAGTGCGGGAATAAAAACAGGAATGAAAAAAGGGAGCCGCTGGCTCCCTTTCTTTTAACTATTCACGCTGCTTAGATCATCAGGGCAAAGGTGCCGGCCCAAACGATGACCATAAAAGACACGCCCATAAAAAAGTATTTCACGTCTCATTACTCCGCATTCTCGGCGAAACGCCAAACGAATCTTGTTTTCATTGTTTTCCATGAACTGTCGCAGGAAAAACCAGAGGCTTCTGGCGGCTACGGCGGTTCGGAATGACAGGCTGTCACTGCTCCAGCTGGCGCTAATGTACGCCTAAAAAATGGGGGAGACAAGAGGCATTTTTTTATTAATTTTTAGTTACTTACGGGTGTCGTGATTCGGCGACACATTAATTTCACTCGGTAATAAATACGATTCTGGCGAAGGCAATTCGCGGCGATAGTTTTAATGCGGGTAGCGGTTTGATTTTTGGCTTTTTTCTCTGCGGGAAGGGGGCGAAAGCGGCCCTTTCGCACCTGACATTATCGCGCCCGATCGCCGGTCGGCTGCGTTTTTCGCCACTCCTGCGGGTAGCGTGCCGGCACAAAACGCAGCGTTATCACCATCAGGAGCCCCACGCAGACGGCGTGAAAGGCCCAGTCCAGCACGTAATTCCCGCTCAGGCTGCGCAGCAGGCCCGATAGCCATGGCGAAAGGCCGGCGACGATAAAGCCAATTCCCTGCATAAAGGCCACCAGCCGTCCGGCAATCGCCGGATGTCGGGAGTGGTCGAGCGCCAGCACCAGGCACAGCGGAAAAGCGCCGCCTAAACCAATCCCGCAGCTTATCGCCCAGAGCTGCGGCAGGTACAGCGGCAGCCAGATAAACCCGCAAAAGCCAATCAGCTGCAGCAGCAGCGTCAGCATCAGCAATTTGCGCCGATCCTCATGCCGGGCCAGCATCGGCAGCAGTAGGGCGCCGACGGTTTGGCCGAGCGTCATCACGGCCAGCAGGGTGCCGCTAAGCTGAGCGCTGTAGCCTGACTGCATATAGTAGGGCGGCAGCCAGGCGATCAGGCTGGCGTAGCCGCCGTTAATGAGGCCGAAGTACAGTCCGAGCGTCCAGGCGCGACGGCGGCGGAAAATTACGGTTTCCGGCGTCGCTGAGGCGAAAGGCGCTTCCCGCGCGGGCGCGCGGTTAACGGACCACCAGCCGAGGAGCGCCAGCGCCGCGGGCAGCGTCCACCAGGCCATGGCGTGGTACCAGACGGCGCTGCGCTGCGCCAGCCACGGCGTTATGGCCGCCCCGAGACCGCCGCCGCCCATCAGCGCCGCTGACCATAGCCCCATCACCTGGGGCGTATGCTGCGGGAAGCGGCGTTTTATCACTCGCGGGATCGTTGCCTGAATAATACCGATGCCGATCCCCCCGAGCAGGGCGCTGCTCAGCAGCAGCCCGCTGCGCGGGGCGAACTCGCGAAGCAGCGCGCCGGCGGCGATTGCCAGCAGGCTCAGCGCGATCCCCCGGTTCTCGCTGAGGCAGCGGTCAATCCACGGGCTGGCCAGAGCCAGCGCGCCCATCGTGACGACCGGGATGGCGGTGAGTAGCGAAACGAGGGTAAAGCTCATACCGCTGGCCTGCTGCAGCTGAGGAAGCAGGGGGCCGATTGAGGTCAGCAGGGGGCGCATATTGATGCCGACAAGGACCAGTACCAGCAGCATCAGCCGGCCGCGCGCCGCATGGCTCATCGCGACCCGCCTGCCCGCTGCGAATGCAGGCCAGGGCGGCCGACGGACGCATGCTGAATAACGTTAACCTCGATGGGCATAAGGGCTCCTGCAAATAGGGACGCGGCGCGCGGGGGGAAGCGCCGGGATTAAACGTGCCGACAGGTTACGTATCTTATTCCATAAGTTAAAAGACTTATTTATGATGAGTTCAATTTGAATTACTTATGGATACCGGCATGCTGCTGCGCCATCTCACCTGTTTTCTGGCGGTTGCCGAACATCGTGGCTTTACGCGCGCCGCAACGGCGCTCCATATCTCGCAGCCGGCGCTATCGCAGCAGATCCGCCAGCTCGAAGAGACGCTGGGGGCCCAGCTTTTTGACCGCAGCGCGCGCAGCATCCGCTTAACGGATGCCGGGGAGGTGTGGCTGATCTATGCGCGCCGGGCGCTGCAGGATTTAGCCGAGGGAAAGCGTGCCATCCACGACGTGGAGGACCTTCAGCGAGGGACGCTGCGGGTGGCGATGATGCCGACCTTTACGACCTATTTTATGGGGCCGCTGGTGGGCTCTTTTTATCAGCGCTACCCCAATATTTCGCTGACCCTGCGCGAAATGGATCAGGATCGAATGGAAGCCCTGCTGCGCAACGATGAGCTGGATCTCGGTATTGCCTTTGACGGTGGCGGATCGCGAGATATCGTCTCCCGCCCTTTGCTGACGGAAACGCTGGCGCTGGTGGTGGGCCGCCACCATCCGCTGGCGGCGCAGCGGCGGGTGGAGCGGGAAGCGCTGGGTCAGGAGTCGCTGATATTGCTCAGCGAAGAGTTTGCGACCCGCGAGCGGATCGATCGCTATTGCCGCCGATACGGGATTGAGCCGCAGGTTCGGATGGAGGCGAACTCGATTAGCGCGGTACTGACCGTTATCCAGCGTACGCCACTATCGACCCTGCTTCCGGCCGCCGTTGTCCGGGAGCGCGACGATCTGGTTGCCATTGAGCTAACGCCGGCGCTGCTGGAAAGAACGGCCTGTCTGCTGCAGCATAAGGATGCCTGGCAGAGCGCGGCCGCACGGGCGTTTAGCGCCATGGCGCTGGAGGTGGCCGCAGGGCTGAACGCTGAAGGAGAGGGGCGCTAGCGCGGGCTTACCAGGTGTAGCCGACGCCGAGAATACCGTACAGCTCGCCGCTGTGCTGGACGATAGGGCTGTCAGCGATGTCCTTATCGTAGAGCTCGTAGTTAGCCGCGAGCATCCCTACCCAGTGGGGGCTAAAGCGGTAGCTGGTGACAATAGCCGCCATCGGCGAAACGGTCGTGCCGGTATCCCACTGCTGGCGCTGGTCGGTAGCTTCCGCGGACGACACGCCGCCAAAATAGTAGTTCGCCATATTTTTACTGCGGATCATCAGCCCCATCCCCGGCATGATCAGCAGATTGTTTTTGATGATCGGGAAGTCGGCCCATAAAAGCAGCTCCTGTCCGTCGCTGCGACCGGTGACGTCGGAGCTAATGCGCGCGCTGAGCAGCGCATACGGGGTGATCAGCGTCGCGCCGATCCCCGCTTCAAACTCTCCCTTGCGCTTTGCCATTCCGCTAAACGCATCGCTATCGCTGGGATCTAAATTACCAAAACGCCAGCGGCCGTAACCGTAGGCCGCCACCGTGTCATCGATATGAAAATAGTAGCGGGCGCGATCGCCAAGGTAGATAAAGCGGTCGCCAAAATAGAGTCCGCCGGGGATCAGGTGCGTATCGTTATCCTGCTTTTCGTAGCGCGCGGTGCCGCTGATGGCGGCACCGCCCAGCACGAACCCTTTGGGTACCGGACTATTGGGGTTGTTTGCCGAGAAAATATCGATAGAGCCCAGATCAACCTCGGCGCTGGCATAGGTGCAAGATAAACATAACGTGCAAAGTACGGCGACCGGGCTGAGATAGGGTTTCATCCATATTCCAAAAATGGCTAGTGGCGGTGAAATGAAGGCAGAAAAGTGCTTTTTGAATATATACCAGGTTGGGCGAGTACGCGGGTTGGTTTTTGTTTTTTCTTAATTTTTCACAAAGTACGCTGCGGTAACGACGCCGCCTGTCGTGAGTCAACTGAGGGCGTCTTGTCTGAGGAACCGGCGTTTCTGGAGGGTAAAAGCGCCGTCGCCAACCTGCGCCTGGCGGTATCACGCCATCAGCTCTGCGGTGCCCGCGTCGCCCTCAGCCGGCGTCCTCCTGTGCGCACTCTCTTAGCCAGGCGCTGAACATATCCGCCATCGCAGCAGAGAAGCGGCTAATCTCTTCGGCCGTGCGCGGGCTGGATGAGAAACCGCTGCCCACCGAGCTTAGCGTTGTCGTCAACAGCTCGCAGGCCAGCTGTTGCCTGGCCGCCGAGGCGTCGGGAAGGACTTCCTCAATAAAGTGGCGATAGACGCTATCGGCCGCGGTTCGATTTTCTTGGGCCTCGGGGGCGTCGCGATAGAGCGGCGCCGCGTCGTTGAGCGCCTGGCGCAGTCCCGCCTCTTCGCACTCCGACTGGATAAAGGCGTGCACCAGGGTGCGTAATCGGTCGAGCGGAGGACGATCGGCGTTACCGAGGATCCCGCTGAGCATGACCGTTGTCTGCTGCCATTCATCGCTTTGTAAGCGAAACAGTATCGCCGCTTTGTTGGGAAAATACTGATATACCGACCCGACGCTCACTCCCGCCTTTTCTGCCACCCTCGCGGTGGTAAAGCGTACCGCTCCCTCTTTTTCTAAAACCTGAAGCGCGGCCTGAATAATCGCCGATACCAGCTCGGTTGAGCGGGCCTGTTTTGGCTTTTTCCTCAATGAAATCAACTTGCTTTTAGCAGGCGACATGGCGCTTCTCTCCCGAGCCGGAACGCGAATAGTTAATGCGAATAATTGATCGTATTCTTTAAAATATGACGAATCATTCGCATTTTATGCCGCAGGCGTAAACCACACAACTTCTGAAGGATTTATTATGTCAACCACGCTGACATCCGCGCCGCTGGCGGCATTACTAGAACGCCTGTTTAAACAGGCAAACGGGGCCGCAAGCGCGGCGTTCTCCAGCATTCCTCGCGCCGACCGCGAGCGGATGATGACCAGCAAAACCGAATATCGCGAGCTTTATGGTCATCTGAAGGATCTCTGGCTCCCCGTTGCCGCAGAGACCGGGACGTTGCTCTATATGCTGGCTCGCAGCATTCGGGCGCAGCATATTGTGGAGTTTGGGACCTCGTTTGGTATTTCCGCGCTCCATCTGGCCGCCGCGCTAAAGGATAACGGCGGCGGTCTGCTGATAACCAGCGAGTTTGAGCCGAATAAGGTGCTGCGGGCCCGCGAGCACCTGAAAGAGGCCGGGCTTGATGCGCTGGTCGATATTCGTGAAGGCGATGCGCTGCAAACCCTGGCGCAGAATCTGCCGGAGACCATCGATATGGTGCTGCTGGACGGCGCCAAAGCGCTGTATCCGGAGATTTTGGCGCTCCTCGAAAGCCGTCTGCGCCCCGGTGCGCTTATCATCGCCGATAATGCCGACTACAGCGCCGAATATCTGGATTACGTGCACCATCCGCAACACGGTTACCTGTCCGTGCCCTTTGCGGATGACGTGGAGCTCTCGCTGCGCACGAGATGAAAAAGAGCCCGCGATAGGGCGCAAGAGCCGAAGGGGAGAATGCCCTTCGGCCCGCTATTTATCCCCGCATTGAATGAATTCACTTATGACTGAACAACAAAATCAAACTTCCGCGGCGTTGACTCACGCCATGCCGCAGGCCAGGTCCGTGTTCCTGACCTTACTGCCGATTGTGATATCGGTTTATATTGGTTTCCTGATTATTGGCATGCAGCTGCCGGTATTACCGCTGCATCTGCACGGTACGCTGGGGCAGAGTACGCTGGTGGTGGGGCTGGTCATCGGATCGCAGTTTGTGGCCGCCCTGCTTTCGCGCTCCTGGGCCGGCAACTTTGCCGATATACACGGCGCGAAACGCGCGATGGTTATCGGCCTGCTGGTGACGGCCGGGTCCGGGATCCTGTATCTGCTCTCGCTGCTGTTTATTGCCAGCCCCGGCGTTAGCGTGTGGATCCTGCTGGCCGGACGCATCGTGCTGGCGCTGGGCGAAAGCCTGCTGGTGACCGGCGCGATGGGCTGGGGGGTAGGGCTGGTGGGCCGGCGAAACGCCGGGAAAGTGATGTCCTGGAACGGGATTGCGATGTACGGCGCCTACGCGTCGGGCGCTCCGCTCGGGGTGTCCTTCAGCGCCTGGGGCGGCTTCTTTGGCCTGTCGCTTGCCGTGCTGCTGGTCCCCTTTATTGCTCTGCTGGCCATTGCCAGAGTTCGCGGCGTTGCCCCGCTGGCAACGGAGAAAACCTCGTTCTATACCGTCCTTAGCGCCGTCTGGAAGCCGGGATTAGGTCTCGCCCTGTGCAGCGTCGGCTTCGGCGTTATCGAAGCGTTTATCGCGCTGCTGTTTACCGCCCATCGCTGGGGTAACGCCTCGCTGGCCTTTACCGCTTTCGGCCTGGCCTTTATTACCGCGCGGATTGCCTTCGGTCATCTGCCCGACAGGCTGGGCGGCGCAAGGGTTGCGCTGATCTGCGTGGTGATTGAGGCCGTGGGCCAGCTGTTTATCTGGCGAGCCGATACGGTCTCCCTGGCCTACCTTGGCGCGGCGCTTACCGGCTTTGGCTACTCGCTGGCTTTTCCCGGGTTTGGCGTGGAAGCCGTACGCCGCGCTCCTCCCCAAACCCGCAGTCTGGCAATGGGAGCGTACGTTGCTTTCCTTGATGTTTCTTTAGGGGTAACCGCTCCGCTGGCCGGCGCCCTGGCGGGAAAATGGGGAATTAACGCCGTCTATCTGGCGAGCGCGGCTGCCGTTGCGCTCTCCGCCGCCGTCGCGCTGGCGCTGCTGAACAGAGGCGCAAACCGTGCGGGCTGAGCGGGTCTACGCGTTGATTCTAGACCGATGACCAGGATCTGTTCTGCAGGACTACCCGATAGCCATCGTCATCGGCATAGGTCCGCCCGCTAACATCCCAGTACGGATTAAACGAGCTCACCGGGGTAAACCCGGCCAGCTCCATTTTTGCGCACGCCCTTTGCCACTCATCCCGTTCGGGGTAGTACAGCACCAATAAGTCTTCTTCCGTCTGCGTAGGGCGGACCGGGTGATGGTGACAGAGGGTCAATTCGATATGCCAGGGTAAATCTTTACGGCCCAGCATGATCCCGCTGAAGCCGTCGTGATCCGAGAAATCGGCAATTTTTTGTAAACCTAAACCCTCGGCATACATCCTGAATGCGCGCTCAAGGCGGGTGACGGGGCGGGCGATACGCAGATGGGTAAAAGACACCATAAACTCCTGTAACGGTTGTTGTATGCACGGTGTCGTTAGTATAGTCGGCACCGGGCCTGGAGCATCGCCAGCCTGCGGACAAAGGCGTTCAAGAGAACTCTTGCCAAACATATCTGCTCTGCGCCGTTCCAGCAGAAGTTGTGCCCATAACAGGCGGCAAAGCGCCGATGCTCTGCCATTCGTTTGCCGGCACAATAACATCCGGGTTGTAATGGCGAAAAGCCAGCGGGTTTGTTGCCGTAGGGGCTGCAAAACGTACGCCGTCGAGTCGATCGAAATAAGTTTGCACAATGAACTCCATCATTCAGGGCGCGGAAAGTCAATGACTGCGGCTATCCTCTATTTTCCATCATCAATTGATCAATTACGTTATTTCATTCGCAGATTAAGAGATTGCTCAAATGTGAGCAATCCCGCAAAAAGTCGAGCCATGTATTCCTCGCGCTGACGGTCATGTAGAATTCAGTTTTCGGGGATGCTGACCAGCGCTGAAAAAATGCCGGTTTTGTCGAGTAAATGCTTCCTGCCCGGACATGGAGGGGGAAACAAAGTCCATATTTTTTTTAGGTAAACGATAGAAAACCTGTGTTTTAATGATCACAAAAGTAAAAAAACGTAACTAGTTAATATAAAAACGCAATAGATTCTCCGCAGTTATCTGTGTCAAAAAGTGTTTCACATTTACAAAAACAATCGGAGACCTGATTAGAATGCGTAAAGATATAATTCCAAGTCGGCATGATGAATACCACAAATTAACGCGGGGCGAGCGCATTGGTTATGGGATGGGTGATTTTGCGCAAAACCTTGTCTTTGGTACAATTGGCGGTTTTCTTGCTCTACATATGTTGACGGTAAATACTATCAGCACGGCAACGGCAGGATTTATATTTCTTTTTGTCCGCATAGTTAACGTTTTTTGGGACCCAATGGTCGGAACCTACGTTGACAGAAGAAGCTCCAGCACTGGCAAATATCGTCCCTGGCTTTTAAGGGCTGGTATTCCGCTCGTTATTCTTTCTGCATTGCTGTTTGCCCCTATTCCTGGCGTCCGGGGTTCTGTTCCTTTCGCATTTATCATTTATTTGGCACTGGATTTAGTTTATTCAGTGGTGAATATTCCTTATGGTTCTCTTAACGCGTCATTGACACGCGATCCTGAGTCCATTGATAAACTGACCAGTACCCGAATGATGCTGGCAAACAGTGCAAACCTGCTTGTCTATACCCTGTTCCCGATGTTTGTACAAATCGCCTCACCCAAAGATCGAAGCCTCAAGGATACCGGCTTTTTTGGCTTTGAACTCAATATGGGGAACTATACCGATCCATCCGCGAATTACGCGTGGTTTGGCGTGTACTCAATTTATATGGTACTAGGCGCAGCGGCACTTTTCTTCTGTTATAAATTTACCAAAGAGCGTGTGGTCGCGACGGCAGAACAAACGGCCAATGTAAAAACGACCGATCTATTTCTTGAACTGAAAAACAACCGGCCGCTTGTCATTCTGGGGCTGTTTTTCATGCTGGCCTTTACCTTTATGTTCTTCATGAATACGGTGAATGGCTTCTTCAATCAGTTTGTTGTCGGCCATTCAGAATGGATGGGGGCGGTTGGTCTTGTTGCCTCAATTCCGGGTATTGTCTTCCCTATTTTTTGGCCTAAACTCAAGAAGTTTTTTGGTAAAAAAGGGTTCTTCCATCTTTTCCTTGCCATGTTTATTGTGGGTGAATTGTTGACTTACGTTTGGTCACGCGAAGGCATGCATGATGCCCTGTGGCTCGCTTATATCGCCACATTTATTAAACAATGGGGGTTAACCTCGGCTACGGGCTTTATGTGGGCGCTGGTTCCTGAAGTGATTGCCTATGGCGAATTGAAATCAGGCAAGCGCAATGCGGCGATTATTAATGCGATCATGGGCCTCTTCTTCAAGATTGGGTTTACTATTGGCGGTGCTATTCCATTATGGTTACTGGCTGCGTACGGCTTTAGCGAAACCGGTGCTCAACAAAGTGCCAATGCTATCGATGGAATTATTATGACAGCGGTTTGGATCCCGATTGCTTTATCCGTTGTTTCGATGATCGTCATTCAACTCTATCCTATCTCAGATAAAAACGTCACAGAGATCAACCGTCAGCTTGACGAGGTACGGGTATAGTTAAAGCTTGAATTAAATTGCAAAAATTTAAATTAGAGAATTATATAAAGGAAGATTGATATGACTCTTATTCAAAACCCTGTGTTGCCTGGATTTAATGCGGACCCCAGTATTATCCGTGTAGATGACACCTACTATATCGCAAACTCTACGTTTGAGTGGTTCCCTGGCGTGCGTTTACATGAGTCAAAGGACCTGCAGCACTGGGATCTTCTCCCCAGCCCCTTGTCCACAACCGCGCTGTTAGATATGAAAGGCAATCCTTCATCAGGTGGCATTTGGGCTCCGGCACTTTCTCATGCTGATGGCAAATTCTGGTTAGTGTATACAGATGTGAAAATCACGGAAGGTGCCTTTAAAGACATGACCAACTATCTGACCACCGCGACGGATATTCGTGGTCCATGGTCAGATCCTATCAAACTGAATGGCGTGGGCTTTGATGCTTCACTTTTCCATGATGATGACGGGCGTAAATATATCGTTCAGCAAACCTGGGACCATCGGGAATATCATCACCCATTCGATGGCATTACGTTGACTGAGCTTGATACCCGGACATTAAAGTTAAAACCGGAAACAGCACGAACTCTCTATCGCGGCACTGCCGTTGCGCTCGTCGAGGGGCCACACCTCTACAAACTCAACGGATATTATTATCTTTTCGCCGCTCAGGGAGGGACCGTATTCACCCATCAGGAGGTTGTCGCGCGTTCTAAGACCTTAGATGCCCACAGTTTTACCACGGCACCGGGAGAAGTTTTCCTCACCAACGTCGATACGCCGGACAGCTACATCCAGAAGCAGGGCCACGGTTCTTTGGTTTCAACGCCTGCTGGCGAATGGTATTACGCTTCGCTCTGCGCGCGTCCGTGGAATCGTCCAGGCGAGTCTGTCTACGATCCTCGCGGCTGGTCAACGCTGGGCAGAGAAACGTCGATCCAAAAAGTGTACTGGGATGAAGAGGGCTGGCCGCGTGTTGAAGGCGGCCACGGTGGAAAAACATTTGTTGACGGCCCAGAGGATGCCATTTACACCGAAAGCGCAAAAGATCATAGCCAGCATGATGCGTTTACAACGTCGACGCTCGATAGCAACTGGAATACGCTCCGCGTTCCGTTCACCAAAAAAATGGGTACCACAGGCGATGGTAAACTGACGTTGATTGGTCAGGGTTCTTTAGCGAATACCCATGACCTGTCGCTTATTGCCCGACGTTGGCAAGCTTTCTATTTTGATGCCCAGGTTAAGGTCAAATTTAATCCATTCAGTTATCAACAAATGGCGGGGTTAACGAATTTCTACAACGATCGCCACTGGAGTTTTGTGTTCATCACCTGGAATGAAATTAATGGCTCAGTCATCGAAATAGGTGAAAATAATCGCGGGAAATATACCTCTTATTTAAAAGATGATGCCATCAAGATCCCTGAAGGTACCGAGTATGTCTGGTTCCGCACCAAAGTTCGCAAACAAACGTACAGCTATGAATATAGCTTTGACGGGATCAGCTTCACTCAAATTCCGGTCACGCTAGATGCCGCAATACTTTCAGACGATTATGTCCTGCAAAGCTATGGTGGGTTCTTTACCGGGGCATTCGTTGGCCTGGCGGCAGTCGACTACTCTGGCTATGAGGTCAGCGCTGATTTTTATGATTTCGCTTATCAGGAGCTCGGTGATTCGTTAACGCCGACTGGCAATTATGGCTGGGACGCAGGGGAATTACGCTCTAATTAAATACTGACACACCAATTCAGATAATAAACGAAATACCCGCTTACGATCGTGAAGAAAGGGGGGCTGCTGATGAACGCTGCCCGCCTTACGTCAGCGCGCGATAGAGAATGCCAGAAATCTGCTGTGGGATACCGATGGCTACGCCTGCTGGCGCACCGAGGTAGACCCGGCAGAGCGGCAAGGTTGTAAGCAAACTACGGCAGTCTATGACCTCGACTGTGGTGCAGATGTCGAGCCGCCATCATTTTTGTTCGTGCGTGGATTATTGCAACAGACTATTCATCTATATCCATGCTGACATTTAATTATTCCGAATAGGGAGAAGCCTATTGCCCGATTTATTTAACTGTACCTCTGCGCAAATAAAAATAAAATCAGCTTGTTTTGACGGTATCTTTTTAATTTACCCCAAAACGGGATGGTTATTGTCTGAAAATATAATTAATTAATTTGAGATAACCATGAAAACTATAAAAAAACTGCCATTAGCCATGGCGGTAGTTGCCGCGCTGTGCCCAATTTCTGTATTAGCGCAAGATTTTACTCAGCAACAAATAGATGCCATTGTGGCGAAAGCCGTGGATAAAGCGCTGGCCGACCGTCAGACCAAAATCGATGCCGCCGCCGATAAAAAGGTGGACGTCATTACTAACCCCCAGACCACCGCAGCCACGC
>NZ_CACSIS010000008.1:0-203917 GCF_902705905.1 Klebsiella sp. 18074 | reverse complement strand
ACATCCTGAGCGCTGGTCAGGGAAGACAAGAAACTGGCAACCGGAAGGCCCGGTAACGTTGAATCCGGAACGGGAAAAACAGGCGGCTTAAATTAACCAAGGGTGCCAACTACCTTGACACTTACCGATACCACCGTTACCCAATTCGGATGTGTGCTCTATGACCTGGCAAGGTAGAATCGATAATCAGTTCTGCAAAGTACAGGGTAACGGTGAGCACCCAAAAGGATACTTGAGATGATTAAATTCCCGACTAAAAAGCGCGTTGATTTGTATAAAAATGCCGTCAGTTCCGAGCAATTACAGCTGGATCTGGCTGCGGCTCAAGAGTTTATGTTCGATGCCTGGGAAACTGATGACCTGGAAATTGTGCTGAAACTCATCAGGAAAGCTATCAAGAAATCCCCGCTCTGTGCTGACGCATACTCATTCTACTGCGAAATTTCTGAAGAGCCTCCCGAGTCAAAAATCGGTAATCTGGATACGGCTTTGTACGCGGCCAGTATCGCACTTGGCGAAGATTTTCAGGAATTCGAGGGCAATTTCTGGGGATTTGTCGAAACGCGTCCATATATGAGAGCAAAAGCAGCTTTGGCTGATGCCTTATGGGAGTCAGGTAATTTCTTCCCAGCTATGGCTCACTGCCGCGAAATGCTTAAGCTCAACCCGAATGATAATCAGGGGATTCGTCATTTATTAACTGGCTATTATCTCGAACTGGAAATGGTGGACGAGCTGACCTTACTACTGGATGACTATTCAGAAGATGTGCGCCCGTATCTTCAGTATACACGCGCCCTCCTCGCCTACAGACAGTCATCCCCGGATGCTGATGATATCGCTAAAACTGCGATTGATTCTAATAGACACATCCCCGGTTTGTTATCAAAGCGCCGTTTGCAACCCAAGTCTAACAGTAGGTATATAACGTTAGGTGAAATAGATGAAGCAATTGATTATGTAAACCATAATATCAAACCTTGGGTCAGAACACATAATGCTATTGAATGGGTCATGAATATTTCCTCGGCCAATAAGTAGGTACGGTACTTCCCTACTCTACTTACGACCGGCTGTCAGAAATCGATCAGGACGCGATTGTCGATAACAAACGTCTTGGCCGAACCCTGGAGTTTATCAATCTGGTGCAGAGCAAGCGGGAAAACACGCGTTCTCAGTCAATTCCCGCTGGTGACGGCCCTTCCCGGCGACGGCCGAAGGAGGAAGGAAAGAAATCCCAGCGCTCACTGGATAATGATGACATGCTCGAAGCCCTCAAACAGCTTCAGTCACGTTCAGAGGACATTTTTGGTAAACGAGTCCGCTGATGGCATTCACTGACCGGACGATTGTTGCTCACCAGTTGATATCGTCCGGCCAGGCCCATGATGTATTATTCATTTCGCTCAGCATCTTTATGTCCTGTTTTTCACGGGCATACTTACCCCATAAAGAATCAAAAGAACGAATGATACTGATTAACTTTTTTTCCTTTGCTCTGGCGACAGGCTAATAAAATAACAGCACCTGCTGTCAATATTATTTTCAATGAAATTAAAATCAGAATCTGATGCACGTTTTGCGGTTTGTATAATATCATCCGAAGTTATTCGGTTAGACTCTTTTAATGCTGATTCCATAAGGTATTCATAGACATACATGGCGCAGATTCGTCGTAAGGGTAAACAACGCCTGCCGGTGCGCAACCCGGCTCCGCTGGCAACGCCGGAAGCACTCAACCGAAGCTGGTCGATTGATTTAATCCGTAAACGGACTGTGGTCTGGTTAAAATCATACTTTCGCATTAGAGTCCGCTTCACACTTTCATGTTGTGATTGCAGTTGCACCATTCTGTAAATTGCATCGCCAACAACGAAATTCCGAATTCGCATCACACTGTAAAAAATTCATGATCGAACAAGTGGTTAGTAACGCATTGATAGTCTATATGTAATGTAACTAAACTCTTACATTTGTAACATCAAGTACTACAAGCCGTTTTCTATACGTCATCTGTTTTACCGTCGAAGGAACCTTGCTAATGCCAAAAAATGTCCCGTTTAAACGCACGATGCTGGCCAGCATGCTCACGCTGGCTTCAGGTGCCGTCACGTCTGCCTATGCAGCGCCGGCAACCGCCCCCCAAAAGCAAGATAACGCCAAGCCCAACATCGTCGTGATTTTTGGCGATGACATCGGTTACTGGAACATCAGTACCTACAACGGCGGCACAATGGGGTATCAAACCCCGAACATCGATAAGCTGGCCTCTGAAGGTGCAAAATTCACCTCTTACTATGCTGAGCAGAGTTCTACTGCTGGCCGTTCTTCCTTCATTACCGGCCAGATGCCGTTCCGTACCGGGATGAGTAAAGTCGGTATGCCTGGTGCGCCGCAGGGCCTGCAGAAAGAAGACCCGACTATTGCTAACATCCTGAAGCAACTGGGTTATGCCACCGGTCAGTTTGGTAAAAACCACCTCGGCGACCGCGATGAATTCCTGCCAACCGCCCACGGTTTTGATGAGTTCCTCGGCAACCTGTATCACCTGAATGCGGAAGAAGAGCCAGAGAACCCGGATTACCCGAAAGATCCGGCCTTCCGTAAACAGTTTGGTCCACGCGGCGTGATTAAGAGCACCGCGGACGGCAAAATTGAAGATACCGGTCCACTGACTATTAAGCGTATGGGCACCGTCGACGAAGAGACGCTGGCGGCCAACAACGACTTTATGGAACGTCAGGTGAAAGCGGGTAAACCGTTCTTTACCTGGTTCAACACCACCCGCATGCACAACAAAACCCACCTGAAAGATGCCAGCATCGGTGTGACCGGCCTCGGCACCTACGCCGACGGCATGGTTGAGCACGATAAGATGGTCGGCGAAGTGCTGCAGAAAATTAAAGATTTGGGCATCGAAGACAACACCATCGTGCTCTACACCACCGATAACGGCCCAATGACGGCGACCTGGCCAGATGCCGGTGAAACCCCGTTCCGCGGTGAGAAGAACACCGGCTGGGAAGGCGGCTTCCGCGTACCTGCTATGGTTCGCTGGCCGGGCCATATCCAGCCGGGCACCGTGATTAACGGCATTTTCGGTTCCAATGACTGGTTCCCAACGCTGGTTGCCGCCGCGGGCGAGCCGAACATCAAGCAGGAACTGCTGAAAGGCTACAAAACGCCATCCATCACCTACAAGGTTCACCTGGATGGTTACAACCAGCTCGATTACCTGATGGGTAAAGGCAAAGACCAGCGTAACGAATTCTTCTACTGGAGTGATGACGGCGATCTGCTGGCGATGCGTATGGGTCGCTGGAAAATCCACTTCATGATCCAGGAGCATGAAGGTCTGGATCTGTGGCGTTATCCGTTCACCAAACTGCGTGCGCCGTTGATTTTCGATCTGGATGTTGATCCACTCGAGAAAGCCGACAAAGCGATGGGCTACCAGTCCTGGTTCTACGATCGCATGTTCCTGATGGGCGGTGCGTCTGCTGAAGCGAAGAAAATGCTGGCGACCTTCAAAGAGTTCCCACCGCGTCAGAAACCGGGTTCATTCACCGTTTCTGATGCCTCCGCCATGCTGGAGCAAGGTTCTAGCGTCAACAAATAATATGTCGTTAACATGAGGCGCTGACCTCAACAACAGAGCGGGTTGCATCTGCAATCCGCTCTGCACTACAAAAAATATAATTAATGTGCGCTTTGTCAGCCAGTTAGCCTAGGGGTTTGCTATGAAGTACAGCACCACATTGCCCGCCAAAGCACTACCGTCTGCTGAAAAATATGACGGCAAAGGGCCAGAATATACACGCCGCTTCCACGTGATGGCCAAGCCATCCGGCTCCACCTGTAACCTCGACTGTACCTACTGTTTCTACCTGTCAAAAGAGCAATTACTCCATCAGGACCGCCACACCGGGATGAGCGACGAGGTGCTCGAACAGTTTATTCGTCAGTACATCGACGGCCAGGATGGCGAGCAGGTGGTCTTCTCCTGGCAGGGCGGCGAACCGACCCTGATGGGACTCGAATTTTTCCAGAAAGTCGTGAAATTCCAGCAGCAATATAAGAAGCCGAATCAGCGCATCGAAAACGATCTGCAGACCAACGGCGTATTGCTCAACGACAAATGGGCAGAATTTCTTAAAGAACATAAGTTTCTGGTGGGTATCTCGATTGATGGCCCACGAGAACTGCATGACCGCTATCGCATCACCCGCAGCGGCAAGCCCACCTTCGATAAAGTGATGGAAGGTGTAGCGGCTCTCAAACGCCACGGCGTACCGTTTAACGCCCTGGTGACCGTCAACCGCACCAACGCCCGCTTCCCGCTGGAAGTCTACCGCTTTATGACCCGCGAACTGGGTGCCACCTACATCCAGTACAACCCTTGTGTTGAAGGCGTGGATTTTAAAAGCACCGCGCCGCAATTCTGGCAGGATAACTCGATCCCGGTAACCGGCAGCCGCCGCGCGCGTCCGGGGGATCTTGACTCCATCGTCACCGACTGGTCCGTCGACCCGGAAGACTGGGGTAAATTCCTGATTGCCACCTTTGAAGAGTGGGTTAACAACGATTTAGGTCGCGTACAGGTCAATCTGTTCGAGACAGCCGTCGCCCAGACCATGGGGATGCCGGCGCAAATCTGCACCGCCTCCGAGTTCTGCGGCAAGGGGCTGGCGATTGAGAAAAATGGCGACATCTTCTCCTGCGACCACTACGTCTACCCGGAATACCAGATTGGCAATATCGAGAACAGCAAGCTGGCACACCTGGCGTTTTCTGAGCGTCAGCAGGCCTTTGGTATGGGGAAAAAAGACACCCTGCCGAAATACTGCAAAGAGTGCCCTTATCTCAAGCTGTGCTGGGGAGAATGTCCGAAAAACCGCCTGGTACGCACCCCCGACGGCGAGCTGGGTCTGAACTATCTCTGCCCGGGGATCAAAGCCTTCTTTAACTACGCAGAACCGATTCTGGTTGGCATCGCCACGCTGTTGAAACGTGATTTTACGGGAGTGAAAAAATGAACAGCAGAGAGAAACTGCTTCAGCTTGAACAGCGCATGAACACTCAGGTACTGGGCCAGGAAGAGCTGGTACGCATGCTGCTGGTCGCCCTGCTCTGCGACGGTCACGTCCTGTTGGAAGGACTGCCCGGCCTTGCGAAAACTCGAGCGGTACGTGAGCTGGCGCGCCACGTGGAAGGGGAATTTCGCCGCATTCAGTTTACCCCGGACCTGCTGCCGTCGGACATCACCGGCAGTGAGATCTACCAGCAAAATGCCACCCGCGAAGAAGACCAGTTCCGCTTCCGCCCCGGCCCGGTGTTTGGCAACATCATCCTCGCCGATGAGATTAACCGCGCCTCCGCCCGCGTCCAGTCAGCACTGCTGGAGGCCATGGAAGAGCGTCACGTCACCGTTGCCGGCAAAAGCTGGGATCTTCCAGGCGTTTTCATGGTGCTCGCGACACAAAACCCGGTGGATCAGGAAGGTACCTGGCCTCTACCGGAAGCCCAGCTTGACCGCTTCCTGATGAAAATTCTGGTCGGCTATCCTTCCAAAGCCCAGGAGCAACAGGTGATGCAGCTGGTGCGTGCTGAACAGCAGGCCAAATATCAGGCCCTGACTCACCAGGACAGCGTCAGCGCTGAAGAGACCCTGATCCTGTCGCAGCAGGAAATTGCCACCAGCTGGCAGGAGATTTCCGCCGTGTACGTGGCTCCCACCGTGGAGGAGTATATCGTCAATCTGATTGACGCCACCCGCCATCCGCAAAACATCAGCGAAACCCTGGCCAGCTACATCAATATTGGCGTCAGCCCGCGCGGGAGCCTGGCGCTGGAGCGTTGTGGCCGTGCGCAGGCGTGGCTGGAAGGCCGCGATGCGGTACAGCCGGAGGATATCCGCCGGATCGCCCCGGCGGTGATCCGCCATCGTCTGATGCTGAGCTATCAGGCGAACGCCGATAATCGCAGCGCCGACGACGTGGTGACGATGCTGCTTGATGCAGTGGTGGCGTGATGAACACGCCTCTCCGCGTCGATCGGCAGACCCTGCTCGCGCTGATCAACGACGCACGGCTGATCGCCAACCCGCCGGGGCAGATCCCGCCCGGCGCGCTGGCGGGCGAGCGCACCTCAAAACAGCAGGGGCGCGGGCTTAATTTCGACAGCCTGCGACGCTATCAGCCGGGCGACGACGTGCGGCTGATTGACTGGCAGGCCACGGCCCGTCTGCGTTCCCCGTGGATACGCCTGTACAACGAAGAGCGTGAGCGCCCGGTCTTTTTGCTGGTCGATCAGCGGCTCGACATGTATTTCGCCACCCGCGGGCAGACCAAATCCGTCGTTGCCACCAAAACCGCGGCGCTGCTCGCCTGGCGCAGCTTTCATGATGGCGATCGCATCGGTAGCCTGACCTTCAACGATACCGCGATGGCGTTACAGAAATGCCGCTCGCCGCGCACCACGCTGAACGCAATCCTCGACGATCTCCTGCATTACAACCAGCTTCTGCCGGCGCAGTATCCCACCGAGCCTGTGGCGACGGTGTCCCTCGCTGATGCCCTGCAGCGCGCCAGCACGGTGATCCCCAACGGCGCGTGGGTGGCGGTACTGAGCGATTTTCACGATCTGAATAAAAACTGCGATGCGCTGCTGGCGGGACTGCGCCGCCGCTGCGAAGTCAGCGCCTTTGTGATCCTCGACGATCTGCACCTGCATCTGCCCGCATCTGGCTCGCTGGCCGCGAGCTATCAGGGAAATGAGGCGGCCTTTACGCTCTCCCCTGGCATGAAAGCAGACATTGAACAGAGCATCACCGCCCGCCTGGCCCGTCAGCAAAGCCGCCTGACGCGTCTGGGCATCAAGGTGAATCATCTGGTGGTGACGCAGGACCTGATAAAGCAGTTACAAAAGGGTATCTAGATGCTCGAGAAAGGTTTTACCGTGCCCGCGCTGTTACATCCGGCGCTGCCCCCGTCGGTCTCCTGGTTTCCACTGCCGCCGGGCTGGCTGGTACTGGGCGCACTGCTGCTGGCGGCGCTGGCCATTTACCTCTTTTTTCGCCTCGCGCGCTGGCGTCGTAACCGCTGGCGGCGTGAAGCGCTCGCCGCGTTTGCTCTCCCCCACTCCGTTGACGGCTGGATGGCGTTGATCAAACAGATCCAGTTGGTACATCAGCCGCGTAAGGTGGTGAGCCACAGCCTGACCCCGGAATCACTGCTGGATCAGCTGCCGCTCGAGGCGGATCTGCAACAGACTCTGTGCCTGAAGTACTGCCAGCGCGATAACCGTCTCGAGAGCGAACAGGCGTCGCGATTACGCCAGCAGCTGACCCGCTGGCTGAAGGAGTTACCCGATGTCTGAATTACTATCACGGATCGATTTTGCCTGGCCCTGGGCATGGCTGCTGTTATTGCTGCCGCTGCTTAGCCGCTACCTGATGCCACAGGAAAAGCCGCAAAAATCCCACGTGCGCGTTCCGTTCCTGCCAGAGCTTATCAATGATCTGAAGCTCGACAGCCAGCCGGTACGCGAAGGCTGGCTGCGCGGCGCGTTGTTCTGGCTGACGTGGGCACTGCTGGTCTGTGCGCTGGCGCGCCCGGAATACCTTGCTCCGCCGCAGCATATTCAAAAACCGATGCGCGATATGGTACTGATCCTCGACGTCTCCGGCTCGATGGAAAAGAACGACGTGGCGGGCGGAATAACCCGTTTGCAGGCGGTTCAGGCATCGGTGCGCAAGTTTGTCGCCGCGCGTCAGTCCGACCGAATCGGGATGGTGATTTTCGCCAGCTCCGCCTGGCCGTTTGCGCCGGTGAGTGAAGACAAACAGGCGCTGAATATGCGTATCAACCAGCTGGCACCGGGCATGATTGGTCAGCAGACCGCCATCGGCGACGCGCTGGGCGTAGCGGTTAAGATGCTCGATCAAAGCCAGAATAAAGAGGCCAGCAAGCTGGCTATCCTGCTGACCGATGGCAACGACACCGCCTCGCAGCTCTCCCCCGCCCTCGCCGCCCAGCTGGCAGCGGCGCATCATGTGCAGGTGCACACGATCGCCTTTGGCGACCTGCAAAGCGAGGGTGACGACAAAGTCGATCTGCCGCTGCTGCAAACCATCGCCAGCACCACCGGCGGAAAATCCTGGACCGCCGCGAACTCCGGCGCCGCCCTCGACAGCGTCTGGTCGGAAATTGACGCCATCACGCCGGTGCAGGTGAAAAGCATCGGCTGGTCCTGGCATCTGCCGCTGTTTGCCTGGCCGATGGGGCTGGCGATGTTGATTCTGCTGGGGCTGGCAGTGGGCCGACTGATTGCGGAGAAACGCCGATGAGCGACTTTCATTTTATCTATCCCTGGCGGCTCCTTGGGCTGATCCTCGCGGTCGGGCTGTGGTTTATCCCCTGGGGGCAAACCAGCGCCTGGCAGCGGATCATGGAAAAACCCTTCGCCCAGGCGCTGATCGTCGGGCGCCAGAAACGCCTGACGCAGGTGCTGCCATGGCTGTTTGCATTGGGCATTATCGCGCTGGCCGGTCCCACCTGGCAGCGTGAATATCCGGCGGCGCTGACCCCGGAAAGCAACGTGATGGTGATCCTGCAGCAGGACCTGGCGATGTATGCCCAGGACCTGGCCCCCAGCCGCAACGCGCGGATGCAGAGCAAAATCAGCCAGCTGATGGAGAACTCGCCCGGCGCACGCTACGGCATGGTGGTCTACAGCAATCAGGCGTTTGTCACCACGCCCCTGACCCAGGACCCACCGTTTTTCTCGCTGTTTTTACATGCGCAGGAACCCTCGCTGATGCCCGAAGGACAAGGCTCAGGGTTGCAGCAGGCCGTCGCCCTGGCGCAAAAAAATATGCCGGCCTCACCGCGTAGCCTGATTCTGGTCGCCGATACGCTCTCCGCCGCCGACGCCGAATGGCTGAAAAAAAGCCACGCGCCGCTGCAAATCTGGGTGCCCGGCACCGCCGCTGGCGGCCCACTGCCGGAGCGCTACGCCAGCCGCGGCATCGATACCCGCCTGAACGTCGCGCGTTTCAGCGATCTTCGCGATGCCGGTATTCCGGTGACCCTGGTCAGCAGCGATGACAGTGATTTGCAGGTGGTGCAGAGCCATATCCAGCAATCGATAACCCAGCAAAATAATACCCGCCACGACCTACACTGGAAAAACAGCGGCTGGTGGCTGGCGATACCAATGCTGGTGCTGCTGTTTTTCTGGCGACGCCATCTTATCTGCGTGCTGTTAACCCTGCCGATGCTGTTCTGGTCCCCGCAAGGAGAAGCCGCATGGCTCGACGCCTGGGTCAGCCCGGATGTTCAGGGGCAGCATGCCTACGAACAAGGCGAGTACCAAAAAGCGGCGGAACATTTCCGTGACCCGCTGTGGCAGGGAATAGCCTGGTATCAGGCCGGAAATTACCCTGCCGCGACAGGTGCATTTCGCCGCGCGCCGCAAACTCCCGAGACGCTGCTGTGGACCGGCAACGCGCTGGCGCAGCAGAAGCAGTGGCAGGCGGCGCTGGATACCTACGACCAGGCGCTGAGCCTGCGGCCGGACTGGAAGATGGCGTACGAAAACCGCGAAAAAATCGCGCAGATCGTTATGCAACTGCGCCAGAAAGAGCGCGAGAGAGAGCAGGAGCAAGGCGATGATATGGACGATGGGCCAGATAAAGTGGTGAAAGACCTGAAAAAAGGCGAAGGCGTGAAGCAGAAAGATATCGGCGCCGTCGACAGCGCAGCGCCACAGCTCAATCAGTGGTTCGAGAATCTTCAGGTCTCCCCTTCCGGCCTGCTGGAAAGTCTGTACCGCAACGGCGCACAGGAGACGACACCATGAGATACTTGTCAGCCCTGCTGCTCCCGGCACTGCTGCTGGCGATATCACCCGCCCGGGCGATGATGGATATCAGCCGTGAAATTGTCGCCCCCAGCCATGTCGTTCCCGGCCAGCCCATCACCGTCGCCGTGACCTTCTGGACCGACAGCTGGTTCAATCCCCCGCCGCAATGGCCAGATTTTGCTGTGCAGAATGGCGTGCTGCTCAATACTCCGCTCCCCAATCAGCTGCTTACCCGCCAGAAAGACGGCATCAGCTGGAGCGGCATTCGCCTTGAACGCCAGGTGATGACGTGGGATCAGAGTACGCTGCGGCTGCCCGCGGTGGATCTGACGCTCACTTCTGCCGGTCAGCCGCCGGTGACCGTCCATCTCGATGCGCTGGAGCAACCTGTGGCCTGGCCGCCGGGCGTTGAACAGCCTGACCGCTTTTTGCCCGCGCGTCATCTGACCCTCAGCCAGAGCATCACCCAGTTCCATGCGGGGAACGATAAAACCCTGCGGGCCGGCGATGCCGTCGAACGTGTGGTGACGATCCAGGCCGAAGACGTACTCCCGGCGCAGATCCCGCAGATCCTGTACGCCATCCCCGGAGACGGTAGCCAGCGGCTGGCGCCGGAGAACCGCTTTGACAAAGACGGACGGGGCGGAATTAACGGCGCGATACGCGTCGAACGGCTGCGCTATCTGCCGACCGATGCCGGCACCCTGACGTTACCGCCAGTGAAGCTGCGCTGGTGGGATACCGATCGGCAGCAGTGGCAGCTGGCGACCCTGCCGGGCCAGACTCTTAAAGTCGATAGCGCGCGTGCCGCCGGGAAAGAGTCGGCCCTCGAAGGACGTCGCGACGGCGAAAAATGGCAGATAGCCCTGATTGTGCTCGCACTGATAGTGCTAGCCGCCGCAGGCTGGTTTGCCCGTCGACCGCTGCGCCAAAGCCTGGTCTGGTTGCTGCACCGCTGGCAGCGTTTCTGGTCCCCGGTGTCGCTCCCTGAATTATCCCCTATGAACAGGAGAAAACAATGAAAAAAAACCTACTGGCCTGTGCCTTGCTGCTGGGATGCGCGACCGCCGCCCATGCCGACCCTCTTTCCGCCTGGAATGACACCGCGGCAAAACAGTCGATAGAGCAATGGGTGCAGCATGCCACGCAACAGGGTAGCCCCGATTTTATCCCGGCAGACAAACGCTACGTGGTATTTGATAACGACGGCACGCTGTGGCCAGAGGCGCCGCTGACCTTCCAGATCCAGTTCATCCTCGATGAAATTGTCCGTCAGGCTCCCGAGCACCCGGAGTGGAAAAAGGACCCGCTGATCAACGCCGTGCTGACCAACGATCTCAAAACCGTAGTGAAAGCCGGCGATAAAGGGCTGATGAAGCTGCTGGCGCTAACCCACAGCGGGATCACCACCGACGAATTCGAAAGCCGGGTCGCCAGCTGGCTGGAGACGCATAAAGATAAGCGTTTTGGCTGCCGCTACGATCGGATGGGCTATCAACCAATGCGCCAGCTGCTTGATTATCTGCGCGAGAACGGCTTTAAAACCTGGATTATTTCCGGCGGTGGCATCGACTTTATGCGCGTCATGTCGCAGAAGATGTACGGGATCCCGCCTGAGCAGGTGGTCGGTTCATTTGCGCTGGGCGAATTTTCCCTGAGCGCTGACGGCACGCAAATCCGCAAGACCATGCAGGGTGCCTTTAATGACGATAAGGCCAACAAGCCGGTGGCGATCCATCTGTTTATGGGGCATCGCCCGGTCGCCGCCTTCGGTAACAGCGATGGCGACCTGCAGATGCTGCAATACGCCGCTGCCAATCCGGATTACAAAGCCTTCGGCCTGCTGGTACATCACACCGATGCGGCACGCGAGTACGCCTACGACAGCCATCCGCCCGCCAGCGGCAAGCTGGTGGACGCCCTGCCGGAAGCCAAAGCAAAAGGCTGGACGGTGGTCGACATGAAACAGGACTGGAAAACGGTCTTCGACCCGGCGCAGTGCCCGGCGAAATAAGCCTTCCGCATAGCCCACATGCCAGCCCCTGCGGCTGGCACTCTCCCCACCCGTAACCCGTTCTGAACCATAGAGTTAACCAGCATCAATAAGCAAAACCTCACGATCATCTTGCAATGAACGTTCAACCAAATAGTCCGATGCGCTCAACTCTTCAAAATAATAATCATGAGCCCGTCTCTGCGTGTCTTCGACTGCCTTTGCCGCCAATTTGTGGATGAATCCCCAGTCCATAGACGGCCGGGGGATTCATCATTATGCCGGGCCTGGCGGCCCAGCGAGCCACGAGTCAGCCGTCACTGCCTGGGCGTGATTTTCGTCACCGAGCCTGTTTGGACCTTATCCCCGGCGGCGCCATACATCGACACCAGATAAACGGCACCATCAGGCGCGATGGTCAGGTGGTTTGGCGTCTCATCCATCGGAATATTGGCGACCAGTTTGCCGTCCCGATCCAGGACTGCAACCGTTCCGCCCGCGCGCGTCGCGGCGAAAACCTGCGACGTCACCGCATCCCAGACGACAGATACGCCCCCGGCACCAATATAGGTATCAGCGAGAACCTTGCCGTTCGGATCCAGAACCACGACATTGTTCGTCTCCTGGGAAGTGACGTAGAGCCGGCCGGTTGCCGGATCGCGTGCGATGTCAGTTGCACCTTGCGCCTGCGGTACTTTCACCGTTGTGCTCTTGCCCGTTTTAAGATCAATCCAACCTACCCATGGCGTATCGCGGCTGACGCCGTAGAGCTTCCCTCCGCTACTGTCGAGGGCAAGATCCGTACTGTAAAACAGGTCGCGGCCACGGTCCGCCACGAACTCCAGCTGACCGATGTGTTCAAGCGTTTTGGTGTCATATACCTCGATAAAACCGGTCAGCGCAGCGCTGACATAGGCCCGATTGTGGGCTTCATCAATAATCACATCGCGTGGATGCACGACCGAACCCTCCGGAAAGACCTTGACGACGGAAAGCGTCTTCGCGTCATAGACGGTCACCGTCCCGGCAAGGGTGTTCGTCGTCCAGACGTGCTTATGGGCATTGTCAACACCGACGCCGAAGACGCCAATTTGTTTGCCCTTTTCATCTTTTGGCAGCACGGCCTCCGCTTCGACAGCCAGCGTTCCGGCGTTCAATCTCAGTAGACGGCTACCGTCTTTCGGTCCGCGCGCAGAGGTCACGAACAGCTTCCCATCGGCTGAAACGGCAGATTGGTACGCCCGCTCGCCGACGGGAGCCGTTTGCAGCTTGAAAGCATCGGCGTTTTTCGGGGGAACGATTTTGGACAGCTTCAACATGACCTGCGAGACGCTCGCGGGGTTTTGCGTGATAACGGTGAGGGGATGAAGGCCTGTCTCGGCAGTGGCCGGAACGGTCAGCGGAATATTGAGCGTTCCCGTCCCGTCGGCGGTCAGTGGTTGTGGGGTCAGGACTTCAGCACCATTCAGCAAGGTGACGATTGCGCCAGCCGGAAGGTTCTTAATCGTTACTTCGGTTTTATCGCCGGGCTTAACAGGGACTTCCCTTGAACCGGCGCGGATACTGCCAGGAATGATAGTATCCGCGGTTTCCCAATGGCTGGCGGCAAATGCGGTTGTGGCGGTTGACATCGCAACAGCGGAGGCCAACAGCACTGCACGGACTGATATTCTTATCATCTTATCCCCATAAATTATATTGATGCAGCACCTCAGCACAGGTAACGTCGGCGCCCACTCGTCTGGCCTTATGTTCCGCAATGATGAGACATTCCTCGTCATGGGCGAGTACAACATACTACTTAATGAAAATAATTATTATTCTTATTTATGGTGATGTGATTTTCTGGAGAGAGGAAAGCAGGAAGCTCGGGCGGCCAGATTGGTCGATGGTTGTTATTCGCTGCAGGTTTGAAAATCGCGCGCCCGTCTATGTCGGTACTGCGCGCGTCTGCGTTGAAAGATACGATAAGTTGACTGATTCAACTGCGATTCGCGAGATCGAAATCGCCGGTTTTACCTAAAGCTCCACTGTGCCGTGATGACAAACACGGAGGGTATTATGATGCCCACGTCCATCCCAAAACAGGAGGTAAAATTATACTGAAACCCATGATATATATAGGGATAAAAACCTATTAATTTTAGCATAGGTCAGCATACCTGTGAGATGCGCGATACTGGTTGTGTAGCACAGTTCAGCCGCATATTCTGCACCACGAAACGGCGTCCATGCCGGATCCTCATCGTATTTAACACCCTTTCACTCGTTTCAGCTTTTACGGCGCGGTACTTTTTTCACCGCCATGCAGCTCACTTGTAATCGATAAAGCTCAGGATAGCCTCGTTGAACTCTTTCGGTGCCTGAATAAACGCGAAGTGGCTGGTATTGGGTAAAATCAACAATCCGGCATTCGGGATGGTGTTAGCAATATATTCCAGATGCTCCCGCGCAATGGCCTCGTCACGATCGCCATCAACAATCAGCACCGGGGCCGTGATTTTCTTGAGATCGTCATCGCTCCAGTTGGGCTGTGTTGCCCACATATGACTTATCTGTTCGACAAAGGCATCGTACTGGTCGGGAGTTTTTGAAAGCTTACGATATTCATTACCGGCCCGTTCGATATAGCTGGCAAAGACCGGGTTCTTTTCGGTATCAGGTTTGACGCCGCTGGTTTTCGTATTGGGGGCAAAAGAGAAAATGCGGTTCACGCGGGTCGGGTGGCGAATAGCCAAATCGATCCCAATAATTCCCCCATCGCTCCAGCCGACAATATCCGCTTTCTTAATGTTCAGATGATCGAGCAACGCCACCACATCATCACTCATTAAGTCGTAGCTGTAGGGGCGCTCGTCACGCGTGCTGCGTCCATGGCCTCGGCTATCAACCACGATGACCTTATGATGTTTCGCCAGCGCCGCAACCTGTTGGCCCCAGTAATCGGAATTCGCCAGCCCACCGTGGAGCAAAACCACCGGCGTCCCCTCTCCGGTGGTGGCGTAATAGAGCTGGATTCCGTTTACGCTGGCATACGCGGGTTTTAGTGCGGCAACAGGTGCTGGCGTTGGCGGCAAATTTTTCCAACGCTCCCCCCAGACTATCGGGGATTGCGGGGTTACCGACCAGGCCGCAGAGGTAGCCAACGTCCCCATAACGCAGAGAAGTCCGGCGAGGTATAGCGTGTTTTTTCTCTTCATAGCGATCGCTCCTGATAACGTTTACTGCGCCTCACCCAACTCGCGGGTGCGTTTCACCGCCGCCAGCACGCTGCGTTGCAAACCTGCAGCAAAATCGCTGTTGTTAAGCTCATACAGCCCATGAATCCCGACGCCAGCCGGGGAGTTGTTGATGTCGAGTAGCTGCCTCGGGTGTTTCTGGCTCAGGCGCAGCATCTCTATCGCCCCCTGCAAATTTTCCAGAACCACCTCAGTTGCCTGCGCGCGCGACAGGCCGGCCAGCACGCCCGCATCGGTAAACGACTCGATAAAGTAATAAATGTAGTTCGGCCCGGCGACGCCGAAGCCGGTAAAGATATCAATAAGTCGTTCCGGCAGGTAAAGCACCTTGCCAAAACCGCTAAGGAAAAGCGCCACCCGTTCGGGAATTGCCTGCGCGTTCAGAACCACCCCGCTGTAGCCAAATCCGGTATCGGTAAGCGTATTAGGGATAACCCGGGCAATGGGGTTTTCCGCCCCCAATACGGTTTCGAGTTTGTGCAGCGTCACCCCGGCAATCAGAGAGATCGTCGTCGTGGCGGCAGAAAGATGGGGCCGAATACGTTCGGCCACGCTCGACAAATTGTCCTGCGGGCGGATCCCCAGCACCACCAGTTCGGCCTCGCGCAACGCATCCTCTCGCGGCGATTTCCGCGCCAGGCCATAGCGTTCAGTGAGCGCTGCGATACGGCCCGGATCGATATCCTCCAGCGAAATCTCTTCCGCGCGAAGCGTACCCGCCGCCAGCGAGGCTCGAATAATGGCCTCCGCCATTTGTCCGGCACCAATAAAATGTACATTTGCCATGCGCAGTGACTCCTTATTGAAAGCGATATTCGCCGTTACCGACGCGAAAGCGTTGGCCTTTTAGCGCCGGGTCAGAGATGTTAAAGACCAGTTCGACTAACTGAATATTGTCATTACGCCTCCTGAGTCTGGTAGAAACGCAGGCGGCAGGCAGCATCACCCCGCGCCAGCGCGGCCTCAACCGCTAACTGCATGCCCTCGAATGCATCGGTTAACGCATGATCCCCTGCCATGCAGATATCACACAGCGTCTCAATCTGGCGGGCATCGCGCCCCTGTTGACGCCAGCAGTTGACGTAAGGGCAATAATGGAACAGCACAATAAACTCTGACGGGTTGACCGAAACGGTCTCCATTTCGTAAACCTGCGATTCCAGCCCGCGGGTAAACAGAGCGGCAAACTCCTGCAAATCGTTGCCGCGACGCATCTTCGCGCGTACGGAATGTCCGATATCACGGCCATAACGGCGGATAGCGTCGCGCGCATAATCGTCGGGCTGATTGCGCTGCCGGGATTCATCAAGCAAATAGCCAAGCGTCGCGGCGCGCTTTTCGGTGATCGCGCGCAGCGCAAGGGTAACGTCGTCGTCCAGGCTCGGGGCGTTGTGCCCCGAAGCAGGCTGTTTTGTATTCATCAGGCAGCACTCCCCTTAAACAATCATTCCCAGTCGGTGTTCACTTTGACGTTTTCCGCCCCCGGTAAAGCGTAAACATCTTCGTCGTACCACTTGCGGGACAGTTCGGCGAGCGTGCCGTCCTTTTTGAGGGCTGCAAGTTCGTTGTCGATGGTTTCGATCAGTTTCGGGTCAGCATTCTTTTTGTATAAATAGACGTTGGGGAACAAACCGACGGACTCAGAGGCTTTCAGATTAAGATTGAGGGCTTTATTTAACGCCAATAATGCGCCAATCGGGTAAATAGCCGCATCGTACTCTCCGGAGGCAACGGCTTTGAAAATGTCCGCCGCAGATTGCTCGCCGTTTGGCTGGAGATTGATTTGCTGGCCGGGGTGCTTTTTGTTGTAGTTATCGATAACGGTATAGCGCGCATCAGATGTATGAATCGGCACCAGTTTCTTCTTACCGCCGGCAAGATCTCCCAGCGTATGAATATCATTTTCGTTGTTACGGACAATTAAACGCAGGTCGCTGATACCCGAAGGCTGGCCAGAGTGCGCATACTGTGCCGCGCGCTCTTTCGTGAGATAAAAATGGTCCGCTGCGAGGGTATAGGCGCCGGTGGACAAACCGACGATCATCGCATCCCGGGAGACCGCATTAAAATGAAACTTATAGTTGGTGAGTTTTCGATCGATGATTTTTAATAACTCACCGTCGTAGCCGGTAATGTTGTTATTATCATCCACAAAGCTGAACGGGAATCCGTTTGCGTTGACCACCACCTCAACGGTTTGCGCATTCGCGCTTTTTTCGGCCGCCTGGGACACCGTTATCTGCATCGCCAGCAGCAGCGAACCCAACATTAACACCTTATTTTTGAACATACTTCTTTCCCCAAAATGAGTGAGATGGAACCACTTTTGGTGCATGGTTTTTCCACCGGTTACTGAGATACGCCTCGATATGTCGCAATATCCGGGTAAGCACCAGACAGAGCGCAATATAAATAATCAGGACGATGCAGTAGGCCTCCACGTAATGAAAACCACGTGCTGCAGCAATATTCGCCTTTGCCATCACATCAACCACCGTGATGGTATAAACCAGCGACGTATCCTTGATCAGGTCAACCAGGACGCTGGTGTAGTTAGGTAAAGCTGAGACCGTCGCCTGCGGGAAAATAATGCGCCGAAACTGGGTAAAGCCGGTCAGGCCTATCGACCAGGCTGCTTCTCGCTGCCCCTTTTCAACCGAATTCCACGCCGAACGAAACGTCTCTGCGAAGTACGCGCTAAATACCACGGAAAAAGCGGCTACGGCGGCCACCAGCGGCGAGAGCTTGTAGCTGAACGGGGTATCCTGCGGCCCGCCAAAAAGCCCGTTGGCAAGCCACGGCCAGACGTAAAACACAAAATAGAGCATCACCAGCATGGGGATGGAGCGGCCAAAAGAGATAAACACCGTGACCAGATATTTCACGTAAGGCACGTCGCGGATCATCACCCAGGCCAGAATGGCTCCTGATAGCGTCGAGAAAATTAACGATAAAAAGGTAATCAGCAAGGTTATCGGTAGTGCGCTGAGTATAAAGGCGAAATTATCCCGGATAAAATCGATGCTAAACATAGTGGTGTCTTACTCCAGTAAATATTGATACTTTTTCTCAATGCGGGTGGTGAGATAAAAGATAATCACATTAAGCAACCAGTAAATAAGAATGACGCTAATAAATGCCGCGACCTGCTTCGCACCATAGCTGTTCTGCGATATTTTCTGTGCCCGGCCAAAAATATCGACAATGCCAATAATATTAACCAGCGAGGTCATCTTTACGAGGTTGATTAAAAGATTGCCAAAGTTTGGAATGGCGATAATGAGTCCTTGCGGAAAAATGACATGGGCGATGCCAATATACCAGGGAATATTCAGACTCCGTAGCGCCTCTTTTTGTCCTGCATCTACGGCGTTCCATGCCGAGCGCAGCATTTCTGCAAAATAGGGGCTAATACCAACCGAGATAGATAATATGGCAAAGGTCATATCGCTAATCAGTAACGCCGGCAGCTCAAGTGCTGAGAGGATCAGTTTGCCGCCGAAGAAGAACAGCAGGATTAACAGAGCCAGCGGCGCCCCGCGCAGCACATCGGTATAGGCTTTCGCAAGCCAGCTCAATAGCGATGAACGGCTAAACTGTAGGACCGCCGCCACCAGCCCAAGCGCCAGGCCGAGCAGCAGAGAGGCCAGCGTAATACCCAGCGTAACCGGCAGGTTTTCCAGTAATTTCGGCACAATGAACAGCAGATCGTCGAGAGTAAATAGCGGTTGTGGATTCATCGCGTTGACCTCAGGCGTGAAAACGTAATCGGGCCAGAAACGCCTGCGTCCGCGTGTGCAACGCTGCACCAAAAATCTGCTCAGGCGGCCCCTGCTCCACGATCTCGCCATTTTCCATAAACACCACTCTGGAGGCGACCTGACGGGCAAACTCCATTTCATGAGTCACGATAATCATCGTTTGCCCGTTAGCGGCAATGTCCTGGATAAGCGTCAGGACTTCGCCCACTTTTTCCGGATCGAGGGCTGAAGTCGGTTCATCCAGTAACAGCACGGCCGGGTTAATTGCCAACGCGCGGGCAATGCCAATACGCTGTTTCTGCCCGCCAGAAAGGCTGTTTGGATAATGGTCTTTTTTATGCAATAGCCCGACCTGTTTTAGCAGACGTTCGGCGACCACCACCGCCTCCTGACGAGGTCGTTTTTGCGCATAAATCAGGCCTTCGGTGATATTTTGCAACGCGGTGAGATTGTGAAACAAATTCCAGGACTGAAAAACCATTGCGGTTTTCGAGCGTATTTTTGCAATCTCTTTTTTTCCGGCTTTCGCGCAGTCGACAACCGCATCATCGATCTCTATTTTCCCGCTGTCGGCGGGCTCGAGAAAATTCAGCGTGCGTAATAATGTCGTTTTCCCTGAACCGCTCGGACCAATAATGCAGATAACTTCCCCGGTATTAATGGAAAGCGAAACCTCTTTTAGCATTGGTTCGCCAGTAAAACTTTTACTGATTTTATTAATAGCAATCATTATCTTATTTTCGCAGCGAGCTATCCCTGATAAATGCGCAACGGTGGCATTTATTTCTTTTCTAAAACTATATTGCCGCGAAGGCCATCAAGACAAACAAGAAAAAAACATATCGAAAGTTGAAAAACAGATTTCCACCGCCTGCCATTTTTCCTGAAAATAGCATATTCAGGCTATTGCGAGGATATAAAAGGCGAAGAGAAGAACGATCCGCTATTTATCGGCGCGGATCGTGGGTGACGTTCTTTTTTTAGCCGCTCACTGCTGCGTCCGCTATGGTTCAGCCGGTATCGGCTAAGGCGATTAGCCCGGCAAAGAGCCTGTGGACTGGAGGCTATCAGCACCCTAAATCGTCGGTTTGTTCTCGGTCCAGTCAAATTCCAACTGTTTCGCGGTAAGCTCCGCAAGCGCTCTGTCAGATAAGCGTTCGACTAAATGTAGACTCATATCAATACCCGCTGAAATCCCGGCGGAGGAGACAATGGCGCCCTCATCTACCCAACGTAATCCTTCTTTTACTAAGACTTGCGGAAACATCATGCGGAAATCTGCAATATCCTCCCAGTGCGTGGTGGCGGATTTAGCGGATAAAATACCGGATTTAGCGAGCAAAAAAGAGCCGGTACACACTGAAGCGGTAATTACCGTTTTTAACGATTGCTGGTATATCCATTCAATGACCCGACTCTTTGCCAGCTCCGCATCGACCATCCCGCCAGGGATAATCAGGCAATCTATGGGGGGATGATTATCTATCGTGGCTTCAGGGGAAAGTTGCAGTCCTGCGCGTGCCCGTATGGTTTCCCGCGTTTCGCCTACCGTAAAGACGTTAAACAACGGTATCTCGCCCCGATGAACCCTGGAGGCACAGGTGAAGACTTCATAAGGCCCGGCAAAATCGAGGACTTCAACATTATCAAAAATATAGATCCCGACCTGTATCGACATAGATTAACTCCCTCGATAGTGCGGAGAAACAGGAAAATAGTTATCGCGCCAACGAATATCAGCGCCAGGCTAAAACCGGCAATTCTAACCGAGCTTCCGCACGGTCCTTTAAACTCACGATATTATTATCAGTCGGTGCTGAATGTTGCCAATACGAATTAAACATTACCCTGGCATCTTCGGCATGAACTGATACCAGTTATCCCGGATGATACCCGCCGTTTTGCCACCTTTGCATTCGCAACTAATGAAACAGCAATTCCCTTAATGGTAACGATAGTTGCAGTTAATACACTGAGGTCGTACCGGTAAATCTCATGCCCCCGTCAGCCTGTGCCCTTCTTCGCCACGCACGCTGCTTTCTTATCGTGAAACTTTTGCACTCATTTTGCCCACCATGACTCGCCTTGTTCCCTTTTAGTGCTCATCAGTAACCATAACTTTGCTGATGATTCAGATAACAAAGCGCTCTTTCTATGAATTTCAGCGACCTATAAACATGGCATCAAAATTGCCTTAACGAAAACGGCGGACCGCCACTGGAAAAAACGCACGGTACAGTGCTCAACACAACCGCATAACAACACGATTTATCCACACGGGATGATTTATGAAAAATATCATGTTCTCCACTCTTGTCGCCGCGGCCTCTCTGTTCGCGGTAGCGCAGCAAGCACATGCTGGCACCACTTTGGATGCAATTAAGAAGAAAGGATTTGTTCAATGCGGTATCAGTGATGGTCTGCCCGGCTTCTCTTACGCCGATGCTAACGGCAAATTCACCGGGATTGATGTCGATGTCTGTCGCGCGACTGCGGCGGCGGTGTTTGGCGATGCCAGCAAGGTTAAATACACCCCGCTGACGGCAAAAGAGCGCTTTACCGCCCTGCAATCCGGCGAAGTGGATATTCTGTCGCGTAATACCACCTGGACCTCTTCACGCGACGGCGGTATGGGGTTCATATTCGCGGGAGTCAACTATTATGACGGCATCGGCTTCCTGACCCATCAAAAGGCTGGCCTCAAAAGCGCTAAAGAGCTGGATGGCGCCACCGTCTGTATCCAGGCCGGTACGGATACCGAGCTGAACGTCGCCGATTACTTCAAAGCCAACAAAATGCAATACACGCCGGTGACCTTTGACCGCTCTGACGAATCGGCTAAAGCCCTCGACAGCGGCCGCTGCGACACCCTGGCTTCCGACCAGTCTCAGCTGTACGCGCTGCGTATTAAGCTGGGCAAACCGGATGAGTTTATCGTTCTGCCGGAAGTTATTTCGAAAGAGCCTCTGGGGCCCGTAGTACGCCGCGGGGATGACGACTGGTTCACTATCGTTAAATGGTCGCTGTACGCCATGCTCAACGCGGAAGAAATGGGGATCAGCTCGAAAAACGTCGATCAGCTGGCGGCAAAACCTTCCAACCCGGACATCGCTCACCTGCTGGGCTCTGAAGGCGACTTTGGCAAAGACCTGAAGCTCGACAATAAATGGGCGTTCAACATTATTAAACAGGTTGGTAACTACCAGGAGAGCTTTGACCGCAATGTCGGTAAAGACAGCGCTCTGAAAATCGCGCGCGGCCAGAATGCGCTCTGGAACCAGGGCGGCATCCAGTACGCACCGCCGGTACGCTAATCTGCCTTCCAGTCGGGTACCGCACCCTGCGGTACCCGGTGCGATTTTTTCATTGAGGTTTCAACATGTCTCAACGCCCAACCGTAAAAAGGGATTTTTCGTTCGGTAATCCTACGGTTCGCGCCTGGCTTTACCAGATAGTCGCCATTGTCGCCGCGTTTGCCGTAGTGGGATATCTGATCCACAACACGGTGATCAACCTGGCCAATCGCGGTATTACATCCGGTTTTGGTTTTCTTGAGCGTAGTGCCGGTTTCGGCATCATCCAACACCTGATTGATTACACTGAAGGTGACACTTACGCGCGCGTCTTCCTTGTGGGGTTAACCAATACCCTGCTGGTTTCCGCGCTGTGCATTGTTTTCGCCTCCATTCTCGGATTCTTTATCGGTCTCGCGCGTCTGTCCGATAACTGGCTGCTGCGCAGGCTCTCGACCATTTATATCGAGACGTTCCGCAATATTCCGCCGTTGTTGCAGATTTTCTTCTGGTATTTCGCCGTGCTGCGTAATCTCCCCGGCCCACGCGAGGCATTAAGCGCATTCGATCTGGCGTTTGTCAGCAACCGCGGTCTTTATATCCCGTGGCCCACCTATGCACCAGGCAGCTGGCCATTCGTTATCGCCCTGGCGCTGGCGATCGCCGGCAGCATCGGATTACGGCATTACAACCGTCAACATCAGTTGAAGACCGGTCAGCTGCGGCGGACCTGGCCGACAGCCGCCGCGACGATCATCGTCTTCCCGCTGATAGCCCATACGCTGTTTGGCGCCGCCACCCACTGGGATGTCCCGCAGCTTCGCGGATTTAACTTCCGTGGCGGATTCGTCATCATCCCGGAGCTGGCTTCGCTGACGCTGGCGCTGTCGATCTACACCTCTTCGTTTATTGCTGAAGTGATTCGCTCCGGTATCCAGTCGGTCCCGCATGGGCAGAGTGAAGCGGCCCGTTCGCTAGGTTTGCCGAATCCGGTGACCATGCGGCAGGTGATCATCCCCCAGGCAATGCGGGTCATCATTCCACCGCTGACCAGCCAGTATCTCAACATCGTGAAAAACTCGTCGCTGGCGGCGGCGATCGGCTACCCGGATATGGTCTCGCTGTTTGCCGGTACGGTGCTGAATCAGACCGGCCAGGCTATCGAGACCATTGCCATCACCATGGCGGTCTACCTGATCATCAGCCTGATTATTTCGCTGCTGATGAACATCTACAACCGCAAAATCGCGCTGGTTGAGCGTTAAGAGAACGGAATGACTATGTCTGTTACCACACATGAAACACCCCCGGCACCCACCAACCCGGCGAGTAAAGCCTGGGCCTGGGCACGTAAGCATCTGTTCTCCAGCTGGTTCAACACGCTGCTGACGCTGCTGTGCCTGTGGATTATCTGGACCCTGATCCCTCCGGCGCTGAACTGGCTGGTGTTCAAGGCAAACTGGCTGGGTACAACCCGCGCCGACTGTACCAAAGAAGGCGCCTGCTGGGTGTTTATCCACGCGCGATTTGGTCAGTTTATGTACGGGCTCTATCCCCACGAGCTCCGCTGGCGTATCAACCTCGCGCTGGTGATTGGCCTGCTGTCCATCATTCCGATGTTTATCAAATCAATGCCGCGCCGGGGCCGCTATATCGCCTGCTGGGCGGTGACCTATCCCATCCTCGTCTGGGTCCTGTTGTACGGCGGTTTTTTGGGCCTCGATCGCGTCGAGACCCGCCAGTGGGGTGGCCTGACGCTGACGCTGATTATCGCCTCAGTCGGGATTGCCGGGGCGCTGCCGTTGGGGATTTTGCTGGCGCTGGGACGTCGTTCAACCATGCCGGTCGTTCGCACGCTGTCGGTGATTTTTATCGAGTTCTGGCGAGGCGTACCGCTGATTACCGTACTGTTTATGTCATCGGTGATGCTGCCGCTGTTTATGGCCGAAGGCACCACCATCGATAAGCTGGTGCGCGCGCTGGTCGGGGTTATTCTGTTCCAGTCAGCCTACATCGCGGAAGTGGTGCGCGGCGGATTACAGGCGCTGCCCAAAGGGCAGTATGAAGCGGCTGAATCGCTGGCGCTGGGTTACTGGAAAACGCAGTTTCTGGTCATTCTCCCCCAGGCGCTCAAGCTCACTATCCCCGGCCTGGTCAACACCATCATCGCTTTGTTTAAAGACACCAGCCTGGTGATCATCATCGGCCTGTTCGATCTTTTCAGCAGCGTGCAACAGGCAACGGTTGACCCCACCTGGCTTGGCATGTCGACGGAGGGTTACGTTTTTGCCGCCCTCGTCTACTGGATTTTCTGTTTTAGCATGTCGCGCTACAGCCAGTATCTGGAAAAGCGCTTTCACACCGGGCGTACATCGCACTGAGGTTTTACATGACACACTCTATGACTCATTCTGCTGAAGCGATGATGATTTCGCTCGAAAATGTGAATAAATGGTACGGTCAGTTCCACGTATTGAAAGATATTAACCTGCAGGTGAAGCCCCGCGAGCGGATTGTACTCTGCGGCCCCTCTGGCTCGGGTAAATCGACCACCATCCGCTGCATCAACCACCTGGAAGAACATCAGCAAGGGCGTATCGTCGTTGATGGTATTCATCTCAACGATGATGTCCGCAACATAGAACGGGTGCGAACTGAAGTTGGCATGGTATTTCAACACTTTAATCTTTTTCCTCACCTGACCGTTTTGCAGAACTGTACGTTGGCGCCGACCTGGGTGCGTAAGATGCCAACGAAGGAAGCGGAGGCGCTGGCAATGCACTATCTGCAGCGCGTCCGTATTGCTGAGCATGCGCATAAGTTCCCGGGGCAGCTGTCCGGTGGTCAGCAGCAGCGCGTGGCCATTGCCCGTTCACTGTGCATGAAGCCAAAAATCATGCTGTTTGATGAACCCACCTCAGCGCTTGATCCGGAGATGGTCAAAGAGGTGCTCGATACCATGATTGGCCTGGCGGAAGACGGCATGACGATGCTGTGCGTCACCCATGAAATGGGCTTTGCGCGCACGGTGGCAGACCGGGTTATCTTTATGGACCGCGGTGAGATTGTCGAACAGGCTCCGCCGCAGGAGTTTTTCGCCCATCCAAAATCAGAACGTACCCGCGCGTTTCTGTCGCAGGTTATTCACTAAACGTTAACGGACCTTACCGCTTAAATACCCCTCAGCGTCGGCAGAGCGGGTATTTAAGCGTTCGTTTTATCACGTCACGGTCAATCAGGGGGCAATCACGCTGCAGATCTACCGCAATCGTCAGGGCGAGCGTTGCTCTGCCATCAACAACGGGCCGCCCTCATCTCCAGCCGTTCACCCGCGCGTCCAGAAGATTCCGGGAGTCAGCCGCTGAGGGCTATCCCTCATTGCGACCTGAACCCGGTTTACCTAAGCTAAGCTGTTAATGCACATCGCCCATAAGGAGATCATCATGACCGGCTTACCCTCCGACGATCGTCATCCCGCCCCCGATACCACTGGAGAGGCTGATATCCCCCAGCTGCGGTGAAACAGAAATCTGACAACGAGAAAAACGATGCCATTACCTGAATATATGAATGAGGTTGAAATAACCGCTCCCGGCGGGCCAGATGTGCTCCGGGTTCGCAAAGCGCCCCTGCCGCTACCCGGCCCCGATGAGGTGCTGGTGCAGGTTGCCGCCGCGGGCGTAAACCGTCCGGATGTGATACAGCGGCAGGGAAAGTACCCTATGCCCGACGGCGTTACTCCGGTACCCGGTCTTGAAGTTGCCGGGAACGTTGTGGCGATAGGTGACAACGTCACCGATTTGGCTGTCGGGGACAAGGTGTGCGGCCTGACCAACGGTGGCGGCTACGCGGAATACTGCCTGCTACCCGCAACCCAGTGCCTGCCGATCCCGCCGGGCGTGAGCATGGTTGAGGCTGCCGCGATAGCGGAAACGTTCTTTACCGTGTGGGCCAATCTGTTTCAAATGGCTAAGGCCAAACGCGGCGATCGGGTCCTTATCCACGGCGGCACCAGCGGCATCGGCACCACCGCGCTGATGCTGTGCGCTGCCTTCGGGATCGAGTGCTTTGCCACCGCAGGCTCGGAGGATAAATGCGCCGCCGTTGCCGCCCTCGGGGGGCAGCCCATCAACTATCGTACCGATGATTTTGCCGCCGTCATCCTCAGCCAGACGCGGGGGCGCGGTGTCGATATTATTCTCGACATCATGGGCGCGTCCTACTTCAAGTCGAATCTGACCGCGCTGGCGCGCGACGGCCGCCTGGTGGTGATAGGCTTCCTCGGCGGCGCCATCGCAGACGGCGTCGATCTGCAGGCCATGGCGCTGAAGCGCGCGACCATTACCGGTTCGACCATGCGGGCAAGAACCGCGCAGGAGAAGGCGCACATCGCCGCTGAGCTCCGCGCGCAGGTCTGGCCGCTGCTGGCGTCGGGCCAGTGTCGGCCCATCATCCATCAGGTTTTTCGGCTCGAGGATGCCCCGCTGGCGCACGCCATGATGGAGCGCGGGGATCACATAGGCAAAATTGTGCTCCAGGTGACAGGCTAAGCGCGCGGCCAGGCAGTAAACGGGGCGACCTGGCGCCCCTTTTCTTCGGCAACGGCGGCCAGCACGCGCTCCACGGTATCGATCGTCGCCTGAGTCTGCGGATCGATTTCAATATTCACCTGCTCACCAACCTTTTTCGCCCCCAGCGTGGTGCGCTGCAGCGTCTCCGGGATCAGGTGCACACAAAAACGCAGCGGCAGCACTTCACCCACGGTCAGGCTGATCCCGTCCACGCCGATATAGCCTTTGTAGAGGATATACTTCATGGCCGTTGGGTCCCGCAGCCTAAACCACATCTGACGGTTGTGCTCAGAGGCCACGATTTGCACCACTTCTGCGGTGGTCATAATATGGCCGGACATCAGGTGTCCGCCTATTTCATCACTGAATCTGGCGGCGCGCTCAACGTTCACGCTGTCACCTTCCCTGAGCGCCCCGAGGCTGGTCGCACGCAGAGTTTCGTCCATTAAATCAAAGCTCACCCGCGCGCCGTCAATACGCGTGACCGTCAAACAGCAGCCGTTATTCGCCACCGAGCTGCCGGGTTCGAGCCCAGCCAGCATAGCCGCGGGCAGCTCTATGGCGTGGGTGCGGAAGTGGCTTTTTTCTTCAATGGACAGCACTTTCGCCATCCCCTGGACAATACCGGTAAACATAGCGTTCCCCTGTCAACATAGGTTACGGAAAGTCGTTAAAGAGCAAATCCCTCTGCATTGTCTCCTTTCATCCTGACTCTGCGGCTCGGCGTTACTCGTCCCCGGCCAGCGACTGATACTTCCTGAACCGCTCTCTGGCATCCTCCTCCGTCCGTTCGAACAGCGCGTCCGCGAGATGTGGCGTGGTTTTGTGCAGCGAGGCATAGCGCACCTCGCCGAGCAGAAAGTCGCGGAAGCTCTCTTCAGGCTCTTCGGAATCAAGGACAAACGGCGTCCTGCCTTCCGCCTTGCGCTGCGGATGATAGCGCCACAGGTGCCAGTATCCCGCCGCCACCGCGCGTTTCGCCTCCCGCTGGCTGCAGCTCATCCCGGCCTTTAGCCCGTGGTTGATGCAGGCGGCATAGGCAATCACCAGCGACGGTCCCGGCCAGGCCTCGGCTTCCGCAATCGCGCGCAGGGTCTGATCTTTATCGGCCCCCATCGCAATCTGCGCGACGTAGACATTGCCGTAGCTCATCGCCATCATGCCGAGGTCTTTCTTACCGGTGCGTTTGCCCTGGGCGGCAAATTTGGCGATAGCCGCCGTCGGGGTCGATTTCGACGACTGCCCGCCGGTATTGGAGTAGACCTCGGTATCAAACACCAGGATATTGACGTCCTCCCCGCTGGCCAGCACGTGATCGAGACCGCCGAAGCCGATATCGTACGCCCAGCCGTCACCGCCAAATATCCACTGCGAGCGCCGGGTAAAGTAGTCCCGGTTCTGCCAGAGCTGCTCGAGCAGCGGAGACTGCTCTTTCTCCTGCGCCAGTTGTTCGCTTAGCCGGTCCGCGCGCTCGCGGGTTCCCTCCCCCTCATCTTGCTGCGCCAGCCACTGGCTCATCGCCGCTTTAAGCGCCTCGCTCACCGGCAGCGCCAGCGCCGAGGTCATATCATCGGCGATCTGTTTGCGGACAGCCTGGCCGCCGAGCATCATGCCGAGGCCAAACTCGGCATTGTCTTCAAACAGCGAGTTTGCCCACGCCGGGCCATGGCCGCGATGGTTGGTGGTATAGGGAATGGATGGCGCGCTGGCCCCCCAGATAGAGGAGCAGCCGGTGGCGTTGGCAATCATCATCCGGTCGCCAAAAAGCTGGGTGATAAGGCGCGCATAGGGCGTCTCCCCGCAGCCGGCGCAGGCGCCGGAAAACTCCAGCAGCGGCGTCTCAAACTGGCTACCTTTAACCGTGGTTTTACGAAACGGATTGCTTTTCGGCGCCAGCGCCAGCGCGTAGTCCCAGACCGGCGCCATTCGGCGCTGGCTATCGAGAGGCTGCATTTTCAGCGCCTTGCCGCGTGAAGGGCAGGTATCGACGCAGTTACCGCAGCCGGAGCAGTCCAGCGGCGAGATAGCCAGATGGTAGCCGTACTCCTTCGCCCCCTGCGCGGGCTTGCTCAACAGCGCCGCCGGCGCCGCATCCAGCTCGTCGCCGCTCAGCAGCGCCGGGCGGATCGCCGCGTGCGGGCAGATGAAGGCGCACTGGTTACACTGCGTACAGCCGTCGGGATCCCAGACCGGCACCTCCAGCGCAATGCCGCGCTTCTCCCATGCGGCGGTACCCGACGGAAACGTGCCGTCCTCCATGCCGATAAAGGCGCTAACCGGCAGCTGGTCGCCGCGCTGGCGGTTCATCGGCTGCAGGATGTCGCGGATGAAGTCCGGCATCAGGACCGAGGGCTGCGGGGTCGGTTCATCCAGCGTCGCCCAGTGCGGCGGAACCGTCACCTGATGCAGCGACGCCATGCCGAGGTCAATCGCCCGCTGGTTCATCTCAATGACGCGTGCCCCCTTGTTGCCGTAGCTCTTTTCCACCGCCTGCTTGAGATAGTTCGCGGCGGTCTGCGGATCGATAATCGCCGCCAGCTTAAAGAACGCCGCCTGCATCAGCATATTAAAGCGCCCGCCCAGCCCGAGCTCGCGGGCAATATCAACGGCGTTGAGGGTGTAAAAGCGGATATTTTCCCGCGCCAGATAGCGCTTAAAGCCGACGGGCAGGTGCTGCTCAAGCTCGGCATCGGACCAGCAGCAGTTGAGCAAAAAGGTGCCCCCCGGCTTTAACCCATCCAGCAGCTCATAGCGTTCAACCCAGGACTGCTGCGAACAGGAGATAAAATCCGCCCGGTGGATCAGATAGGGCGAGGTAATCGGCCGGTCGCCGAAGCGCAAGTGCGAAACGGTAATGCCGCCAGATTTTTTCGAGTCGTAGGAAAAATAGGCCTGCGCGTAGAGATCGGTCCTGTCGCCGATAATCTTGATCGCGCTTTTATTCGCCCCAACCGTGCCGTCCGAGCCCATCCCCCAGAATTTACAGGCGGTGATGCCCGCGTGAGAAACCTCCAGCGTCTTCTGGCGCGGCGGCAATGAGGTAAAGGTGACATCATCGATAATCCCCAGCGTGAAGCCATCCATCGGCAGCGGCCTGTTGAGATTGTCAAACACGGCGGCGATATCGTTGGGCAGAACGTCCTTCCCGCCCAGCGCATAGCGGCCGCCGACAATCAGCGGCGGATCGTCGTGCTGATAGAAAGCGTTTTTAATCTCCAGACACAGCGGCTCGGCCTGAGCCCCGGGCTCCTTAGTACGATCGAGTACGGCAATGCGCCGGACGGATGTCGGCAGCTGAGCAAAGAAGTGCGCCAGCGAAAAGGGGCGGAACAGGTGTACGCTGAGCAAGCCGACCTTCTCTCCCGCCGCGTTCAGCGTCTCCACCACCTCCTGGATGGTATCGCACACCGATCCCATCGCGATAATCACCCGTTCGGCATCCGCCGCGCCGGAATAGTTGAACAGATGGTACTCCCGTCCGGTGATGGCGCTGATTTGCGCCATATAGCCTTCGACCAGCTCGGGAAGAGCCTGGTAAAAGCGGTTCCCCGCTTCCCGCTCCTGAAAGTAGATATCCGGGTTTTGCGCGGTGCCGCGAATGACCGGATGATCCGGATGCAGCGCGTTACGGCGAAAGCTCTCCAGCGCGGGCCGGTCGAGCAGCGTTTCCAGCTGCTCATACTCCAGCACCTCGATTTTTTGAATTTCGTGCGAGGTGCGAAAGCCGTCGAAGAAATTAATGAACGGGATACGCCCCTTTATCGCCGCCAGGTGCGCCACGGCGGAGAGGTCCATCACCTGCTGAACGTTGTTCTCCGCCAGCATCGCGCAGCCGGTCTGGCGAACCGCCATCACGTCCTGATGATCGCCGAAGATATTGAGCGAGTTGGTCGCCAGCGCTCGGGCGCTGACGTGAAAAACCCCCGGCAGCAGCTCACCGGCAATTTTGTAGAGGTTGGGGATCATCAGCAGCAGCCCCTGCGATGCGGTATAGGTGGTGGTGAGCGCCCCGGCCTGCAGCGCCCCGTGCACCGCCCCCGCGGCGCCGGCTTCCGATTGCATCTCCATCAAGCGCACCGGCTGGCCAAACAGGTTCTTTTTCCCCTGTGCCGCCCATTCATCGACGTTTTCCGCCATCGGCGTGGAGGGCGTGATCGGGTAGATAGCCGCCACATCGGTAAAGGCGTAGGAGATCCAGGCCGCCGCGGCGTTGCCATCCATTGTTTTCATTTTTCCGGACATTGTTCATTCCTCGAAGGTGAGAGGCATCTTCGCCGCAACAGCTGGCGGCAAACCCTGTATGTGCCTCAAGCACAGCCCGTGCCAGCTCGCGCATAGCGGAATAGTTTGTGTTAATTCAGAGGATTAGGTGTCAGGAAGCGCGCGATGACGCGAAGAAATTGCGCGGAATAAGACACGGCGCGCGACAAGCTGTTGAACAGCCGACAAATCGTCCCCTTAGCAGCTGGCCTGCGGAATTGTTCTGTTTCCCACATTTGGTGGCCCTATTGTGCCGTTTTGTTTTACGTCCGCCGCGGTCGATAAAATTTAACTGATTATTTATCAATTAGTTAAATTGATTGGCACGGCTGGTATGTTCCCTGCACTTATCTGGTGGCAAACACTCAACAACAGGAGAAGTCACCATGACCATGCGTCAATGCGCTATCTACGGTAAAGGCGGTATCGGCAAATCCACCACCACCCAGAACCTCGTCGCCGCCCTGGCGGAGATGGGTAAGAAAGTGATGATCGTCGGCTGCGATCCGAAGGCGGACTCCACCCGCCTGATCCTGCACGCTAAAGCACAGAACACCATTATGGAGATGGCTGCGGAAGTGGGCTCGGTGGAGGACCTCGAGCTCGAAGATGTCCTGCAAATCGGCTACGGCGACGTGCGCTGCGCAGAATCAGGCGGCCCGGAGCCAGGCGTCGGCTGCGCGGGGCGTGGGGTGATCACCGCAATCAACTTCCTCGAGGAGGAAGGCGCCTACGAGGACGATCTCGATTTCGTGTTCTATGACGTGCTCGGGGACGTGGTCTGCGGCGGTTTCGCGATGCCGATCCGAGAAAATAAGGCCCAGGAGATCTATATCGTCTGCTCCGGCGAAATGATGGCGATGTACGCCGCCAACAACATCTCCAAGGGGATCGTTAAGTACGCCAAATCCGGCAAGGTCCGCCTCGGCGGCCTGATCTGTAACTCGCGTCAGACCGACCGGGAAGATGAGCTGATCGTGGCGCTGGCGGAGAAGCTCGGCACCCAGATGATCCACTTCGTGCCGCGCGACAACATTGTGCAGCGCGCGGAAATTCGCCGGATGACGGTTATTGAGTACGACCCGAACTGCCAGCAGGCCAATGAGTACCGCACCCTGGCAAACAAGATCGTCAACAACACCATGAAGGTGGTGCCGACGCCCTGCACCATGGATGAACTGGAGTCGCTGCTGATGGAGTTCGGCATCATGGAAGAAGAAGACACCAGCATCATTGGTAAAACCGCCGCCGAAGAAAACGCGGCCTGAGCACAGGACAATCATCATGACCAACGCCACAGGCGAGCGTAATCTCGCGCTAATCCAGGAGGTCCTGGAAGTCTTTCCCGAAACCGCGCGTAAAGAGCGCAGAAAGCACATGATGGTCAGCGATCCGCAAATGGAGAGCGTCGGCAAGTGCATTATCTCTAACCGTAAATCGCAGCCCGGGGTGATGACCGTACGCGGCTGCGCCTACGCCGGCTCCAAAGGGGTGGTATTCGGGCCCATTAAGGATATGGCCCATATCTCCCACGGGCCGGTCGGCTGCGGGCAGTACTCGCGCGCCGGGCGTCGCAACTACTTCACCGGGGTCAGCGGCGTCGACAGCTTCGGCACCCTCAACTTCACCTCCGATTTTCAGGAGCGCGACATCGTCTTTGGCGGTGATAAAAAGCTCACTAAGCTGATTGAAGAGATGGAGCTGCTGTTCCCGCTCACCAAGGGCATCACCATCCAGTCGGAGTGTCCGGTGGGGCTTATCGGCGATGATATCAGCGCGGTCGCCAACGCCAGCAGCAAGGCGTTGGATAAGCCGGTGATCCCGGTGCGCTGCGAAGGATTTCGCGGCGTATCGCAGTCGCTGGGGCACCATATTGCCAACGACGTGGTTCGCGACTGGGTGCTCAATAATCGTGAGGGGCAGCCGTTTGCCTCCACCCCTTACGATGTGGCAATCATCGGTGATTACAACATCGGCGGCGACGCCTGGGCCTCGCGCATTCTGCTCGAAGAGATGGGCCTGCGGGTGGTCGCCCAGTGGTCCGGCGACGGCACCCTGGTTGAGATGGAGAACACCCCTTTCGTTAAGCTGAATCTGGTCCACTGCTACCGTTCGATGAACTACATCGCCCGGCACATGGAAGAAAAGCATCAGATCCCGTGGATGGAGTACAACTTCTTCGGCCCGACCAAAATCGCCGAATCGCTGCGCAAAATTGCCGACCAGTTTGACGACATCATTCGCGCCAACGCCGAGAAGGTGATCGCCAAATACGAGGGGCAAATGGCGGCGATTATCGCCAAATATCGCCCGCGGCTGGAGGGGCGCAAGGTACTGCTCTATATGGGCGGCCTGCGTCCGCGGCACGTCATTGGCGCCTATGAAGATCTCGGCATGGAGATCGTCGCCGCCGGCTATGAGTTTGCCCATAACGACGACTACGACCGCACCCTGCCGGACCTCAAGGAAGGCACCCTGCTGTTCGATGACGCCAGCAGCTACGAGCTGGAGGCGTTTGTCAAAGCGCTGAAACCCGACCTTATCGGCTCCGGGATCAAGGAGAAATATATCTTCCAGAAAATGGGGGTTCCGTTCCGCCAGATGCACTCGTGGGACTACTCCGGCCCGTACCACGGCTACGATGGTTTCGCCATTTTTGCCCGCGATATGGATATGACCCTAAACAACCCGGCGTGGAACGAACTGATCGCCCCGTGGCTGAAGTCTGCGTGATTGCCCATTTACTGTCCCGTTAGTTCACCGATTTGTGGCGCGGGAGGAGAACACCATGAGCCAAACGATTGATAAAATTGATAGCTGTTATCCGCTATTTGAACAGGACGAATACCAGGAGATGTTCCGCAGCAAGCGGGTACTGGAAGAGGCGCACGATGCGCAGCGCGTGCAGGAAGTTTTCGCCTGGACCACCACCGCCGAATATGAAGCGCTGAACTTTCAGCGCGAGGCGCTGACCGTTGACCCGGCGAAAGCCTGTCAGCCCCTTGGGGCGGTGCTCTGCTCGCTGGGGTTTGCCAACACCCTGCCCTACGTTCACGGCTCCCAGGGGTGCGTGGCCTATTTTCGCACCTACTTTAACCGCCATTTCAAAGAGCCGATCGCCTGCGTGTCCGACTCGATGACCGAAGATGCGGCGGTCTTCGGCGGCAACAACAATATGAATATTGGGCTGCAGAACGCCAGCGCGCTCTACAAACCGGAGATCATCGCGGTCTCTACTACCTGCATGGCGGAGGTTATCGGCGACGATCTGCGGGCGTTTATCGCCAACGCCAAAAAGGACGGTTTTGTCGATAGCAGCATTGCCGTGCCGCACGCCCATACGCCAAGCTTTATCGGTAGCCACGTCACTGGCTGGGACAATATGTTCGAAGGGTTCGCCAAAACCTTTACCGCCGACTATGAGGGGCAGCCGGGCAAGCTGCAAAAGCTCAACCTGGTGACCGGCTTTGAGACCTATCTCGGCAACTTCCGCGTGCTGAAGCGGATGATGGCGCAGATGGCTGTGCCGTGCAGCCTGCTCTCCGACCCGTCTGAGGTCCTTGATACCCCCGCCGACGGTCACTATCGGATGTATGCCGGCGGCACCACCCAGCAGGAGATGAAGGAGGCCCCGGACGCCATCGATACGCTGCTCCTGCAGCCGTGGCAGCTGCTGAAAAGCAAAAAAGTGGTGCAGGAGATGTGGCGCCAGCCGGCGACCGAGGTGGCGGTCCCGCTGGGGTTGGCCGCCACCGACGAGCTGCTAATGACCGTCAGCCAGCTCAGCGGCAAGCCGATTGCCGACGCCCTCACCCTTGAACGCGGGCGGCTGGTTGACATGATGCTCGACTCCCACACCTGGCTGCATGGCAAGAAATTTGGCCTCTACGGCGACCCTGACTTTGTGATGGGGCTGACCCGCTTCCTGCTGGAGCTCGGCTGCGAACCGACGGTTATCCTCAGCCATAACGCCAACAAGCGCTGGCTGAAGGCGATGAAGAAAATGCTGGAGGCCTCGCCCTACGGTCGCGACAGCGAAGTGTTCATCAACTGCGATTTGTGGCACTTCCGTTCGCTAATGTTCACCCGTCAGCCGGACTTTATGATAGGCAACTCCTACGGCAAATTTATCCAGCGCGACACCCTGGCGAAGGGCAAAGCCTTTGAAGTCCCGCTTATTCGCCTCGGATTTCCGCTGTTCGACCGTCACCATCTGCACCGCCAGACCACCTGGGGCTATGAAGGCGCGATGAACATCGTCACCACGCTGGTGAACGCCGTGCTGGAGAAGCTGGATAACGACACCGGCCAGTTAGGCAAAACCGACTACAGCTTCGACCTTGTCCGTTAACCATTAGCCGCCCCGCGCAAGCGGGGCCTGGAGGGGCTATGCCTATCGTGATTTTTCGTGAGCGCGGCGCGGATCTGTATGCCTATATCGCCAAACAGGATCTGGAAGCACGGGTGATACAGATTGAGCATAACGACGTTGACCGTTGGGGCGGCGCGATTTCGCTGGAGGGCGGCGGGCGCTACTACGTCAACCCGCAGCCGGCGCGGCCCGCCTTCCCGATAAGCCTGCGGGCAATCCGCAATACGCTGATATAAGGAGCTGGAGATGTCCGACAACGATACCCTTTTCTGGCGTCTGCTGGCGCTATTCCAGACGCTGCCGGATCTGCCGCCGGCGCAAATCTTAGACTGGCTGGCGCAGGAAAGCGGCGAGACCCTGACCCCGGAGCGCCTGGCCACCTTAACGCAGCCGCGCCTCGCCGCCACCTTTCCGTCAACCACCGCCGTTATGTCCCCCGCCCGCTGGTCGCGGGTGATGGCCTGCCTGCGGGGCGCGCTGCCCGTTCATCTGCGCATCGCCCGCCCCGCGCAGCGGAAGCCGCAGCTGCTGGCCGCATTCTGCTCCCAGGACGGCCTGCTCATTAACGGCCACTTCGGCCAGGGGCGCCTGTTTTTTATCTATGCCTTCGATGAGCAAGGCGGCTGGCTGCACGATCTGCGCCGCTATCCGTCAGCGCCGGACCGCCAGGAGGCCAGCGAAGTGCGTGCCCGGCTGGTCGACGATTGCCAGCTGCTGTTCTGCCAGGAGATCGGCGGTCCCGCCGCCGCCCGGCTAATCCGCCACCAGATCCATCCGATGAAAGCGCCGCCCGGTACCGCTATTCAGGCCCAGTGCGAGGCCATCAACACCCTGCTGGCCGGGCGCCTGCCGCCGTGGCTGGCGAAGCGACTTCACAGGGATAACCCGCTGCAGGAGCGTGTCTTTTAACCCCTGCTATTTGCCCGTTGCCCGCTGACCTCGCGGGCTTTTTCTCTCGTCCCCGGTCCACGCCCCACAACATTCTCGTCCCATTGTGGGCTTTGTCGCAAAGCTCACAAGCCTTTCTCCTTAAAAATCAATGTCCATCGCGTGGATCGCGAATTGCATTTCCATCATCATCCCCCACGGTCAACGAGGTCACTATGAAGGGAAATGAAATTCTGGCGCTGCTGGATGAGCCCGCCTGCGAACATAACCATAAACAGAAGTCCGGCTGTAGCGCGCCAAAACCCGGCGCCACCGCCGGCGGCTGCGCGTTCGACGGCGCCCAGATAACCCTGCTGCCGATCGCCGACGTGGCGCATCTGGTGCATGGCCCCATCGGCTGCGCCGGCAGCTCATGGGATAACCGCGGCAGCATGAGCTCCGGGCCGAATATTAACCGGCTGGGGTTCACCACCGATCTTAATGAGCAGGATGTGATCATGGGCCGCGGCGAACGCCGCCTGTTTCACGCGGTTCGCCATATCGTTACCCGCTACCACCCGGCGGCGGTCTTTATCTACAACACCTGCGTGCCGGCAATGGAGGGCGACGACCTGGAGGCGGTTTGTCAGGCCGCGCAGACCGCCACCGGCGTGCCGGTTATCGCCATCGACGCCGCCGGTTTTTACGGCAGCAAAAATCTCGGCAACCGGCTGGCCGGCGAGGTGATGGTCAAGCGGGTTATCGGCCAGCGCGAACCGGCCCCCTGGCCGGAGGCATCCCCATTCGCCCCGGAGCATCGCCACGACGTTGGCCTGATCGGCGAATTTAATATCGCCGGGGAGTTCTGGCACATTCAGCCGCTGCTCGATGAGCTGGGGATCCGCGTGCTCGGCAGCCTCTCCGGCGACGGCCGCTTTGCTGAAATCCAGACCATGCACCGGGCGCAGGCCAATATGCTGGTCTGCTCGCGGGCGTTAATCAACGTCGCCAGATCGCTGGAGCAGCGCTACGGCACACCGTGGTTCGAAGGCAGCTTCTACGGCATCCGCGCCACCTCCGACGCCCTGCGTCAGCTGGCGACCCTGCTGGGCGATGACGACCTGTGCCGCCGCACCGAGGCGCTGATTGCGCGCGAGGAGCAGGCGGCGGAGCTGGCGCTCAGGCCGTGGCGCGAGCAGCTGCGCGGGCGCAAAGCGCTGCTCTACACCGGCGGCGTTAAATCCTGGTCGGTGGTGTCGGCGCTGCAGGATCTGGGGATGAGCGTGGTGGCGACCGGCACGCGCAAATCCACCGAGGAAGATAAACAGCGGATCCGCGAGCTGATGGGCGAAGAGGCGGTCATGCTCGACGAAGGCAACGCCCGCACCCTGCTGGACGTGGTCTACCGCTACCAGGCCGACCTGATGATCGCCGGCGGGCGCAATATGTACACCGCCTACAAGGCCCGGCTGCCGTTTCTCGATATCAATCAGGAACGCGAGCACGCCTTCGCCGGCTATCAGGGCATCGTCACCCTCGCCCGTCAGATCTGCCAGACCATCAATAGCCCGGTCTGGCCACAAACCCATTCCCGCGCCCCCTGGCACTAAGGAGCACAGCATGGCAGAAATTTTTCGCACCGATAAACCGCTGGCGGTCAGTCCGGTTAAAACCGGCCAGCCGCTCGGCGCAATCCTCGCCAGCCTCGGGATCGGACACTGCATCCCGCTGGTCCACGGCGCGCAGGGCTGCAGCGCATTCGCCAAGGTCTTTTTTATTCAGCACTTCCACGACCCGGTGCCCCTGCAGTCGACGGCGATGGACCCGACCTCGACGATTATGGGCGCGGACGGCAATATCTTTACCGCCCTCGATACCCTGTGCCAGCGCAACACTCCGCAGGCCATCGTCCTGCTCAGCACCGGACTGTCGGAGGCCCAGGGCAGCGATATGTCCCGGGTCGTGCGCCAGTTCCGCGAGGAGTATCCCCGGCATAAAGGGGTGGCGATATTGACGGTCAACAGCCCTGATTTCTATGGCTCGATGGAAAACGGCTTCAGCGCCGTGCTGGAGAGCGTCATCGAGCAGTGGGTTGCGCCGACGCCGCGCGCCGGCCAGCGAAATCGCCGGGTCAACCTGCTGGTGAGCCACCTCTGCTCCCCCGGCGATATCGAGCTGCTGCGCCGCTACGTGGAGGCCTTCGGCCTGCAGGCAACGATCCTGCCGGACCTCGCACAATCGATGGACGGGCACCTCGCGCAGGGGGATTTTTCGCCGGTCACCCAGGGCGGGACGCCGCTGCGCCAGATAGAGCAGATGGGGCAGAGCCTGTGCAGCTTCGCCATCGGCGCCTCGCTGAGCCGGGCGTCCTCCCTGCTGGCCCGGCGCAGCCACGGCGAGGTTATCGCCCTGCCGCACCTGATGACCCTTGAGCACTGCGATACGTTCGTCCATCAGTTGGCGAAGATTTCCGGGCGCGGCGTTCCGCAGTGGATTGAGCGCCAGCGTGGACAGCTCCAGGACGCGATGATCGACTGCCACATGTGGCTCCAGGACCAGCGCATGGCGATGGCGGCAGAAGGCGATCTGCTGGCGGCGTGGTGCGATTTTGCCGCCAGCCAGGGAATGCGCCCAGGTCCGCTGGTCGCCCCCACCGGCCATCCCAGCCTGCGCCAGCTGCCGGTCGAACGCGTGGTGCCGGGGGATCTGGAGGATCTGCAAACCCTGCTCGGTTCCCAGCCCGCCGACCTGCTGGTGGCCAATTCTCACGCCTGCTACCTGGCGGAACAGTTCGCGCTACCGCTGATCCGCGCCGGCTTCCCTCTCTTTGACCGTCTCGGCGAGTTCCGCCGGGTGCGACAGGGCTACAGCGGGATGCGCGATACGCTGTTTGAACTGGCCAACCTGATGCGCGAGCGCCACCGCCACGTCGCCCTTTACCGCTCGCCGCTGCGCCAGAACGCCGAACCGCCCTTCACCCCAGGAGCCGATTATGCCGCCCATTAACCGCCAGTTTGACATGGTCCATTCCGACGAGTGGTCCATGAAGGTCGCCTTTGCCAGCTCCGACTATCGCCACGTCGACCGCCACTTTGGCGCCACGCCGCGGCTGGTGGTGTATGGCGTCAAGGCGGATCGGGTCACCCTGATCAGGGTGGTTGATTTCACGGTCGAAAGCGGCCATCAGGCGGAGAAGATCGGCCAGCGGATCCACGCCCTTGAGGACTGCGTCACCCTGTTCTGCGTGGCCATCGGCGATGCGATTTTTCGCCAGCTGCTGCAGGTTGGCGTGCGCGCAGAACGCGTGCCCGCCGACACCAAAATTGTCGATTTACTGCAGGAGATCCAGCTCTACTGGTACGCCAAAGAGCAGCGCAAAAGCGCCCGCAGGCGCGACCCGGAGCGCTTTACCCGGCTGCTCGAGGAGCAGGAGTGGCGGGAGGACCGCGAGCCGCGCGGCTAGCCCTGTCGTTTCTGTGACAAACCCCACAAAAAATAGCGACACTGTTGGGTGGTATTGTCAGATGTAGATTCTAACTCTTTAAAAATAAACATCTTTACGCATTGGTACTGCATTTGCTTGTTGATAGCTACCACCGTGTTTTCCGCGGTGGAACGCGCCCCGGCGTTTTCCGTCATCATCCCTGGAGCTGACAGCATGTGGAATTACTCCGAGAAAGTGAAAGACCATTTTTTTAATCCCCGCAACGCGCGCGTGGTGGACAACGCCAACGCGGTGGGCGATGTCGGTTCATTGAGCTGCGGCGACGCGCTGCGCCTGATGCTGCGCGTTGACCCGCAAACTGAAATTATCGAGGAGGCCGGGTTCCAGACCTTTGGCTGCGGCAGCGCCATCGCCTCCTCTTCCGCGCTGACGGAGCTGATCGTCGGCCGCACGCTGGCCGAAGCCGGAGAGGTCACCAACCAGCAGATCGCCGACTACCTCGACGGACTGCCGCCGCAGAAAATGCACTGCTCGGTGATGGGTCAGGAGGCGCTGCGTGCGGCCATCGCCAACTTTCGCGGCGAGAGCCTCGACGAAGAGCATGAAGAGGGTCGGCTGATTTGCAAATGCTTCGGCGTCGATGAAGGGCATATCCGCCGCGCGGTGCTCAACAACGGCCTGACCACGCTTGAGGAGGTGATTAACTACACCAAAGCCGGCGGCGGCTGCACCTCCTGCCATGAACAAATCGAGCTGGCGCTGGCGGCGATCCTCGCCGAACGGCCGCAGAAGCCCCTCCCCGTCGCCAGCAGCAAAGATCCGCACTGGCAGAGCGTGGTCGACACCATCGCCGAACTGCGCCCGCATATTCAGGCCGACGGCGGGGATATGTCCCTGCTCAACGTCGCCAACCACCAGGTCACCGTCAGCCTTTCCGGCAGCTGCAGCGGCTGCATGATGACCGACATGACCCTTGCCTGGCTGCAGCAAAAGCTGATGGAACGTACCGGCTGTTATATGGAAGTGGTGGCGGCATAGGCCGCGGTTAACTGACCCAAGGGGACAAGATGAAACAGGTTTATCTCGATAACAACGCCACCACCCGGTTAGACCCGATGGTTCTCGAAGCGATGATGCCCTTTTTAACCGATTTTTACGGCAATCCCTCGTCCATTCATGATTTTGGCGTTCCGGCCCAGGCGGCGCTGGAGCGGGCGCATCAGCAGGCAGCGGCGCTGCTCGGGGCGGAGTATCCCAGCGAGATCATTTTTACCTCCTGCGCCACCGAGGCCACCGCCACCGCCATCACCTCGGCGGTGGCCCTGATGCCGGAGCGCCGGGAGATAGTGACCACCGCGGTTGAGCATCCGGCGACGCTGGCGGTCTGTGAACACCTGGAGCGCCAGGGCTATCAGATCCACCGTATCGCGGTGGACGGCAACGGCGCGCTGGATATGGCGCAGTTCCGGGCGGCGCTCACTCCCCGGGTCGCGCTGGTCAGCGTGATGTGGGCGAATAACGAAACCGGCGTCATTTTCCCGGTGGTCGAAATGGCGGAACTGGCCCATCAACAGGGCGCGCTGTTCCACTGCGACGCGGTGCAGGTGGTGGGCAAGCTGCCGATAGCGGTCGGCAAAACCGCCATCGACATGCTCTCCTGCTCGGCGCATAAGTTTCACGGCCCGAAGGGCGTCGGCTGCCTCTATCTGCGGCGGGGAACGCGCTTTCGCCCGCTGCTGCGCGGCGGCCATCAGGAGTACGGGCGGCGGGCCGGAACGGAAAACATCTCCGGGATCGTCGGCATGGGCGCGGCCTGCGAGCTGGCGCAGATCCATCTGCCGGGCATGGCGCAAACCGGCCTGCTGCGCGATCGCCTCGAACGATGCCTGCAGGCCTGCGTCCCATCGGTCATGGTGATGGGCGGTGGCCAGCCGCGCGTACCCGGCACGCTGAATCTGGCCTTTGAGTTTATTGAAGGTGAAGCGATCCTGCTGCTGCTCAATCAGGTCGGGATTGCCGCCTCCAGCGGCAGCGCCTGCACCTCTGGCTCGCTGGAGCCCTCGCACGTGATGCGGGCGATGAATATTCCCTACACCGCAGCCCACGGCACCATCCGTTTCTCCCTCTCGCGCTACACCCGGGAAAAAGAGATGGATTACGTCATTGCCATGCTGCCGCCGATTATTGAGCGCCTGCGGGCGCTGTCGCCCTACTGGCAGGACGGCAGGCCACATCCGACGGCAGATGCATTTACGCCGGTTTATGGCTAAGGCGGAGACGACGATGAGACGCGTGCTGATCAACGACACCACGCTGCGCGACGGCGAACAGAGCCCCGGCGTGGCCTTTCGCCCCAGTGAGAAGGTGGCCATCGCCGAGGCGCTGTATGCGGCGGGAATTACAGCGCTGGAGGTGGGAACCCCGGCAATGGGGGATGAGGAGCTTACGCGGATCCAACTGGTGCGCCGCCAGCTTCCCCACGCCACGCTGATGACCTGGTGTCGGATGAACGCGCTGGAGATCCGCCAGAGCGCCGATTTGGGCATCGACTGGGTGGATATATCCATTCCGGCCTCGGATAAGCTGCGGCAATATAAACTGCGCGAACCGCTGGCGCTGCTGCTGGAGCGGCTGGCGACCTTTATTCAGCTTGCGCGGACCCTTGGCCTGCAGGTGTGCATCGGCTGCGAAGATGCCTCCCGCGCCAGCGACCAGACCCTGCGCGATATTGCCCGGGTGGCGCAGGACGCCGGTGCGGCCCGCCTGCGCTACGCCGATACGGTTGGCATACTCGATCCCTTTACCACCTTCGAGCACATCTCGGCCCTGCGCGAAGCCTGGCCCGGCGACATCGAGATGCATGCCCATAACGATCTCGGCCTCGCCGCCGCCAATACGCTGGCGGCGGTGCGCGCCGGCGCCTCCAGCGTCAATACCACCGTGCTTGGCCTCGGCGAGCGCGCGGGCAACGCGGCGCTGGAAACCGTCGCCCTGGGCCTTGAACGCTGCCTCGGCGTTGAAACTGGCGTCTATTTTCCGGCCCTCCCCGCGCTCTGCCAGCAGGTGGCGGCGGCGGCGCTGCGCCCCATCGACCCGCAGCAGCCGCTGGTCGGCGAGCTGGTCTTTACCCACGAGTCGGGCGTCCACGTAGCGGCGCTGCTGCGCGATCGCGAGAGCTATCAGGCGATCGACCCGGCGCTGGTCGGCCGCAGCTACCGGCTGGTGCTGGGAAAACACTCCGGGCGTCAGGCGGTCAACGGCATTTTCGACGCCATGGGCTATCACCTCAGCTCAGCGCAAATTAACCAGCTGCTGCCCGCCATCCGCCGCTTTGCCGAGAACGGCAAGCGCAGCCCGCGGGACTATGAGCTGGTCGCGATGTATGACGAACTGTGCGGCGCTACCGCGCTGCGAACAGGGGGGTAATCATGGAGTGGTTTTATCAAATTCCCGGCGTGGACGAGCTGAGCTCCGCCGAGTCTTTCTTTCAGTTTTTCGCCGTACCCTATCAGCCGGAGCGGCTCGGCTGCTGCTGCCTGCCGGTGCTGGCGACCTTTCACCGCAAGCTGCGCGCCGAAGTCCCGCTGCAGAACCGGCTGGAAGAGAACGCCCGCGCCTCGTGGCTGCTGGCGCGACGGCTGCTTGCTGAAAGCTACCGGCAGCAGTTTCAGGAGGAGGACCAATGAGACCAAAATTCACCTTCAGCGATGAAGTGCGGGTGGTGCGCGCGATCCGTAACGATGGCACCGTGGCGGGCTTCGCCCCCGGCGAGCTGCTGGTCAGGCGCGGCAGCACCGGCTTTGTCCGCGACTGGGGCGTCTTTTTACAGGATCAGATTATTTACCAGATCCACTTTCCGCAGGGCGACCGGGTCATCGGCTGCCGCGAGCAGGAGCTGATCCCCATCGCCCAGCCGTGGTTGGCCGGAAATTTGCAGTATGGCGATACCGTCACCTGCCGGATGCCGCTGGCCGTCGGCGGCGTGGTGGTGGTTAACGTTGGTCAACAGGGGCGCATCGAGGCGACCGATCGGGGCGAGCGCGGCGACAGCTTTACCGTCGACTTTAGCGGCCGCTGGTTTACCGTGCCGGTTGGGGCCATCAGCCTCGTCGAGGAGAGATAATCATGAACGCATGGGAACGGTTTGGCCGCCAGCGCCTGGCGCGCAGCCGCTGGAACAGTGAACCGGCGGCATTAAACGCCGCCGACAGCCAGGCCTTTGAGCAGGCCTGGCAGCGCCAGCGTCAGATGGAGCTGGCTATCGTCACCCTGGCGCCGGCGCACGATATTGCGCCAGAGCTGAGGGATAGCGTGGCCGCGTCGCTTGGGATCTGGCTTAGCGAAGGCGGCTTTACCCCCGAGGAGCGAGCGGCCATCGTGCTGCATCACACCCGCCTGGAGATCGCCTTTGCCGTACTGGCGCAGCAGGTGCCGCAGCCGGACCCGTCAACGGTGCAGGCCTGGTATCTTCACCATCAGGCGCATTTTATGCGCCCGGAGCAGCGCCTGACCCGCCACCTGCTGCTGACGGTCGATGGCGACCTCGAGGCGGTTCATCGGCAAATTCTCGGGCTGCATCAGCAAATCAGCACCTCCCGCGATGCCTTTGCGCCGCTGGCGCAGCGCTATTCCCAGTGCCCGAGCGCGCTGGAGGGCGGACGCTTAGGCTGGATTAGTCGGGGATTGCTCTATCCGCAGCTGGAGACGGCGCTGTTTTCGCTCACGGAGGATGCGCTGAGCCCGCCGATCGCCAGCGAGCTGGGATGGCACCTGCTGTGGTGCGAAGCGATTCGCCCCGCCGTGCCGATGGAGCAGCAGCAGGCGCTGGAGAGCGCCCGCGATTATCTGTGGCAGCAAAGCCAGCAGCGCCATCAGCGCCGATGGCTGCAGGAGATGATTTCATGCCAGCCGGGGTTGTGCGGGTAGCCCTGGCGGCTACCCGCGAAAACTCACAGCACCACGCGTTTGATCTCCTCAAGCCAGCGGCTCAGGCGCTCTTCGCTGCGATCGAACTGGTTATCCTGGTCGAGAACCAGTCCCACAAACCGCTCTCCCTCCAGCGCCGATGAGGCGCTGAACGCATATCCCTCATTCGGCCAGCTGCCGATAATCTGCGCCCCGCAGCGGCTCAGGACATCATACAGCGGGCGCATTCCGCTGGCGAAGTTGTCCGGATAGCCCTGCTGATCGCCGAGACCGAATAGCGCCACGGTTTTACCGCTCAGGCTGATGCCGTCGAGGGCAGGGATAAATTCGCTCCACGATTCGCTCTCGCATCCGGCCGCAAGGCCCGGCAACTGCCCGTCGCCCAGCGTTGGCGTACCCAGCAGCAGCACCGGATAGGCCAAAAATGCCTCCAACGTCGTGCGGTTAATGTTGACCGGGGCATCCGCTACGCCGCCCAGTTGCTTGTGGATCAGTTTCGCAATTTTGCGCGTTTTGCCGGTATCCGTGCCAAAGAAAATGCCAATGTTCGCCATGTTACGCTCCTGTCGGGAAGGGGTTTAAAACACCAGTTGTCGGCAGGGGTATTGCGAAGACTGTGCCAGGTTTATTTGCACCACTGCGGCCCAGGTCTGCCCCATAACGATCGCCCCTTCGCCCTTCTTCCGCTCGCAGCGGGCCCTTCCGGGCCGCAGCAACGCAAAAATAACCCGATATTCCGCTGTTGGATCAATGTTTCATCAGGTCGCTTTGATAAGGGCTCACGATTTGCATGGTTATCAGGATGCGAATAACACCGCGCCGTTGGCGTCGCGGTGTCGGACAAATTGTCATAACTGCGACACAGGAGTTTGCGATGACCCTGAATATGATGCTCGATAACGCCGTGCCGGAGGCGATTGCCGGCGCGCTGACTCAACAACATCCGGGGCTGTTTTTTACCATGGTAGAACAGGCGTCGGTGGCGATTTCGCTGACCGATGCGAGAGCCAATATCATTTACGCCAATCCGGCGTTTTGCCGCCAGACCGGCTATTCGCTGGCGCAGTTGCTGAACCAGAACCCGCGGCTGCTGGCCAGCAGCCAGACGCCGCGCGAAATTTACCAGCAGATGTGGCAAACGCTGCTCCAGCGCCAGCCCTGGCGCGGCCAGCTGATCAATCAGCGCCACGACGGCGGGCTCTATCTGGTAGATATCGACATCACGCCGGTACTCAATCCCCAGGGCGAGCTGGAGCACTATCTGGCGATGCAGCGCGACATCAGCGTCAGCTACACCCTCGAGCAGCGCCTGCGCAATCACATGACGCTGATGGAAGCCGTGCTCAATAATATTCCCGCCGCCGTAGTAGTGGTCGACGAGCAGGATCGGGTGGTGATGGATAACCTCGCCTACAAAACCTTCTGCGCCGACTGCGGCGGGAAAGAGCTGCTGGTCGAACTGCAGGTTTCGCCGCGTAAAATGGGGCCCGGCGCGGAGCAAATTCTGCCGCTGGCGGTGCGCGGCGCGGTACGCTGGCTGTCGGTGACCTGCTGGGCGCTGCCCGGCGTCAGCGAAGAGGCCAGCCGCTATTTCGTCGACAGCGCCCCGGCGCGGACGCTGGTCGTTATCACCGACTGCTCGCAGCAGCGCCAGCAGCACGAGCAGGGCCGCCTCGACCGGCTCAAGCAGCAGATGACCGCCGGTAAGCTGCTGGCCGCCATTCGCGAGTCGCTCGACGCGGCGCTAATTCAGCTTAACTGTCCGATCAACATGCTGGCGGCGGCGCGGCGGCTGAACGGCGAAGGCGGCGGTAACGTGGCGCTGGAAGCGGCGTGGCGCGAAGGTGAAGAGGCGATGGCCCGCCTGCAGCGCTGCCGGCCCTCCCTGGAGCTGGAGAGCAACGCCGCCTGGCCGCTGCAGCCCTTCTTCGACGATCTGTGCGCGCTCTACCGCACCCGCTTCGACGATCGCGGCGTGCTGCTGGTCGATATGGCCTCCCCGCACCTGATCGGCTTCGGCCAGCGCACGCAGCTGCTGGCCTGCTTAAGCCTGTGGTTTGACCGCACGCTGGCCCTCGCCGCCGAGCTGCCCTCCGTGCCGCTGGAGATGCAGCTCTACGCCGAAGAGGAAGAGGGCTGGCTTTCGCTCTACCTCAACGACAATGTGCCGCTACTGCAGGTGCGCTATACTCACTCCCCCGACGCCTTAAACTCTCCCGGCAAGGGGATGGAGCTGCGGCTCATCCAGACCCTGGTCGCCCACCATCGCGGTGCCATCGAACTCACTTCCCGCCCGCAGGGGGGAACCTGCCTTGTTCTGCGCTTCCCCCTCTTTAACACCCTGAACGGAGGCGAGCTATGACCCACAAACCCGACCCAGACACCACCGTCAGGCGCTTTGACCTCTCTCAGCAGTTCACCGCCATGCAGCGCATCAGCGTGGTGCTGAGCCGCGCCACCGAGGCCAGCAAGACGCTCCAGGAGGTGCTGAGCGTGCTGTACAACGACGCCTTTATGCAGCACGGCATGATCTGCCTTTACGATAGCGAGCAGGAAATTCTCAGCATCGAAGCGCTACAGCAGACGGATGGCCAGACGCTGCCGGGCAGTACGCAGATCCGCTACCGGCCGGGGGAAGGACTGGTCGGCACCGTGCTCGCGCGGGGCCAGTCGCTGGTGCTGCCGCGCGTCGCCGACGATCGGCGCTTTCTCGACCGCCTCAGCCTCTATGATTACGATCTGCCGTTTATCGCCGTGCCGCTGATGGGGCCCAACTCTCAGCCCATTGGCGTGCTGTCGGCCCAGCCGATGGTGCGTCAGGACGAGCGTCTCCCGGCCTGCACGCGGTTTCTTGAAACCGTGGCTAACCTGATAGCCCAGACCATTCGCCTGATGATCCTCCCGACCTCCGCGCAGCAGCCAGCTCAGCCCCTCGCCAGAGCCGAGCGGCCGCGCACCTGCGCGCCTGTGCGCGGTTTTGGCCTCGATACGATGGTCGGTAAAAGCCCGGCAATGCGCCAGATTATGGAGATTATTCGTCAGGTCTCCCGCTGGGATACCACGGTGCTGGTACGCGGCGAGAGCGGAACCGGGAAAGAGCTGATTGCCAATGCCATTCACCATAACTCGCCGCGCGCCGCCGCCGCGTTCGTCAAGTTTAACTGCGCGGCGCTGCCGGATACCCTGCTGGAGAGCGAGCTGTTTGGTCATGAGAAAGGCGCCTTTACCGGGGCGGTGCGGCAGCGCAAAGGCCGCTTTGAGCTGGCGGACGGTGGCACCCTGTTTCTCGATGAGATTGGCGAAAGCAGCGCCTCATTCCAGGCTAAGCTGCTGCGTATCCTGCAGGAGGGAGAGATGGAGCGCGTGGGCGGCGATGAAACCCTGCGGGTAAACGTGCGCATTATCGCGGCGACCAACCGCCATCTGGAGGAGGAGGTGCGGCTGGGGCATTTCCGCGAGGATCTCTACTATCGCCTCAACGTGATGCCTGTCGTCCTGCCCCCGTTGCGCGAGCGCCAGGAGGATATCGCCGAGCTGGCGCATTTTCTGGTACGCAAAATCGCCCAAAATCAGGGGCGGTCGCTGCGGATCAGCGACGGGGCGATCCGCCTGCTGATGGAGTACAGCTGGCCGGGAAACGTGCGCGAGCTGGAAAACTGCCTTGAGCGTTCGGCGGTGATGTCGGAGAGCGGACTGATCGACCGGGACGTGATTTTGTTCAATCACTACGACACGATGCCGAAAACGCAACCCGCCAGCGGCCCGTCAGAGGATGGCTGGCTCGATAATACCCTCGATGAGCGCCAGCGGCTGATCGCCGCGCTGGAAAAAGCCGGCTGGGTGCAGGCCAAAGCGGCGCGCCTGCTCGGGATGACGCCGCGCCAGGTCGCCTATAGGATCCAGATTATGGACATCGCCATGCCGCGAATCTGACCCGTCGTGTGAGGTTCAGGACATTGTCAGCAACGGGGCGGAATTGCGACAATTCATTGCCTAATATTCTCTTTAATTTTCAGTGCGTTGGTAAATCGACGTTTGGTACAGCATTTGCAGCAGGAAAGTATCGCCCAACCATGAAGGTACGACCATGACTTCCTGCTCCTCTTTCCCTGCCGGTAAAGCCTGTCACTCCGCGGACAGCGGCGCGTTAACGCCTTTCGTTACCGATAAGGCCGCTGCGCACCCCTGCTATTCGCGCAGCGGGCATCACCGCTTTGCGCGGATGCATCTGCCGGTCGCCCCCGCCTGCAATTTGCAGTGCAACTACTGTAACCGCAAGTTCGACTGCAGCAATGAATCCCGCCCCGGCGTCTCCTCAACGCTGCTGACGCCTGAACAAGCGGTGCGCAAAGTACGCCAGGTCGCCGAGGCCATCCCGCAGCTTTCAGTGGTCGGGATCGCCGGTCCCGGCGACCCGCTCGCCAATATCACCCGCACCTTCCGCACCCTCGAGCTGATACGCGACCAGCTGCCGGACCTGAAGCTGTGCCTGTCGACCAACGGCCTGATGCTGCCCGATGCGGTGGATCGTCTGCTGGATGTCGGCGTTGACCACGTCACGGTCACCATTAATACGCTGGATGCCGATGTCGCCGCGCAAATTTATGCCTGGCTCTGGCTCGACGGTGAGCGCTACAGCGGGCGCGAGGCCGGAGAGATCCTCATCGCCCGCCAGCTGGAGGGCGTGAGACGGCTGACCGCCAAAGGGGTGCTGGTGAAGATAAACTCGGTGCTGATCCCGGGGATTAACGACAGCGGCATGGCCGACGTCAGCCGTCGGCTGCAGGCCAGCGGCGCTTTTATTCACAATATTATGCCGCTGATCGCCAGACCGGAGCACGGCACGGTTTTCGGCCTTAACGGCCAGCCGGAGCCGGATGTTGAAATGCTCGCCGCCACCCGCAGCCGCTGCGGCGAAGTGATGCCGCAGATGACCCACTGCCATCAGTGCCGCGCCGACGCTATCGGTATGCTGGGGGAGGATCGCAGCCAGCAGTTTACCGAGCTGCCGGCCGCGGTAAGCCTCCCCGCCTGGCTGCCCATTCTCCATCAGCGCGCCCAGCTTCATGCCAGCATCGCCACCCGAGGAGAGTCCGAGGCCGACGACGCCTGCCTGGTTGCGGTCGCCTCAGGCCGCGGAGACGTGATTGACAGCCATTTTGGTCACGCCGGCCGCTTCTACATCTACAGCCTGTCGGCCGCCGGCATGGTGCTGGTCAATGAGCGGTTTACGCCGAAATACTGCCACGGCAGCGACGGCTGCGAGCCGCAAGATAACGACGCCAGGTTTGCGGCGATCCTTGCGCTGCTGGCGGACGTTAAAGCCGTATTCTGCGTGCGCATCGGTCATGCGCCGTGGCAAAAGCTGGAGCAGGCGGGCATTGAGCCCTGCGTCGAGGGGGCATGGCGGCCGGTTTCCGAGGTGCTCCCCGACTGGTGGCAGCAGCGTCGAGGCAGCTGGCCCGCCGCGCTGGCGCAGCAGGGGGTCGCCTGATGCCACCGCGCGACTGGCTAAACCGCCTGTGGCTGCTCTATCACGTGGGGAAAGGCAGCTTTCCCCTACGGATGGGGCTCAGCCAGAGCGACTGGCTGGCATTAGGTCAGCGTCTGGCTCAGGTCGAAACGCCGCTGGACGGCGAGGCGCTCACCCGCCGTCGTCTGATGGCGGAGCTGAACGCCACCCGCGAAGAGGAGCGCAGGCAGCTCGTTACGTGGCTGGCGGGGTGGATGCAGCAGGATGCCGGGCCGATGGCGCAGATCGTCGCCGAGGTCTCTCTGGCCTATAACCATCTCTGGCAGGATCTTGGCCTTGAGTCACGGGCCGAGCTGCGCCTGCTGATGAGCGACTGCTTTCCGCAGCTGGTGGTGATGAACGAACATAATATGCGCTGGAAAAAGTTCTTCTACCGCCAGCGCTGCCTGCTTCAGCAGGGAGAGGTCGTCTGCCGCTCGCCGAGCTGCGACGAGTGCTGTGAGCGCAGCGCCTGTTTTGAGTAACTGGCCGAACGGGCCGTCGCAAAATCGCCCCTTGAGTACCGATTTTAGCGGCTTGTCCTTGGCGGAATTTTTCCGTACTTTTAGGCCTGCGTTTTTCTCTGCGTTTATGCCCGCCTCGCCAGGGCCCTAAACTCAACTTAATCTGCAGCCTGAATACGGAGCGCTCATGGTCACCACACACGTTTTTATCGCGGTCAGCCTTGATGGCTACATCGCCCGGCAGGATGGCGATATCGGCTGGCTGCTGCAGCGCGACGATCCGACGGAAGATCACGGCTATATGGCGTTCATCGCGGACAAAGACTGGATCGTGATGGGCCGGGGAACCTATGAGAAGGTGCTGGCCTTCGACGAATGGCCCTATGACCTGCCCGTGCTGGTGCTCTCCCGCCAGCTGACCGATACCCCCGTGCCCGAGGCGCTGAAGGGTAAAGTGCAGTTCTCCCGCCGCACGCCGAAGGAGGTGCTGGACGACCTGGCGGCGCAGAACGCGCACCGCGTCTATATCGACGGCGGGCAGCTGATCCAGTCGTTCCTGCGCGAAGGGCTGGTCGCCGATATCATTATCACCACCGTTCCCGTCCTGCTCGGTTCGGGCAAGCCGCTTTTCGGATCCCTGCCCCGGGATATCGATTTGACGCTGTTATCAAACCACAGCTTCCCTTCGGGCCTGGTGCAGTCGCACTATCGGCTGACGCCAGAAGCCGCATAGATGCACGCGCGGCCTGCGCGAAGGCGTGACGGCCGTCCTGCTGCTAACGATACCGTTCTGCTTCCACCGCCTCGCGAACCTTAACCAGCGCGGGCCGCAAACTCTCCGTCGAGACCGATCCCAGCGCCAGCCGGATGGCCTGGGGGATGGTTTGCGCGGTGCAGAAAGGCTCCGCCGTCGAAACGGAAATATTGTCGTCCATCAGCGCCTTGACCACCCGATCCGCCCTCGCCTCATCCGGCAGCGGCAGCCAGGCAAAATAGGCGTCCGGATGGCTCACGCAGGGAAGATCGCCCAGTGCCTCTCTTAACACCACCTGCCGCTGGCGCGCATCGGCTCTTTTCAGCGTTTCAAAGCGCCTGACGGTGCCGTCCTGGATCCAGCCGCAGACCAGCGCCGTCAGCACGGAGGGGGTATTCCAGGTCGTGGCGCGAATCGCTCTCTCCAGCGCGGAGCGATAGCTTTCAGGGCAGATAACTACCCCGACCCGCAAGCCGGTCGCCACGTTTTTTGAAAATCCGCTGATATAGACGGTGCGCTCTGGCGCATAGCACGCCAGCGGGGGCGGCGGCCGTCGCACCAGGTAGGCGTAGGCGGTATCTTCGACGATCAGCAGATCGTGGGCGCGGGCAATCTCGGCCAGCGCCTTGCGCTGGGCGCGGCTAAGTACCCAGCCCAGCGGATTGTGCAGCGTCGGCATGACGTAGACCGCCCGGACGCGTCTTTTTTGACAGATCTGCCTGAGGGCCGCTAAATCCGGGCCATCGGCGAGGGACGGGATGGCGATAAGCTCAAGATGGTAGAGCTCGGCCAGCGCTTTGAACCCCGAATAGGTCAGCGCATCCACGGCGACGACGTCGCCGGGCCTCAGCAGCCCCATCACCGTGACGGTCAGCCCGTGCTGGGCGCCGTTGACGATCAGCAGGTTGTCCGCCGTCGGCCGAAATTCGTACCGGCAAAAGTGCCTGGCCATAATCTCGCGCTCACCGAGCCTGCCGGCGTGGGGTTGATAGCGCAGATGCGACTCGATGTCGCCGGCCGCCGAAAGCTGCCGCAGCGCGTCGCGCAGCATCTCTCCCTGCCCCGGCAGCGCCGGATAGTTAAAATTCAGGTCGAGCACGTCCGTCGCCACCGTCTGCTGATCGACGCCGTGGCCCGGGGGCAGCGACCGCTCTCTGACAAAGGTGCCGCGCCCGGTTTCGCCGCTCACCAGCCCCATCGCCTCCAGCTCGCTGTAGACCCGGGTAGCGGTCGCCAAAGAGATATGCTCCTGCGCGGAGAGATGCCGGTGCGTCGGCAGGCGGGTTCCCGGCGACATTTCGCCGTTTCGAATCGCCTCCGCAAATTTATCAACAATGCCTTTGTAGCGGGCTTTCATCAAATGTATCCATGACAATAATTTGATTGTATTAGATAGGCGAGGCTACCATCCGCTGACTCCAGGCTCAAGCCCGTAAACGTGAAAAAACAGATGAGGTTACAGTGGTGAATTCAGCGGTACATAAAGCCGACCCCGGCGTCGTTTCCGGCTGGCTCAACGGCCTGCTCGGCGTGATTATTTTCAGCGGCTCTTTGCCCGCTACGCGCGTGGCGGTGCTGGAGATGGCCCCTTTCTTTCTGACCTTTCTGCGCGCGTCTATCGCCGGAGTAGTGGCCTGCGCGCTGATTTTGTGCTTTCGCCAGCGGCGCCCCCACGCCTCGCAGCTCGTCGCGCTGGCCGTGGTATCCCTGGGGGTGGTGGTGGGTTTTCCGCTGCTGACCGCCCTCGCACTGCAGCACGTCACCGCCGCACACTCCATTGTGTTTCTCGGTCTTTTGCCGCTGACCACGGCCATTTTCGGCGTTCTGCGCGGCGGTGAACGGCCCAAAACGGCCTTCTGGATCTTTTCAGTCATCGGCAGCCTGCTGGTTGTGGGCTTCGCGCTCTCGCAAAGCGCCTCGGCGTCGCTCACCGGCGATCTGCTGATGCTGGCCGCCGTTATTATCTGTGGCCTGGGCTACGCCGAGGGCGCAAAGCTGACCCGCGCTATCGGCGGCTGGCAGGCGATCAGTTGGGCGCTGATCATCTCCCTGCCTTTCATGCTGATCGCCACCGTTATAACCCTGCCGGCAACCCTCAGCGGCATTAGCGCCCCGGCTTGGGCGGCGTTAGGGTACGTATCGCTTTTCAGTATGCTGATCGGCTTTATTTTTTGGTACAAAGGGCTGGCTATCGGCGGGATTGCCGCCGTCGGCCAGCTCCAGCTGCTGCAGCCGTTCTTTGGCCTGGCGCTGTCGGCGATCCTGCTGCATGAAACGGTCAGCCCGATAATGGTTTTCGTCACCTTAGGCGTTATTCTGTGCGTTAGCGGATCGCGAAAGTTTGCCTGATAAAACGCTGCGGTCGCCTGGGTTACTCCCATTTTTTAAAAGGAATCAACGATGTTTACAGGCCTGAGCGCATTCCCTCTCACCCCGCTGGCGGGGGCGGAGATCGACGAGAAGTCGTTTGTGTCACTGATTGAAAACCTTGTCGATGCCGGCGTGGATTCCATAGGCGCGCTGGGTTCGACCGGCAGCTACGCCTACTTGACCCGGGATCAGCGGCTCAGGGTCACCCGCCTCGCCGTCGACGCCGCGTCCGGTATTCCGGTGATGACCAGCATCAGCAGCATCAGCTCAGATGAGGTCATGAGGCTGGCGGAGGATGCGCAAAACGCCGGCGTTAGCGGCGTGCTGCTGGCGCCGCTGTCGTATCAGAAACTGAGCGCCGATGAGGCGTTTCGCCTGTATGACCGCGTCACCGCCGGGCTATCGGTCCCGCTGTGCGTCTACGACAATCCGGCAACCACCGGGTTTCACTTTTCCGACAACCTGCTGGTCGCCCTGTCGAACCTCAACCGCGTCGCTGCGATAAAACTCGGCGAACTTCCGGCAGAGTGGAGCGCCGCCTCGCAGCGCATCGCCGTCCTGAAGAGCCGGATCGCCGGACAGGTCACGCTCGGCATCAGCGGCGACGCCCGTGCCGCGGCGGGCCTGATTGCCGGCTGCGGCGTCTGGTACTCCGTACTCGGCGGACTCTTCCCCCGCTACGCTCTGCGTCTGACCCGGGCGGCTCTGCGCGGAGATGAAGACGAGGCGCTCAGGCTTAGCGCGAAACTTGAGCCGCTGTGGGCCTTCTATCACCGCCACGGAAGCCTGCGCGCGATCGCCACCGTTGTCGAGATCCTTGGCATGGCGCCGGCGCCGTGCCTGCCGTTCCCTCTGCAGACGCTGAGCGGTCAGGAACGGTTCTCCCTGGAGCAGATCCTCGGCCAGCTGCCGCGGCTGGATTGACCCGCAGCGGCAGCGTTACTTTTTCAGGCGCCAGGCGAGCACGATGCCGATAGCGGCGGTCATCATGATGCCGGCAAGCAGGAAGGTGAACCGCATGGCGCCGCCGATGGCCGACGCCGGAGCGTGAACGAGATCTTGCGTGCCGGCGGCAAACGAAAAAACGCTTCCCATTACCGCCGCACCGGCGATTAGCCCCATATTCCGCGCGAGACTGAGCAGTCCTGAGACCGTGCCCTGCTGGCCCGGTATCGCGTCGAGCAGCGCGGCGGTATTGTTGGCGGCCTGGAAAAGCTGATAGCCGGGGGTCAGAACCATAATCGACAGCACATAGCCGATAATGCCCGTCCGGTTCGGCAGCTCTGCCAGCATAAAGGCCCCAGCCGCCAGCAGAATCAGCCCCACGTAGAGCGTGCGACGGGTTCCCCAGCCGTCAACCAGGCGGCCGGCCGGCACGCCGCAAAAGATAGAGACCACCGGGCCGATGGCCATCACTAAGCCCACTTCAGCGGTGCTCAGGTCACGCGCGATGCCCAGATAGAACGGCCCGACCACCAGGGTAGCCATCATCACCGCGGCCACCAAAAGATTAACCAGCAGCCAGGGCGCCAGACGCCCGATCGGCGCCGGGCGCTGGCTTGTTCGTGACTCGGCGCGCGCGCGGCGATCGGCCGGCAGGGCGATAAACACCAGCAGCAGCGCCAGGCAGGCGATCGGCAGCTGAACCCAGAAAATACTGCGCCATTCAGCCCAGGCTATCAGCAGCCCGCCGAAGGAGGGACCGAGCGCCGTGCCCAGCGCCGAGGTGGTTCCCAGCAGCCCCATCGCCCGGCCGATGCGATCCTTCCCGGCGGCCTGTCTCATAAGGGCCATGCTTAGCGTCATCAGGAAAGCGGCTCCCGCCCCCTGCAGCGCCCGCGCCGCGGTTAAAAACCACAGGCTGGCGGCCAGGCTACAGAGCAGTGAGGCCAGGATAAAGAGGCCGAGGCCGACCATCAGCATGCTCTTCAGCCCCCATCTATCGCCAAGGCGACCGGCAACCAGCACCGAGATCGTCAGCGCCGCCAGATAGACGGTGACCACCGCCTGCACCTGCGGGAAAGGGGCGGAAAAGGCCGCGGCCAGCGTGGGCAGCGCAATGTTAGCGATGCTGGTGCCCAGCGAGGCCAGCAGCATACAGAGCGCGAGCGCCGTCGTTATTGCCGCCTGTTTGTGTGTCGGGATCGGTAATTCCACCTGTGCCATAGCCTTGCCCTCTTGCCGGAAATTCGGTTCAGGAGCATGCTACGACTTCAAGTCGAATTGAGGTCAAGCATGAAATTTCTGGATATCGGTGAAGTTTCAGCCCTGAGCGGGATCAGGCCCTCGGCGCTGCGCTACTACGAAGAGATAGGCCTGATCGCGTCAATTTCACGCCACGGGCTGCGCAGGCAGTTTCCGCACGACGTGCTTTTGCATCTGAAGCTCATCACCATGGGCAAAGCGGCGGGCTTTTCGCTCAATGAGATCGCGAGCATGTTCGGCAAGCAGGGTTCTCCCGACCTTCCGCGCGCCGGGCTGCACCAGCAGGCCGACCGCATCGACCGCCAGATCCAGCAGCTCACCGCCCTGCGCGATACGCTTCGCCACGTCGCCGACTGCCCGGCGTCTTCGCATATGGAGTGCCCGACCTTCAGGCGTCTTGTTGAGCTGGCGGGGAAAAGCGGCGCCAAGGCTGCCAGGAAAAAAGATCCGACCGGCCGATCGCTGAAGCGTGCCGGCTGACGGCGAAACGAAAAAAGCGCCCGCAGGCGCTTGCTTTACTCTCCGTTCGGCACCGGTTTTACCCGTACGCCGACCAGGACAATGATCATCGCGCTGAGCAGCAGCACCCCGCTGCCGGTAAAGACCCCGCTGGCGCCGGTGATGTCGAACACCGCCCCGCCGCCGGCCGCACCGGCGCTGATGGCCAGCTGGATGGAGGCAACCAGCAGCCCGCCGGCGCTTTCGGCCTCATCCGGCACCGTGGTGGCAAGCCAGGTTGACCAGCCCACCGGCACCAGGCCAAAGGCGAAGCCCCACATGGCTACCATCAGACCATCAAGCAGCATCAGATGGCCGAATGTCACCATCATCAGCGCCAGAATGCTCATCGCAAACGGCACGAGCGCCAGCGTCAGGCGCAGGCTGCGGGCCAGTAAATGCCCGGCAATAGAGGTCCCGACAAAGTTCGCCAACCCAAAGCCTAGCAGGATCAGTGAAACCCCTTCCACGCTCGCCTGGGCGACGGTTTCCAGAAACGGCCGCAGGTAGGTAAAGAACGCGAAATGGCCGCTGAAGATCAAAATGGTTGCCAGCATGCCGCCCAGCATCCCCGGCCGGCGCAGAACCTTAAACAGCGTCGCAAAGCTGCCTGCGCTTTCCGGACGCATGGAGGGCAGAACCCACAGCTGCCAGAACAGGGCCGCCAGGCTCGGCAGCGCGCAGATGATAAATACGTTGCGCCAGCCGATCATCCCGCCTAAATAGCTGCCCAGCGGCGCGGCCACGACGGTCGCTATCGATACGGCGGAGAAGATAATGGCCAGCGCTTTTGGCACATACGCGGCGGGAACCAGACGCATTGCGGTAGCGGTGGACATCGACCAAAACCCGCCGATCGCAACCCCCAGCAGCAGACGGCCGAGGAGTAAAAACTCAAGCGAAGGCGCAAAGGCAACCATCATGCTGGAGATAATTTGTAGCAGCGAAAAAAACATCAGCACCCAGCGGCGATCGATATTTCTGGTCGCCGGGGTAATGAGCAACCCGGTAACCAGCGCCACCAGTGCCGTGGCGGTCACCGCCTGCCCCGCCATCCCTTCACTTACGCCCAGGCTTGTCGCCATCGGCGTTAACAGACTGGCGGGAAGAAACTCTGCAACAATCAGGCCGAAAACGCCCAGCGCCAGCGCATAAACGGCCCGCCATGCGGGTTTGGCGTTTAGCTGGCTCTCATCGGCTACAATGCAGGAACTCATATACATCTCTCCAGAACAGTTAACAATCCGACACAGCTTAGAAACTTCTCTTCGGACGATCTATGATGCATACTCTGCCATTATTGATAATTCGTCCGGGATTCGCGTTATGACTCATCAGGCCCTCGATCTCACCAGTGAACTGCTGCGCGGCATGCGCCTTTCAGGCGTCAACTACCGGCGCATTGAATCCGGACGGCCGTTCGGGGTGGAGTTCAGCTATGTGCCAGGCAAGGCGCAGTTCCACTTCATCAGCCGCGGCCCGGTTGTGCTGCGCATGGCCAGCGGGCAGCAGCTGGCTCTGGAGAGCGGCGATGCGCTGTTTATTCCCAACGGCGACGGCCACGTGCTGATGTCCGACGCGCAGGCGCAAATCGTCAACGTACAGCAGCTGCCTACCGAGCCGGTGTGCAGTACGGTGTGCTGCATCAAAAACGAGGGTCCGCAGCCGGAGCAGGACAACGCCATTATTTTCAGCGGCTGTATGGACTTTGAGCTCGGCGGCATGCAGCCGCTAGTAAAAGCGATGCCGGAGGTGATGATGGTGAGCAGCCTGCTGAACACCCGGCCTGAGATCCAGCCTCTTCTGGCGGCAATGGAGCGAGAAACCCTCACCCGCCAGGCGGGCTATGCGGGTATCCTCGCGCGGCTGGCGGACGTGGTGGCGGCGCTGATCGTTCGCGGCTGGGTGGAGTGCGGCTGCGGCAATGCCACCGGCTGGGTGCAGGTGCTGCGCGACCCGAAGCTGGCGCGGGCTATCTACGTGATGCATCAGCAGCCGGGGGTTAACTGGAAGGTTGAGGATTTGGCCCGTGAGGCCGGCACCTCGCGTTCGGTGTTTGCCGAACGCTTTCTGGCGGCGACCGGCACGACGCCCGCGCGCTATCTGACCGAATTACGCATGCGTCTGGCCGTTCAGTACATTTCCCATGAAGGCCAGGCTCTGGAAAAGGTGGCCTTTAAGCTGGGCTACAGCTCCCATGCCGCATTTAGCCGCGCTTTCAAGCGTATTACCGGCAAGGCGCCAGGCGCCCTGCGCGCTATTTCACCCGGGGAAGAAATATAGGCAGAATATCCGCCTCCCGTTTATTGGCAGTGCGGCTGAATTATATTTGCTCAATTCGCCGGTTAATATCACTATGGGGCATGCGCTATTGCGTCCCGGCTAAGCAGGATAATTAACAGGAAGTGAGCAGAAAAAACAGCCACCGCCAATCGCGGAAAACGGGAAGCCGCAGGCCGCGGCAGCGCGCGGTCCGCATCGTGCATCCGGCGATGCTTTTTATTAAGCGTACGGATTTTATCGGTAAGCTGGCGTGGGGCGTTTTCCTTTTCGGCCTGCTTATTTACGACCTCTATGATGAGGTCGGCTGGCCGCTTATTGCGCTCGGCTGGCTCTCTATTTTGCTGTTCCCCTTTGCGAAACGCGGGGCCGATGACACGCTTCTTCACCTGACGTCGGAGCGCACATTTAACACGATTAACGGCGGGGGAATAGGCCAATTCGGCGCGTTGTATCTCTTCGCATTAGTGCCGCTGACGTTGCCTTTAGCCGCCGGCTATTTTATTTATCACACCGTGAAGTGGCGGCAGATGCGCAGGCAGACGCCTTAACCGCCGCTAGCGCGGTTCCTTCTTACTTTGCCAGTTTGCCCACGGGCCGTCGGTGGGTATATCCTCCCGTTCATCGGCAATATCTTCCAGGCTATCAATATAGAGTTCTTCCACTTCCTTGCGCGCCCAGGGCGTCCGGCGTAAAAACTTGAGGCTGGATTTGACGCTGGGATCGCTCTTAAAGCAGTTAATATTGATGCGCTTTGCCAGCTCCGCCCAGCCATATTTTGCCACCAGTACGTTGAGTAACGCCTCAAGCGTGACGCCGTGGAGGGGATCGTTTGAAGGCTGCATAATGTCCTGTCCTGAAATACCTGAGAAATTGCGCACACCATACTGACTCCTTCGGCCCCGCGCAACTCGCAAGGCGGGCGGCGAGCGCTATCGCCCTTATCTATTATTCGCAAAAGCACTGAACCCCCGACGGTCATAAATTAGAAAAGAAGGTTATTGGTTGATTATTTTCGCTTAAGGCAAGCTGTTTTTGACCACCTGACTGAGGAAATGATTATGCGCTGTTGTTGTCCCCGAACCCTGAATCTGGATACACGAAAATATATGCACACCGCCTTCGGAGAACACAATGAACGCAACCACGCTGCCGATTCTCGATCTTGCTCGCTACGCGGACTCCGCTGAAAAGTCGGCTTTTCTCGCCGACCTGCGCCACGCCGCGCGCGATATCGGCTTCTTTTATCTGATCAATCATGGAGTGGATGACGAACTGCAGCGCAGCGTGCAGCAGCTCTCCCGCCGCTTCTTCGCGCTGGCCGATGAGCAAAAGCAGCCGGTCGCCATGATCCACTCTCCGCACTTTCGCGGCTACAACCGCGCCGCGTCTGAGCTCACCCGTGGGCAGCCGGACTGGCGCGAGCAGTTCGATATTGGCGCCGAGCGCCCCGCTCTGACGCTGAGTGACGATGCGCCGCGCTGGCAGCGCCTGCAGGGGCCTAACCTGTGGCCGGAAGCGTTACCTGACCTGAAACCGACGCTGCTGAGCTGGCAAAGCGCGATGACGCAGGTCGGTATTACCGTGCTGCGCGCGTTTGCCGAAGCCTTGAATTTGCCCAATGACGCCTTTGATACCCTCTACGGCCAGCAGCCCAATGAGCATATCAAACTGATCCGCTACCCCGGCCAGCAGGAGACGCAAAGCACCCAGGGCGTTGGCGCCCACAAAGACTCGGGGTTCCTCAGCTTTTTACTCCAGGATGAGCAAAAAGGGCTGCAGGTTGAGGTTTCCCCCGGCTGCTGGATCGATGCGATCCCGCTGGCCGGCAGCTTTGTCGTCAATATCGGCGAACTTCTTGAGCTGGCGACCAATGGCTATCTGCGCGCTACGGTGCATCGCGTCGTGTCGCCGCCGGCGGACCAGCAGCGCCTCTCTATCGCCTTCTTCCTCGGCGCGCAGCTGGATGCCGTGGTTCCGGTCTACACCCTGCCGCCTGAGCTGGCGCAGGAGGCACCTGGACCGGACAGCGATCCGCAAAACCCGCTCTTGCGCGAGGTGGGCTGGAACTACCTGAAGGGGCGCCTGCGCTCGCATCCGGACGTTGCCGAACGCTACTACCAGGATGTGTTTCGCGAACGCGCCGAACAACCGATCGTTTAAACATAACAATAAAGGAAAACACCATGAAAAATGCCGCTTTTAAACTGGCAGGGGTAGCACTGTCTCTTTCTTTGGCATGGACGTCGGCGCAGGCCGCCGCGCTGCGCGTCGCCGCTGACCCGGTACCGCATGCCGAGATATTGAATTACATCAAGAAAATCGATCCGAGCCTCGATCTGAAAATTGTTGAGCTCACCAGCGGCGTGAACGCCAACGAGCTGCTGGCTAACGGCGACGTGGATGCCAACTATTTCCAGCACGTTCCCTACCTGAAAGACCAGGAGAAAGCGCTGGGTAAAACCTTTACCGTCGCGGCAACGGTACATATTGAACCGCTGGGTATTTATTCGCGTAAACATAAAGACTTCAAATCCCTGCCGGAGAATGCCACCGTCGCGGTGCCGAACAACACCACCAACCTGAGCCGGGCGCTGTTCCTGCTGCAGAGTCAGGGGCTGATCAAGCTGGCGGCGAAATTTACCGATCCGGCCACCACTCTGGCAACGCCAAAGGATATTGTGGAGAACCCTAAGCATCTCAAAATTCTTGAGATTGAATCACCGCAAATCCCCCGCTCGCTCGACGACGTCGACCTGGCGGTGATTAACGGCAACTATGCGCTGGAAGCGGGCCTGACGCCGGCAAAAGATGCGCTGGGTCTGGAAAGCGCGGCGCATAACCCCTACGCCAATATCCTCGTCACCAATCCGTCCCTGGCCAACGATCCGCGGATCAAGCAGCTGGCGAAGGATCTGACGTCGCCGCAGGTGGCGGAATTTATCCGCAAACAGTACAACGGCTCGGTGATACCGGTCGCGCCGCAGTCATGATTGAGGTGCTGGGGCTGAGTAAAACTTATGCCGGAACGGGCCGACCGGCGCTCAACGATGTCTCGCTGCACGTCCCTAAGGGCGCCGTTTACGGCATCCTCGGGCGCAGCGGCGCGGGCAAAAGTACGCTGATACGCTGTCTGAATCTGCTGGAGCGGCCCACTGCGGGCCGCATTATTGTGAACGGGCATGATATTACGCAGATGGACAAATCGTCCCTGCGCGCCTATCGCCTGCGAACCGGCATGATCTTCCAGCATTTTAATCTGCTCCATGCGCGCAGCGTCGCCGACAACATTGCGGTGCCGCTGGAAATCGCCGGCATGGCGAAGGCCGACCGCCGGTCCCGGGTGGAAGAACTGCTCGATTTGGTGGGGCTCAGCGATAAGGCCGAGGCCTTTCCCTCCCAGCTTTCGGGTGGGCAGAAACAGCGCGTGGGGATTGCCCGCGCGCTGGCCGCGAGGCCCGACGTGCTGCTGTGCGATGAAGCGACCAGCGCGCTGGACCCCGAAACTACCGCTTCGGTGCTGGCGCTGCTGGCGGATATCAATCAGCGCCTGCATCTGACCATCGTGCTGATCACCCACGAACTTGAAGTGGTTAAAACCCTGTGCGATCACGCCGCGCTGCTGGAAAAAGGAGAAATTGTTGAAAGCGGTAAAATTGCCGATCTGCTGGTGGCGCCGTGGTCAAAACTGCGTCAGTCGCTGCTGCACGATCCGCAAACGGAGCGTGATTTTCTGGCGCGTCACGGCTTTCACGGGAGGCCTTTATGCGGAGTAGCATGAGCTGGGAAGACCTCTGGCCACTGCTGGTGGGCGGCACGTTGGATACCCTTTATATGGTCGGGCTGGCGGCATTTTTTACCGTCCTGCTCGGGCTACCGACCGGGATTATCCTGTTTATCTCGCGCAAAAACGGCCTGCTGCCGATGCCAAAACTCAACGCGCTGCTGGGGGCGGCGATCAATTTCGGCCGTTCGCTGCCGTTTATTGTGCTGCTGATTGCGCTGATCCCGTTTACCCGACTGATTATCGGCACCACCCTGGGAAGCACCGCCGCGGTGGTTCCGGTGACTATCGGCGCCTTTCCCTTCTTCGCCCGGCTGACGGAAAACGCGCTGGACGAGGTGGACTACGGGCGGATTGAGGCGATTTTATCGATGGGCGGCAACATCTGGCACGTGATTTTTAAATCCCTGCTGCCGGAAGCGCTGCCGACCCTGCTGGCCGGAGTAACGCTGACGATCGTTATGCTGATTGGCTTTTCGTCGATGGCCGGAGTGATTGGCGGCGGCGGACTGGGCGACCTGGCGATCCGCTACGGCTATCAGCGCTTTAATAACGAGGTGATGGTAGGCACGGTATTGATCCTGGTGGCGATGGTCCAGGGCGTACAGATGACCGGAGACCGTCTGGTTCGCCGCCTGGCGCACCGCCGTTAGACTCAGCAAGGGCGATGATCCCCCATCGCCCTTTTTCCCCGCCGCTAGCGGAAGCCGCACTCGTGAATTAAGGTCTGCATCAGCTCCGTCGCCGACAGCTCGCGGATCAGACCAACCCCCTGTCCTGCCCAATGGGCGCCGTAGCCCTCATCGCCCTGGGCCTTAGCCGCGGTCGCCAGTGCTTTACCGACATCATAGGCCAGCGGATAAGCCGGGATCTCTGAGGCATCAGCCTGTTGCGCCAGCGCGCTCCAGGCATTATGCACGCAGCGCGCCGGACGGCCGGAGATGGCCGCGGTCAGCACCGTTTGCTGGTCAGGACTGTTTTTAATCGCCCGCCGATAGCCGTTATCCGCTGCCGATTCCGGGCACAGCAGAAATGCGGTCCCCAGCTGCGCGCCCTCGGCGCCGAGGCTTATGGCGCTGCAAATTCCCGCGCCGTCCATAATGCCGCCGGCGGCAATAATTGGCAGGCCCACCGTCCGCTTCAGCCTTTGGACCAGCGTAAAGGTGCTCAGCTGCTGGTCGTCGCCGCGCGGGTCAAAGATCCCGCGATGGCCGCCCGCTTCGTAGCCCTGAGCTATAACGATATCCACTCCCTGCGCCTCTATCTGCCGGGCCTCCTGAACGCTGGTGGCGCTGGCCATAGTGACAATGCCTCTCTCCTTCAGACGCAGAATGACGCTGCGTGGCGGAATACCGAAGTGAAAACTGACCACCGGCGGCGCCAGTTCGAGCAGCAGCTCAAGCATCGGCTGGTGCCCGAGGAAAGTTTGATAAATCTCCCTCAGCGCCTGCGGCGGCTGGCTTCCCGCTTGGGCAAACGCCGGGCGTAGCCGCTCAATCCACTGCGCTTCGACCTGCGGATCTCTGCGTGCCGGAAGGTGGCAAAAAAGGTTAACGTTAAACGGTCGGGCGGTGAGCTGGCGCGTTTTGCCGATCAGCGCCCGCGCCTGAGACACCGAGGAAGCGCCTAATCCCAACGAACCCAGGCCGCCGGCATTGCTAACCGCCGCCGCCAGTTCAGGCGTGGACACGCCGGCCATCGGGGCCTGTATAATGGGATAGACAATATCAAGCTGCTGCGTCAGGCGGTTCATGATGATTGATCCTGCGTAAATTTGTGATATCCGGTGCTTAACATCTCTTTTTGAGATGTTAAGATCAATATTATTTCCATATTTAGAAGAAAAACATGGACCACAGCACGCTGGAAATCTTTAAAATTGTGGCGCAGGAGCAAAGCGTCACCCGGGCGGCAAAAAGGCTGGGCCGCGCGCAATCGAACATCACCACGCGCATTCAGCAGCTTGAGGAAGAGCTCAGCGTTGAGCTGTTCGTTCGCGGCAATAAAAAAATGGTGCTCTCCGCCGCCGGGGAGCGCTTTCTTGACTACACGCTGCGGATCCTGAGCCTGGCCGAAGAGGCGAAACAGGCGCTGCATCCGACGCAGCCCGCCGGAAGCCTGCGGATGGGGGCAATGGAGGCCGCCGCCGCCAGCCGCTTAACCTCGATTCTGCCGTGCTTTCACCAGCAGTGCCCGGCGGTCGCCCTGACCTTACAAACCATGCCTACCCAGCAGCTGGTCGAACGCGTGCTTAGCGCCGCGCTCGACTGCGCGCTGGTGAGCCTGCCGCTGAACGCCAGCGGCCAGCCGGAGTGTCCCGAGGCGCTGGAATACCTGCCGATCTTCGCCGAGGAGCTGATGTTGATAAGCCCCGCGGGACGGGAGGAGTTCAGGCTGGCGGCGTTTGCGCAGGGCTGCAGCTATCGCAAGCGGGCGGAATCATTTTTGTCCGCAATGAAAAACGTTGAAATACAGGAGATCGGTTCGTATCACGCGGTCATTGCCTGCATTGCCTCCGGCGGATATGCCGGGATCGTCCCGCAGAGCGTGCTGGCGCTAATGACGTTACCGGAAGGCTGCGATTCGCAGCCGGTCGGCACGGCGATAACCCAGCTTATCTGGCGCCAGGGCTACGTTTCGCCGGCGCTGGATGCCATGCGCCAGCAGCTGCTGCTGGCGGCCGATAGTTAACTCCCCCGCTGTTGCCCGGCGGGTTTGCCGATCGTCACCAGTGCGGCGGCCACAAACAGCGCCCCGCCCGCGGCGCCGAGGGCGGCATTAAAAGATCCGCTCAGACCGTACAGAACGCCGGCCGCCAGCGGGCCAATAATCTGGCCGATGCCGTAAGTAGCGGTCATGGCGGCGATCATGTTGAATGTCACCAGATGATTCAGCCGCCGCCCTTCAGGAAGGGCAAGGGTAACGGTGCCCATAAAGGTGAAGCCAACCAGCAGGGCGCTCAGCATGCAAAACGCTAACGAGTGGCTCCAGGCGGGCAGGATCACGCCTGTCGCCTGCACCATCAGGTTAATGGTAAACGCTCGCCGGTAGCCGAGCTTGAGCGCCAGCTTGTGCCAGACAAAACAGGACGGTACCGCCGCCAGGCCAAACAGCGCCCAGAGCTGCACCGGGTCGATGCCGGTGAGCGAGCCGGAGAGAAACAGCGGCAAATAGGTGGCGGTGATGATATAGCCGAATCCGGCTAAGCCGTAGATAATCAATAACTTCCATGCATCCCCGCGCTGGCCTTCTGCGCCTGCTGCCTGAGCCGATACCGTCGGTTTCCAGTCCACGAGGTAGTCCGACGGGCTGAGCAGCAGGCGCAGAACCAGCGCAAATAAAAGTGCGGCGCTGGCGGCGCAGATCAGCCAGATCTGCTGGCTGGTAAAGGCGTGGCTTTTGGCGAGCGAAATAAACTCCGCCGAGAGAAAAATGCCCATTCCGACGCCCGAATAGAGGATCGGCGCGCCGTTATGATGCTTCATATGCTGCAGCAGCCACAGCGAGGCGGCGATCAGGGTCACCGCACTCAGCACGCCGGCAACGCCCCTGACCGCAATAATTGCCAGTGGCGACCGTAGCCAGCCTATCGCCGCCAAACACAGCAGGGTTAAGAGTACCGACGCGAGGTTTAACCACTTCGCATCGCCCGGCCTGGCCTTCGCCAGCATCAGCGCCCCCAGCAGATACCCCGCGTAGTTCGCCGACGCCGCGAGATTGCCTTCACGCAGGGTTAAAATATGCTCATCCAGCATCAGCGGCAGGATCCCGGTAAAGGCAAAGCGCCCGTACCCCATCCCGACGATCAGCACCACCGAACCGGCCAGCGCCAGCAGGAAAGCCTTCAGTTCTGGCCTGTATTCAGTCACGTTGCGTACTCCTTTCAACAATAATTCTCAAAAAGAGAATTATAAACAATTAAAAATCTCATATTAGTATGATTATAAATCGACGGACAGGCAAGCGGCGTTGGATCAGCGCCGCGGATCGTCAGAACTGGAAACTAGAAGAAAACGCCGGGGAATGCTTCGTCGGTCAACGAAATATGCAGGATATTAAGCGGGAAACGCCCCGCCTCCGCTGCCGGCGCAAGCCGTCGCGCAGCAGAGGCGGGAACGGATAGCATCTACTCGCCGCGCAGCCACGGCGTGATGGTGATGCCGGTCAGCAGCCCTTCCGGACTCAGCAGACGCGTCACCGTCTGCCCCCACGGCTCCAAGCGGTTGGCGATAAGCAGGCGGTAACCCTTCGCCAGCAGGTCGTCGCTGGCCGCCTGAATATCGCGCACCTCAAACTCGATCCACGCCTGGGGCTGCGGGAGATCCGCCGGCCAGCGGTCAACGCCAAAACATGATTGCGCCGCCTGCTCCAGCGGCCATAGCGCAAAGTGCTTCACCCCGGCCAGCGCGTCCTGCTCCGTGAGCAGGTAGTCGGGGTTACCCTCCATCGCCTTCAAAGGCAAACCCAGCGCCTCGGCATAAAACGATCGGCTGCTTTCGGCGCTGCGGGTAATGGGCCCAAACCCGGCGACGAACAACACCTCAATTCCGGCTAAATCGGCTGTCATACTCCCTCCTGGACGTTGATATACGAGATGAGATATATACCGCGAATTGGCCCCGCTGCCCAGGCAATCAGGCCAGCAAATGGCCTGGCGGCTGCTGAGCGCCAGCCGCGCGGCGAAGAGCATAAACACGCCGCCCGTCACCCGGTCCATCCACTGGATAAATCCCGGCGCCTTCAGCAGGCCCGACGCAAAGCGGGTAGCCATAATCAGGGTTAAGGACCACAGGGTGCCCAGCAGCACGTGGATGCCGACCAGCAGGAAGGTCCAGACCTCCGGAGAGTGGCCGCTCGGGATAAACTGCGGCAGGAACGAGACGTAAAAGATGCCTATTTTTGGGTTCAGCACGTTGCCGAACATCCCCCTTAAGAACCAGTTACCGGCAGCGGGCGCGGCCGGAGGATCAGCTGCAGGCCCAGCCAGCACAGCCAGGCGGCGCCGCACCATTTTAACAGGCTGTAGGCCAGCTCCGATGTCGCCAGCAGTGCGCCTAAGCCCAGGGCGACCAGCGCCCCCCAGATCAGGCATCCCGCGTCGATACCCAGCGCGGCCTGAAAGGCTTTTTTACCGCCTTCCGCGGCGGAGGTTCGTAGAATGAGGGCGGTATCGAGACCCGGGGTTAATGTCAGGAGCAGCGCAGAAAATGAAAAGGCAAGAAGGGAATCGGTGACGGACATTTTCTTTCTCCGAAAGAGCGGATTCTAGAGAAATTTGGCGGCAGAGGCATAAATTTCATCAGTGAAACGTGCGGAAAACACATCCTGGGCTCGTGCTGGCCGCAGGGTCTGCGCTATGCTAATCCCCCTTTTGTTTTAAATACCTGACGTTATGACTTCTTCGGCTACTCAGACTCAGCTCAACCTGCGCATTATTTCGATCGTGGTTTTTACCTGCATTTGCTATCTGTCGATCGGCCTGCCGCTCGCCGTTTTACCCGGCTACATTCACTATCAGCTCGGCTATAGCACCTTTATTGCCGGCGTAGTCATCAGTCTGCAGTACATCGCCACCCTGCTCAGCCGGCCGCACGCCGGGCGCTACGCCGATATCTGGGGACCGAAAAAAGTCGTCAGTCTCGGTATCGTCTGCTGCCTGCTGAGCGGGGTCTTTACGCTGGCTGCGGTACTGCTGCAATCCGTTCCGCTGCTGGCGGTAGCCGCGCTGCTGGTTGGCCGAATCTTCCTCGGCGTGGGCGAGAGCTTTACCGCCACCGGGGCGACGCTGTGGGGAATTAAAACCGTCGGCGCGATCCATACCTCCAGGGTTATCTCCTGGAACGGGGTCGCCACCTACGTGGCGATGGCGGTTGGCGCCCCGCTGGGGGTGCTGCTCAACGGCTATTTTGGCATTAGCGGTTTTGCCGTGGTGGTGGTGGCGGTGGCCTTTATCGGGCTGCTTTTTGCCCGCACGCGCCAGGACGTCAGCGTTAGCGGCGGGGTTCGCGCCCCCTTTCACGTGGTGGTGCGCAAAATTTGGCCCTACGGCCTGGGGCTGGCGCTGGGGACGGTAGGCTTCGGGGTAATAGCCACCTTCATTACCCTCTACTTCTCCGCCCACGACTGGCAGGGCGCGGCGTTTACGCTGTCGCTGTTCAGCGTCGGTTTCATCTGCATTCGTCTGGTGCTCGGCAACACCATCACCCGCTACGGCGGCGTGCCGGTGTCGCTGGCCTGCTTTGTTATCGAATGCATCGGCCTGCTGATTATCTGGCAGGCCTCGTCTGCGTGGGTGGCCGGGATCGGCGCCTTCCTGACCGGCTCCGGTTTCTCGCTGGTCTTCCCGGCGCTAGGCGTCGAGGCGGTGAAACAGGTTGAGGAGCAGAACCAGGGCACCGCGCTGGGCACCTACTCGGCGTTCCTCGATCTGGCTCTCGGCCTGACCGGCCCCGTTGCCGGCTGGGTTGCCGGGTATTACAGCCTGGGAACTATTTATCTGCTGGCGGCGGCGGTTGTGGTGATGGCATTTATCTTGATATTCCGCGTATACCTGCAACAACGCGCCGCTTTGCGGCGGGCCAGAGGAATTGTATTCGGCGGACCGCCCCCGCTGAAAAAGGTAAAAAAGTAATCAAGAATTGACTGTTATTCGGCATCCGTGACACCATCCGCTCAACGCCCGGCAACGGGCGTACTGGAGAAACGGGTGAGATATCAGAGATCGAATAATAAACGATCCGTGCCCGTTATCATGCCCAATCCGAATCACTGACCTCGACGGTGAATTCCTGAGTCTGGCGGGAAATACATACATGCATCAAAGTTTTAATCAGCGGGTTCATTTCTATTACTGCATATTAATCGCGCTGAAAATACACGGAAAATCTAAGAAAGCGGGCGGGATCAGAGGGAAAAATAACTTCCTGCTGAAATGGCTGCGTAAAGCGCAGGACAACAATATTTTCCACCCGGATATTACCAGCGAGATTGAGTGGCTGCGGGGGAAAATAATCCAGGCCGGATACGATACCGATCTTGAGCCGATGCTGGATTTTGTCTATGCCACCGCTAAACGCGCGGAGTCGCTAAAGGACGCCGATTAAGCCGGCGGACGGGCGCAGGGCATTTACCCGCCGCCGCTTTACGTGACGCTGTCACGTAAAGAATAAAAATGGGTAAAGTTATTTTACCCGCAGTCAATGCCATCTATGCTGATGACCGAGTTTATCTAACCCGGAGTCATTGATGGCAGACTGGAATCCCTCGTTATATCTACAGTTCGGCGCCGAGCGTACCCGCCCCGCCGCCGAACTGCTCGCCCGTGTCGCCCACCATCCCGTTACCCTCGCCGTTGACCTTGGCTGCGGGCCGGGGAACAGTACCGCGCTGCTGCATCATGCCTGGCCCACGGCGACGGTGATCGGCGTGGATAATTCGCCGGCGATGCTGGAAGAGGCCTCCCGGGCGCTGCCGGCGTGCCGCTTCGTCACCGCAGATATCCGCGAGTACCGGCCCGAGCGTGCGGCGGATGTGATTTACGCCAACGCCTCCCTGCAGTGGCTTACCGACCACCAGACGCTGTTCCCGCAGCTCGTTGCGCAGCTGGCGGATAATGGTATTCTGGCGGTGCAGATGCCGGATAACTGGCAGGAGCCGTCGCATACTCTGATGCGTCAGGTCGCCCAGGAGCTTGGGCATCCGGAGAGCGGACGCCACCCGCTTCCCACCGCCCGACAGTATTACGACATCCTGACGGCCAGCGGCTGCGAGGTCGATATCTGGCGCACCACCTATTACCATCAGCTCGATTCTCATCAGGCGATTATTGACTGGCTACAATCGACGGGGCTGCGTCCCTACCTGCAGCGCCTCGACGACAGTCAGCGCGACGCCTTTCTCAGCCGCTATCTGACGCTTCTGCAGGAGCACTATCCGTTACAGTGTAACGGGAAGGTACTCCTGCTGTTCCCTCGCCTGTTTATCGTCGCCCGACGCCGGGCCGCTGGCTGATAGCGCCTGCCGGGCGCGCAGAATGGCGCCCGGCCTGCACCGCCAATCGTCCCGGTTCAGGATTAATTATCAAAAATGTGGCGATATTAAGAAGCATTGCCCTGTGCCACTCTCTGTTCATCCTCTTATGACAACCGGAGATATGAACGATGGCATCACCTAAAAGCGTTTGAAAGAAGTGCCACCGCACCTGATCGTGCTGATTCAGCTCACCCTGGGCGTCGTGCTGCTGGTGCCGTTCGCCGGCTGGGCCCAACTGCCGTCAACGGCCAACGGCTGGTTGCTGCTGGCGACTCTGGGCCTGGTGCACACCGGGCTGATGTCTTCGCTGCTGTCAGCGCAATCCAGAAAATCCCCCCCTGGTAGGCGCATTGTCTTTCATCTATCTTATTTTTCTTTAAAAATGCAGTCATTTTGCGAATAAGCGACGTCTGACATTCTTCAAAAACTCACTGTACTTCATCCCGCTTGCAGAGATGACGAGTCGCTGGGCTATCAATAACCCGACTAACATGTATAGAAAGGCCATCAGCCAGGTGGAGAAATGCGTCTCCATATGGGTTGCTATATAGTGCAGCGTGTACAGCGAAAGCGGCATCAGCACCACAACGGCGGTGACCAGTCCCGGGGAATAATAGCGCGTTGATGACATGCGTATTGCCAGCAAATGCGCAACGGGTTCCAGCAGGCCAAGCAACATCGGTGCGATTGCCAGGAACAATACATGCGGGAAAAATAGCGGTACGAAAACGATAAACACCACATAGCAGGATGTGATGATTTGCCCGAAATGGATGTCGTCAGCTTTAAAATTCAGCTTCTCAGCAATCATTTCGGTAAAACCACCCGGGAACCGGCCTTCTTCCCACAAATGTAGGGTAATACCAAAGACAAATAACCCCAGCATTCGCTGTGTAACGGGCATGGCCTGCCAGCTTGCCAGCGTATAAATCAGAACGCAGGTCGCCACCAGACTGAATAACGCCAGATTATGCTTCATCAAAAATTGTTTCATCGTAACCTCTTTCATTTTCTAGCGCGGGTAATTGCCCACTGCGCGGTTCACAGCGGCCCATGCGGTTTTCACATCCCGCTGACTCATTGCCAGCGACTGCCGCGCCTGGATGTAGCTTCGCTGGCTGTCGAGCACGTTGATAAAGCTGGTCAGCCCACCGTCATAACGTGCCTGTATAAGAGATTGCGCCTCTCCTGCACTCTTCTCACGCTGTTGCTGCTCAACCAGTTTTTGTTGCGCAGCAGCGTAACGGCTGAGCGCATCATCAATTTCCTGCCAGGCTTTCAGCACGGTTTTGTGGAAATCTACAGCGGCCTGCTGTTGATCGGTTTCACGTAATACCACCGTCGCCTTACGTCTTCCACCGTCAAATAAAGGCAGGTTCAGGCTCGGACCCACTGACCAGGTACGGCTCCCCCATTCGGCAAAGTTACTTTCACTGTAGGAGTCAAAACCAATTCGGGCACCCAGCGTAATACTCGGGTAGAGCTCCGCCTGTGCGACACCAATCCTGGCGGTAGCGGCGTGCAGATGTGCTTCAGCGGCGCGGATATCCGGACGCGTCAGCGCCACTTCGGACGGTATACCCAGACTCAGGGGTGGCAACGTTGCCTGATTAGCATCGGGTTTATAAGCCAGCTGCTGTTGTAATGCGCCTGGGTGCTCGCCCAGCAGTAATAACAGCTGATTCATCGCGATACCTTCCTGCTGTTGCAGATCGATGAGGTTTGCCCGGGTGGCCGACAGCTCACTCTGCTGGCGTTCAACATCGGTGTAGTCCAGTTCACCCCCTTCAGTACGCGCCCGGATCAGCGAAAGGCGCTCATTCATCGCCTGCACATCTTCTTTTGCCAGTACGATTTGCTGCTGGATACCCCGCAGAGTGTAGTAATTATTCACCACGTCACCGACGATGCTGAGCCTCGCAAGCTCCAGCATCGCCCCCTGAGCAGAGAGATCGGCATCAGAGGCTTCAACAGCACGTCTGACATGCCCCCACAAGTCTATCTCCCAGGAGAAATCCAGCCCGGCCTGATACCAGTTATAGGGTTCGGACATTAAATCAATCAGCTCATCCGGCTGCGGCAATACTTCTTTCAGTGCGCGCGTGGATGGGCTGTTTTCGCTGAGCTGTTCGCGGGTGACTTTCCCGGTAGCGTTAATGTCCGGAGTCTGCGATGAAGCCGTAATGCGATATTGCGCTCGAGCACCCGAAAAACGTAATGCAGCGGTTTTGATATCGGGACTGGCTGACAGTGCCCGGTTAACCAGACTGTCAAGAACGGGATCTTTGTAGCGTTTCCACCACTGACTGTCCGCCATCACCCCGGCGCCTTTCACCGTGTGCAATGATGCATCCCCGCTGCGCCAGGTAGCCCAGTCAGCAGGCGCATCCGATTTTTGCTTCTGAAAATCGGGGCCTACCGTACAACCACACAATGCAGCGGCAACCATTAACGTCACCAGAACAGGTCCTTTATTGTTTGATATAGGGGAAAAACGGTGTTTCATCGGAATACCTGTCTCAGTAAAGTCGATTGCGGAACAGCCACGCAGCAAGCGGCAAGGTGATCGCCGCCATAACCAGCATGGGAATAAAATTAAAGGCCACATCAGTAAAGCCGGCCCCTTCCAGATACACCCTCCTGACCAGGTCAATAGCAAACCGTAGCGGATTAGCATAAGTGAGGGTATCGAGGATGGCAGGCATGGTCTGCACAGGCGTAAGCAGGCCGGACAGCAGCATCAGCGGCATCATCAACAAGAAGGTGTAGAGCATCGCCTGCTGCATATTGATGGAAACAGCAGAGATAGACAGGCCAATACCCACCGCCGCGATGTTAAAGCTCAACAGGCCAAAATAAAGCAGCGTGACAGAACCGTTCATGGGTATCTGGAACCAGAACAGGATTATCAGCAGGATAATTGTTGACTGGACCAGACCGACCATCACCGAAGGTAAAGCCTTGCCAATCAGAAGTTGCATTGGCGTGAAAGGCGTTACCAGCAACTGGTCGAAAGTTCCCTGTTCCCGCTCCCGGGCTACCGACAGGGCTGACAGCATCAGCGTCTGCATCATGCTTAACGCGGCGATCAGGGTAGGCATTAGCCCCCAGCGGGATTCCAGGTTGGGGTTGTACCAGGCACGGGTTTCGACGGAAATCGCTGGCTTGCTGCCGCTTCTGCGCTGATTAAAATCAGCCACCACGGCACTGATATAACTGGCCGCAGCACCGGCTGTGGAGGAATTACGGCCATCCAGGATCACCTGAAGGGGCGAGGTATCGCCATTATTGAGCTTGTCTTCAAAGTCTGCGGGGAATGTCAAAACCAGCAACGCATCTCCGGCAAGCACGACATCCTGAATCTGTGACGCTGCCGTGAGCGTGGCCGTGCGGTTGAACACGCCCGTCCCGTCCAGATGTGTTAACAGTTCTGTCGATGCCTGTCCCCGGCTCTGATCGAGCACGGCGTATGATACATGGTTCACATCGTAGGTCGCGGCATAGCCAAACAGCAGCGCCTGCATAAACGCAGGGGCGAACAATATTACCCGGTTAGCCGGTTCCTTCAGAATGGCGAGAACCTCTTTGCGGATCAAAAAGCTGATGTGGTGCAGCCAGGTGGTTAAACTATTCATCAGCGTTTATCTCAGTCTTTTGCGCAAAGAAATGCGCGAAGCGTTTATCAGGACCAGCGCATAAAGCGATAAGATCCCGCACTCTTTGAAAAACATCTTCCAGTCATCGCCGCCCAGAAAGAGCGTTTTGATAAGCGACATAAAGTGAGTGGCTGGCAGGATCTGGCTTATGACCTGAATGACGACCGGCAGATTGCGGATATCAAAGACAAACCCTGACAGCATCATGGCGGGCATAAAGCTGGCTATCAGCGCCACCTGGCTTGCCAGGAACTGCCCAGGTGCAAACCCTGATATGGTGAGCCCAAGCCCCAGTGAAACCAGCAGATAAAGCAGGGAAGAAACAATAATTGCCCACAGGGACCCGCGAATCGGCACGTCGAACAGATAATGTGAAGCCAGCAGACAGACCACCAGATCTATAGTGCCGAGCACCATATAGGGCGCGAGCTTCGCCAGCACCAGTTCAAGAGGCCGCACCGGGGTAACAAAGAGCGCTTCAAGCGTGCCACGCTCCCGCTCTCGGGCAATTAATAGCCCGGTGAGGAATGCGCCTATCAGCGTCAGGATCAGGACGACCAGGCCGGGAACAATGAACCAGGTACTGTTGCCGGATTCGTTAAACCACATGCGCTGTTCAACGGTGACGCTGCCTACAGAAAGCTGACTCCCGCCCCGATCGGCAATTACAGCAGACTGCGTAGCCAGCGCCCCGGTAACGTAACCCTGGGCAGCGCTGGCGACACTGGTTGATGCGCCATTCACAAGGAGCTGGAGCTGTGCATTACCCGCTGTCAGACGTTGCGCGAAGTCGGAAGGAATACGCAATATCGCATCCGTTTCCCCCTTACGCAGCGCATCCTGTGCGGCATTAAAACTGGTATATTCCTGAACCGATAAGTACCGACTGCCCTGTAACGCCGTGACAATCTGCCAGGACTGCGGTGTCCGCTGCTCCTGAACCACGCCGATCCTGGCATTGCTTAAATCAAACGAAAGTCCGTAACCAAACAGCAGGATTAGCACAACTGGCAGGAGCAACCCGACCGCAAGGTTACTTTTGTCCCGTAAAAGCTGACGCGTTTCTTTGCGTGTCAGGGAGATAAGACGGCTGCGGAAAGTGGAGTTTTTCATGCCTTCGCCTCCTGCTTGTGTTCCTTCGCCCGGGCATTTTCCACAATGGCAATAAACGCGGTGTTCATATCAGCAGCATGCTCCAGACCCGCTTTCTGCCGCACTTCTCGCGGCGTACCCAGCGCCAGCATTTTCCCCGCGTCCTGAATCGCTATACGGTCGCAGTACTCCGCTTCTTCCATAAAGTGGGTGGTCACGATGACCGTGATACCTTTGTTGGCCAGTTCGCCAATGGTGTACCAGAAAGCACGTCGTGCCAGCGGATCAATACCGCTGGTCGGTTCATCCAGAAAGACAATTTCGGGTTCATGCAGCAACGCTGCCGCCATAGATAAACGTTGTTTGAAGCCGCCTGGCAGTTCCCCGCTGATAGCATCGGCATCCAGGTCGAATTGAGCGAGGGAAGTCTCTATTTGCTGCACCAGATGTTTACCGGACAAACCGTAGGCCCCACCGAAAAACGTCAGATTTTCACGCACCGTCAGGTTGCCGTATAAGGCAAATTTCTGAGAAACGTAGCCGATACGGGCGCGGGCTTTTGCCCGTGCTGTCCGCAGATTCATTCCGGCTACCTCAAGATGACCGCTGGTTGCTGGTAGCAGTCCGCAGAGCATTCTGAAGGTTGTCGTCTTTCCGGCCCCATTCGGTCCGAGCAGGCCAAATATTTCGCCACGTCTGACCTCGAAGGAGGTACTGGCAACGGCCGTAAAATCACCGAATTTACGCACAAGATCCCGAACAACGATAACGGGTTTGCCCTCAGCTTCTGCGCTTTGCTGAGTGGAAACCATATCGGCCTTTACCGGACCTGAAGGGGCCTGTTCATCCTGATGCTGCGCCTGATGAAGCAGAACCATAAAGCCATCTTCCAGTTCGGCATCGCGGCGAGTGGCATGATGTTCCCGGGCAAGGGACTCATCTCTTTCAGACTGACAGATAAAACGTACGGCATCGCCTTTCGGGACGGCGTCGATAACGTGTTGGCGATTCTCCAGCAATCGGGCCTGTAGGCTACGAGCTTTCATTCCGTCTGGCGGTGTGGCCTGCCACGTCAGACCATCGGCCTTTTTACGCAATTCGTCCGGCGTTCCCTGCGCCAGAATGCGTCCCTGATACATGACATAGACCTGAGCACAACGCTCAGCTTCATCCATGTAGGCCGTGCTGATTATCACGCTCAGCTGTTCATCCTGAACCAGCTGCTCGATGATTTTCCACAAATCGCGGCGCGACAAGGGATCAACCCCCACACTGGGTTCATCTAACAGCAATAAGTCAGGCGAACGCACCAGGGTGCAGGCCAGGCCGAGTTTTTGTTTCATCCCTCCGGACAGCTTGCCAGCCGGTCGGTCTGTAAACCGGGTGAGATCGGTTATCGTCAGCAGACGTTCAAAACGTTCCTTTCGGGTCTGCTGGTCAACGCCATGTAAATCGGCGTACAGATCCAGGTTTTCCTGAACGCTCAAATCTTCATACAAACCAAAGCGCTGAGGCATATAGCTGATGCGGTTCTGTACCGACTGAGGGTCGGTGTTGACGTCCGTCCCCAGCACGGTAAGGCTGCCGGAAGAGGGTGCATACAGACCGGCGATAAGACGCTGGAAAGTGGTTTTCCCTGCACCGTCAGGCCCGACGAGCGCGGTGAGCTCCCCCGCCCGAATGTTCATGGTCAGGCTGTCCAAAGCACGGACTTCAGGCGCGTTTTTTGTCGTGCTGGGGAAAACTCTGACCAGATCCTGCGCAATGACGACGTCAGTTTCAGCTGCCATGTTATTTGCCACTGTCCGCAGAAGGCGTATTGATGGTGACGGTGGCTGGCTGCCCCATGCGCAGCACGTTATCAGGGTCTTTGACCACGATACGTACCTCGTAAACCAGATTGGTTCGCAGCTCTTCAGTCTGCACAGATTTTGGCGTGAACTCAGCCACTGAGGAGATATAACCAATCCTGCCGGTGACCGGTTTATCCGGGAAAGAGTCAGTGACGATATCAGCATTCATACCTGATTTGATGCGTCCCAGATCGCTTTCATTGACCCAGACACGTACCCATTTTGGTTCGCTCAATGCCAGGGTATACACCGCTTTCTGGGCGCTGGTCATATCACCCGCTTCCTGCAGGCGTGCTCTTACCACCGCATTAACCGGTGCATGTAATTCCGCCTGTGAAAGCCGGTATTGCAATAACTCCAGATCGGCTTCAAGTGCTTTGACCTGGGCCACGGTGGCTTCCCGCTGCTCTTTGCGCACGCCTTTAACCATCAGCGCCAGACTTGCCTGGCGCTCTTTCACGCTGGCCTGAGCAATACTCAGGTTATTTCTGGCCGTATCCATTTCCTGTTTGCTGATGCCTTTGCCACGGGTGTTTGAGGCAATACGCTGAATGCGCGAGAGATCCTCCCGGGATTTGGTTTGTTGCGCCACGGCTGACGCCAACTGCGCTTTTGCCTGAGCTATTTCTTCAGGACGTGCGCCGGACTGTTGCTCTCGCACCGTTTGCTTCTCAGCATCCAGACGTGCCTGAGCCTGTTTCTCCTGTATCTTCAGCGCCCGGGTATCGAGTGTGGCAACCACTTGCCCTGCCTCAACCTTATCGCCTTCCTCAGCCATTAATGCGGCTATCCGGCCGCTCTCTTCAAACGCCAGTGATACCTGACGGATATCCACGTTGCCATGTAAAGTCAGACGATTTTTATCATCATTATTTCGACTATAAAGCCAGGCTACAGCGGCCACCGCTACAAGCGCAATAATCACCACGCCTGCTATTATTTTTTTATTCATTGCGACTACTTCCCTCTACTGACGCTCATTTCACGCACTTAGTTTAAATTCAATTTAAACTTTAATTGTGAGATAATAAACCCTGTCGCTGAAAAAAAATCTTACAACTGGATTTATCTATGAGCCGAGCACGTCGCAGTGATGGTGAGTTAACCCGGGAAAAAATTCTGGAAGCCGCAGGTGAACTGATAGCCGAACAGAGCCTTGCCCGAACGACGAACAAGTCGATAGCCAGTGCCGCTGAGGTTGACCTGGCGGCCATCAACTATCACTTCGGTGGCAGAGATGGGCTGTATCTGGCGGTTTTGGCACGGGCACACCGCCACTATCTGGACGGTGAAAAGCTGACAGCCCTGGCAACAGGCGCACTTCCTCCGGAGCAAAAGCTCGGTCAGTTTCTGGAAATGTTCATCTCAAAACTGAATGAAGGAAATGGCTGGCACGGGCGGGTCTTTGCGCGGGAATTGCTGGCACCTTCAGTTCAACTCACCGATTTTGTGAACAGCGAAGGAATGGGGAAAATACAGGCGGTGCGGAAAATTGTCAGTGAAGCTGCCGGTATCAGCGAAGACGATCCTGCATTACTGCCCTGCATGTTAAGTGTGGTCGCACCCTGCATGATGTTGATCGTGGCAGGTAACAGAATTCCCGGGCCGGTGAGAGAAATTGCGGCGATGCAGACTCAGGCACTGACCGACCACTTTAAGCGTTTTTCACTGGCGGGGCTGAAGGCAGTCAGAGACGTTAATCACAGCATTTGATAGATAACAGGCCGATTAAGTAATCCTGTCCTAACATTTTCCCGATGGGACCGGCTGAGGTCTAACTAACGGCGCCGCAGCGGGCGCCGTACTGCCGGATTTACCAGGGGAGATGGTGCACCAGGGAAAGATCCCAGGCGGTAGCCAGCAGTGAAAGAAAGATGATCACATTAACGGTCGTCTCGATGCGTTTTTCCATTTTTGATTCTCCTGAGTCGTTTTCCGCTATTAGACAGGGAAAATCTTAATAACTTCTTATCGCCAGCGGCTTAGAGCATGACCCGATAGCGGACGTAATCATCCGCTGGGGTGAACTCATCATACAGCTTACGGGCGGGATTATCAGCACGCGTATGCCAGTAGAGGCGCGACCACCCTTTCGCTTTCCCTTCCGCGTGCAGCGCCTGCACCAGCGCTCTGGCGACTCCGCGTCCGCGCATTGCCGGGTCAACGAACAGATCTTCCAGATAGCAAACGGGCGTTTTCACCCACGTTCCTTCGTGAAGGACGCAAATAGCGAACCCGACCACCCGGCCGTCAACGACCGCAGCCCGGCCGATAACCGGAGATGCGCCGCCCAGCAGGCGTTGCCAGGTGTATTGCGTCACATCGTCAGGCTGAGGACTGCCGTAAAAACAGGTGTAACCCTCCCACAGCCCAAGCCACTGCGATTTGTCCTGCGGCTGCAGCTCGCGAATATTGATAACCATCGTACTCTCCCACCTCATCTGAATAGGCCATTATTTTCCTCGAAGAAAATGACTTCAAGCGCTTCCGGCGCAATTTGCCACTGTCGGCCCTCGGCGGCGAAAGTTTTCCTGTGGCCGCTAAAAGCGATGAGGGTCACAAACCGTGCCGATGAGCCGCAGGAAAGGTCAACGGCAGCGCTTTAGTCTGCCTATGTGCCGGGTCGTTAAGGTATAATGCGGTTTCTCAAGGGGAGAGGGATGATGAAGCGGAAAAACAAAGTCACAATGAACGATATCGCCCGTACGGCGGGTGTGTCACAGGCAACGGTATCGTTGGTCCTTAATCAGTCCCGGAATATCAAGCTGAGCGAGGAGACCCGTCAGCGGGTGATCGCCGTCGCGACCGAGCTCGGCTACGACCGTCTTCCGGCGATTCACGCCCCGCGAAATCAGGAAGAAGTGGCGCTGCTGGTCAGCACCCTGCAAAGCTACGATCCCTTTATCGATGCCATCAGTCAGGCGCGGGAGGCGGCCTGGCGCAATGAAGTGCTGCTGACCGTCTATGATTACGGCGACGACGTCGAGCTGGCAATTAATATTATTCGTCAGCTGGAACAGCGTAACTGTATCGGCATTATTCTCGCCTCCCCGGTGACCACGCTTGTAGATATGACCGATTTTCAGGACTGCACCCGCCTGCCGCTGGTTCTGCTCAACCAGCGCGACCCGGATTCGCCGCTGCTGCCTTCGTTTGTTCCCGACGACTACGCCAACGCGTTTCAGGTGACCCGTCATCTGATCTCCATGGGCGCGACGCGCATCGCGCACATCACCGGAGAAAGCTGGATGGAGGCAACCCGCCAGCGGCTGGCGGGGTATCAGGCGGCGCTGGAGCAGGCCGGACAGACGTACGATGAGCGCCTGGTGCGCCGGACCAACTGGCAGTTCAGCGAGTCCTTCACCGCCACCTGTTCTCTACTGGAGCAGCAGGATCGCCCGGACGCCATCTTCTGCGCCAGCGACTGGCTGGCGATCGGCTGCTATCAGGCGCTGGCGGTCAACGGTGTCCGGCTGCCGCAGGATATCCTGCTGGCGGGATACGACGATCAGAAAATATCGGAACAGCTCACCCCGCCGCTCACCAGTATTCAGCTGCCCTACAGCGAATTAGGGCGACTGGCGGTGGAGTATCTGTGCAATCAGGAGGATGCGGCAACGCACGTGATGCTGGCCGGTCGGCTAAAGGTGAGATCCTCCAGCACTCGGGAATAAATTCTTAATAAACGCCTGCTTGCAGAACATCACGTCGGAGGCGACAGCGCGCCGGGATATGTGTCACTATTCCCGGTAATCATTCCCGGCAACTTTCCGTTCTGGTACGGCTGACATGCTTTCAGTTCCTTTTCCGCTTATTACCTTATCCGCCCTGCTTATCCTGCTGGCAACGGCCCTGTTTGCGCCAAAACAGCGCCACGCGGGCACCCTGCGTTTCGTGCTTGCCTGTATCGTGCTGGTTGCCGTCAGCACGCTGCGCTGGGAATATGAATCCAGCATCCTGCGCAATATCCAGTCCGGGCTGGCCATAATGCTGCCGCCGCTCGCCTGGCACTGTTTTGTCTCGCTGACTGAGATCGGCCGGCGACGTCACCTGCTGCTGCTGTTCGCCCCCGCCGCTGTCGCCATCGTTATCAGAATTTTCTGGCCGCCGGCGACGGATCCGGTCCTGTTTTTACTTTTTGCCGGCTACGGGTGCAGCCTGCTGCGCCTCGCATGGCGCGGGGAGCACCGCTTCACCCTCAGCCGTCTCACCGAGTCGCCGCAGACCACGAAAATGGCCTTTTTTGCCGGCTGTTTTCTCTGTCTATCGGCACTGACCGACCTTGCAGTGACGTTTGACTTCAGCCTGACCGGCGGCAGGCTGGCGCCGGCGATCGTGATGGGTTTTCAGGCCGCGCTCCTTCCGCTGATTGCGGCGGCTATCGTCATTGCGGGACGGCCGGCGGCGGTTGCGCAAGCTGAGAGTAAAGCCGCGCTCCCGACGCGGGCCGCGCCGCCAGCGGAAGAGCTGGCGAAAGTTTACGCCGGCCTCGATAAGCAGGTGCGGGAGACGGAGCTCTATCTCAATCCCGACCTTACGCTGAGCCTTCTCGCCAGAAAAACCGGGATCCCCGCACGCCAGCTCTCAGGGGCGGTCAATGCTATCAGCCAATGTAACGTCTCGCAGTGGATTAACGGTTTAAGGATTGAACGGGCGCAGGCGCTGCTGCTCAGCACCCCGCTGCCCGTTACTGAAATCATGTTCGCGTCTGGATTTACCACCAAGTCCAATTTTAACCGCGAGTTTCAGCGCATCTGCGGCCTGTCGCCTACTTCGTTTCGTCAGCAGGCGGGTGGTAATCCAGTGCCGAATTAAGAAATCTGCCGATCTTAGGTATCAGCGCCTGGTGAATAGCGGCGCGGTCTCCTCCGCTACCGTCGCGACAAACGATGCCGTCACCGGGCGTCTCTTCCTCAATAAGCGCCTCGGCGCCAGGCTTGCACAGCTGCATAAAGCTGAAATGGGTGGCCCCTTCAACGACCTCATACTGCCTGCGCTGCGGATTCAGGTTGGCCGCAAGGTAGCCTGACTCCTGCTCCGCATCGAGGTCCGCCAGCTTGTCCGCCTGGGCCGAAAGGATCAGTACCGGAATACCGATCGCGCGCAGGCTCTGCGGGGTAAAGCCGGGGGCGAAGCCGGGATCCACAGAGACCACCGCCTTGATTCTGGCATCCCGGAGGTCCGCAAAGCGCGCATCCTGAGAGCGGGCGCCATTGATGCCGAGCTTTTGCGTTAACCGGCAGTCGCCTCGCTGCGCATGGTGCTGGCAGTCGCGCAGCATGCGGGCAGAATCGAAGCGGGCTCCCGCCAGCGACATCACCGTCCATCCGCCGAGAGAGTGACCTAACGCGGCAATTCGACCGGCGTCTACCTCCCCGACCAGCGCGGAAGAACGCAGAGTAAAGTCAATTACCTGGCTGAGATCCTGCGGACGTCGCCACAGGCGCTTTGCATCGCGCGGATCCTGATTAAAGGTGGTGGTTCCGGGATGGTCCGGCGCCACGACAATATATCCCTGCGCGGCCATGGCCGCCGCTATCCACGACAAATTTCGCCAGTTGCCGTTATAGCCGTGAGAGATAACCAGCAGAGGGTGGGCTCCGGGCCGCACGGGCGCATCGCGGATAACGGCAACCCCTTCGAAAGCGGGATTGGCGCCGACATTTTCCGCTTTTCCTTCAGCAGACGTTGGATACCATACCGCCACGTCCAGGCTTTTCCCCTGCGGATCGGTCAACGCCAGCTGACGAAACCCCGGATCGGCGTGAACCTGGATACAGATAAGTAAAGCCGGTAATAAAAGAAACCCTCTTCTGAACATTATGATGAATCCTGCTGTGCTGAATTGAGGCCCATTTATAGATGAGCCGCAGCGTCAGGGCGTCCCGAAACGCGATCGAGGCCGTGAATTAGCTCATTTACGCTATTTTCGGCATCAGGAGGAGACCACGCCCTCGGATTCAGGCGCGGAGAATGCGCCACCTCCCGTTCTGTAGAACGAAGCGGCGCGGAAGCATCAGGTCTGCTCGCTCAATTTAATTCGCGACCAAATGTATGTTGTAACTATTTTAAAAAGATAAATAACCCGGCAATCGCCGGGTCAACGTTTTGAACTGGATATCAGCAGAGCGGCTTAACCGCCTCGCGCATACCTCTGAGCAGGATGGCATCGAGGTCGAGGGTCACCTGATCCACCAGACCGGGAACCTGGCTCAAATCCTGCTGCCAGTGCGCCTCGACCGACAGCACGGTCTCCACCAGTTCACGGGTACTCAGCTGCGCGTCGCGATGCGCGGACCACAGCGCCCGATAGCGCTCCATCCATTCCTCGTCATCCTGCAGCGGATAGTTTTGCTCATTGCGCTCTCCGCGATAGAACGCCATTAAGGCCGCCAGCGCGAAGGTCAGTCGGGGGGCCAGTTTACCGTTTTTCGCCTGCCCCGTCAGCAGCTGCGGCAGAATGCGGGTACGGTATTTTGTCATGCCGTTGAGCGCAATCGACAGCAGCTGATGCTTAATGTAGGGATTGCGAAAACGCCCGGTCACCGCGCTGGCGAAAGTCTCCAGCTCCTCGCGGGGTAAATCCAGCTGCGGAATAATTTCCTCGTAAATTGCCTTTTCGACGAACGAGCAGATCTGGCTATCGTTCATCGCTTCCCCGACGGTATCCAGCCCTGCCAGGTAGGCAACCGGCACCAGCGCGGTATGCGCGCCGTTGAGAATCGCCACTTTACGCTCTTTGTAGGGCTTAATATCGTCGACAATCAGGACGTTAAGCGGCAGCTTATCAAGGCGCAGCTCCGCGGCCAGCGATTTAGGCCCTTGAATAACGAACAGATAGAAGTGCTCCGCGGTCGCCAGGAAGGCGTCTTTGTAGCCGAGCTGCTGCTCGATTTGCTGCGCTTCATCGCGCGGATAGCCGGTGACAATGCGGTCAACCAGCGTTGAGCAGAAGGTATTCGCCTCATCCAGCCAGGTGCTAAAGGCTTCCGGCAGCGCCCACTCTTTGGCATAGCGCAGGACCAGCTCGCGCAGGGCTTCGCCGTTATAGTCGATAAGCTCGCAGGGAATAATGACCCAGCCTTTATCGCTGGCGCCGGAGAAGCAGCTGTAGCGCTCAAACAGCAGGCGCGTCAGCTTAGCCGGGTAGCTCACCGCCGGGGCATCGTCAAAGCGATCTCCCGCGTGGTAGCTGATGCCTGCTTCGGTGGTATTAGAAAACACAAAGCGGATATCCGGGTTGTGCGCCAGGCGCAGGTATTCGGCATAGTCCGCATAGACGCTGATTTCCCGGGTGACGCTGCGGATCATGCGTGCATCGCTGACCGCCTCGCCCTTCTCGTTCAGCCCGCGAATAATCGTGGTATAGAGGCCGTCCTGAACGCTCAGCGACGGCGGAAACTCGCTCTCAATGGGGCGCACGATGACGACGCCGGCGTTCAGGTCGGTATGCTCATTGAGCAGATCGATCTGCCAGTCGATAAAGGCGCGTAAGAAGTTACCTTCGCCGAACTGGATGATGCGTTCAGGATACTGCGCGCCGGGAAAATCGCGACGATTTAGTGTTTTCACAATGGGTTCCCTCATAGAGTAGTCATACAACCTGAGTAATTGGTGTAATAACTTATCAGCTTTCTCTACGACTAAAACCCCGTTTTGATCAAACCATCGGCGGTTATTGCAGGAACTTATAGAACAACGAGGTGGCGGTCATCTTTCCGTCCGGCATCAGCGCATAGCGCGGAATTTCCCCGGCTTTTTCCCATCCGCACTGAACGTAGAAGCGCTCGGCGCCGCTGCCTGTTGCGGTATCCAGCACCAGAACGGATTTGCCCTGGCCGCGGGCGACCTCCTCCAGATAGTTCATCAGCGCGTTGGCCAGCCCCTGCCGTCTGGCATTTTGGTGAACCAAAAGTTTAGCCACGTCCGCACGGTGAGGCTGGTTTTCCGGCTGGCTGACAATAAGCTGGACGGTACCGACAATCTGATGACGTTCATTTTCCGCCACCACCACAATACGCTCGCCGGCGGCAACGCTTTGCGCCGTCCGCTGCCAGAAGTCGCTGGCCGTTTGCGCGGAGAATGGCAGCATAAAGCTGACCGACGCTCCGCCGTTCACGCAGCTGGTCAAAATGTCGGTTAACGCTTGAATCTGGTCGAGGATTTCTTCACGCGAGAGCGTGCGCAGGGAAAAGGATGTGGTCATGATAGGTTCCTTAAAATTGACCACATCACTATGTTTTTAACCTAAATTTAACACAAGAAAAATCACTATCGTTTTTTCTTATTACCGCCTTCAGGCCAGTCCGGGGGTACAAACGCGATTGCGCCCCGCTTTCTTGGCGCTTACCAGATAGTCGTCGGCGGCCATCAGCAGCTGGTTAAAGAGTTCGGTTATCCGCTCGTTCCCTACCTGACGGGACTCCAGCCCCATGCTCACGGTCAGGCGGATCTGATTCTGTCCCCAGACGAAGGTCTGCGCCTCAACGCCCTGGCGGATTTTCTCCGCCAGCGCCTGGCTCTCCTTCAGCGATGAGGTCAGGGTCGCCACGGCGAACTCCTCCCCGCCGATGCGCGCCACCATTCCCTGCTCGCCCGCCAGCTGTCGCACCTGCTGGGCAAACTGCGCGAGAACGCAATCGCCGCACTCGTGCCCCCAGCTGTCGTTGACCCGCTTAAAGCCGTCAATATCCAGCACCATTACGGTCAATAGCTGCCCTTCCGCCAGCGGCTGCCGCTTCAGCGCCTCGCCCAGCCCGGAGCGCGAGTAAACGCGCGTCTGGAAATCAAAATCGGCGCGCAGCGCCAGCTGTTTCACCAGATTATTTATCGCCTCGACGCTCGAGGCGACGATCACCGGGCTAATCAGCATCGCGGCGATGCCAAGACGGGTGGAGAAGAGCTGCCACGGCTGCATCCGCGCGTCGGGAGAGAGATGAATCAGCGAGTTTGCCACCAGCAGAATTTCGCTGATGCCGGTTATAAACGTCAGCAGGCAGGTCAGCGGTAGCGGATAGCGAATGGCGCACCAGATCAGCGCCGGCAGCGGGAAGGTGATGCTCCCTGCTCCGCCCACGCTAACCCCTAGAATAATCGACAATACCAGCGCGATAACCGGCAGAAGCTGGCGGAAACGGAAGGCGCCGAGCGCGGAAGGCAGCGTCAGCGTCAGAATAAACGGCAGGATCAGCACCGCGGTCGAGAACTGCTCGCTAAACCAGTCCGCCAGCTGAGGAATAAAGGTGGCGCGTTCGACGTCCACCGAACCCAGCGCGCCGACGGCCGCGCACAGCAGCGCCGCCAGCAGGCAATAGAAAAACAAGTTCAGCGCATTAATCGGCCCGGGCATAGAATCGGCGCGTCGTTTATCCCACAGCACCAACTGCGCCAGGGTCACAATAAAAACAATATTGGAGAAATTAATCAGCAGCGAAGCAAAGCCCATTCCCCAGCGCGAGGTTAAGCCGTCATAAACCAGCATCGCGGCAAAGCAAACCGCGTAAAAATAGCTGCGGTTTAGCCAGACGTAACGCGCAAAGATCCCTGCCATCACGGCATTCAGCGGCCAGAAAAACGAGAGTTCCTGTACCAGGCGCAGCATGGCGCCAAAGAAATGAAGCAGCAGCGTTAACGTGAACAGCACCAGCGCATCACGCACGGGCCGCTCCTCACGAAACAGCGTGAATGACCGAATCGACAGTGAAGACATTCAGTAATTATCCGTCTAATTGTTTCAGGCAGTTATTATGTTAATAATTAGTTAGCGGATTATCATAACATGAGAATATTTATCAGGCATACATATGCCTGATTGTTGCGCACTATCAATGGCCGGGAGAATTCATCTGCAGCACCAGCCAATGGTGAATAACCTGCACAACGTAGCGCTGCTCGTCGGCGCTCAGCACCCGGCCAGGCGGGATCGCGTGCCACTTTTCGAGGCAGCCGCGACAGCAGGTGGCGGTGGCGTGCTGGGCGATAAATACCGGATGACCGCGCATCGGTGTTTGCTTGCCGTCATTCAGGATATTCGCCGGCGCCAGGCGGCGGGCAATAAAATCCGCCGCGTGCTGGTCAATGGTCTCCGCGCCTTTATCGAAACAGTATTGCCGCTCTTTTATTCCCAGCTTAAAGCGGGAGCGAAAGGCCGAACGCTGCAGCCGGCTAAATAAATCGTTTATCGTATCCATCAGAATACTGACCTTCCCACCTTCTGCGTAAGTTTCTCCAGTACCGCAATCCCGGCCAGCGAGTTCCCGGCCTGGTCCAGCTCCGGGCTCCATACCGCAATGGCCATCTCTTGGGGAACGATCGCCACGATCCCGCCGCCCACGCCCGATTTTGCCGGCAGCCCGACGCGCCAGGCAAACTCCCCGGCGTTTTGATACATCCCGCTGGTCATCATCAGGGCATTGACCTGGCGCGACTGAATCGGTGCGATCACCGGCGTATCGAGATGCGGCGCCATTCCGCGATCGGCGAGGAACAGAAAGGTCCGCGCCAGCTCAACGCAGCTCATCTCCAGCGAACAGTAGTGGAAATAGTTTTGCAGCACCGTCGCGACGTCGTTATGAAAATTGCCGAAGGACTTCATGAGCCAGGCAATCGCCGCATTGCGCGCCGAATGCTCAAACTCGGAGCGCGCCACCAGCGGGTCGTAGGCGATATCCGCCACGCCGCTCAGGCGTCGGACAATTTCCAGCATCCGCTGGCGCGGCGCGCTGAGGCGGCTTTGCAGCATATCGCACACCACCAGCGCCCCGGCGTTAATAAAAGGATTGCGCGGTTTTCCCTGCTCGATTTCCAGCTGCAGGAGCGAGTTAAACGGCTGGCCGGAGGGATCTTTCCCCACCCGCCGCCAGATCTCCTCCTCCTGGTAGTGGTTCATCGCCACCACCAGACTGAGCACTTTAGAGATGGATTGAATGGAAAAACGCTCATGGGCGTCACCGGCACAGTAGTGCTGTCCGTCAACCGTGCAGATCGCGATGCCAAGCTTATTGCCGCTCACGCTGGCCAGCGCCGGAATGTAGTCCGCCACCTTGCCGCGCCCAATCAGCGGCCTGATATCTGCCAGAACTGCATCCAGCATTGCATTATTGATGACCATCGCCACACCCGGCTCCTTGCCCACATCCAAATTCGGGCTGCGAGTATAGCAGAGCGCGGCGACAGGCGTCAGGCGCTAACGTCGATTAGCGGCGGTCTTTCCATACGGTCTGCACGTTACAGAACTCATGCAGCCCAAAGTGCGAGAGCTCGCGACCAAAGCCGCTTTTCTTCACGCCGCCAAAGGCCACCCGGGCGTCGCTGGCGCTGTAGCCGTTGATAAAGACGCCGCCGCACTCCAGTTGGCGGGAGAAGCGGTCGGCCTGTTCATCGCTGGCGGTATAGACGGTGGCCGAAAGGCCAAATTCGCTGTCGTTAGCCAGTTCGAGGGCGTGTGCGGCGTCGCGAGCCACGGTTATGGTGGCAACCGGGCCAAACAGCTCCTGGCGGAAACCGGTCATTTCCGCGGTCACGTTACCCAGCACCGTCGGCGCATAGTAGTTACCGGCGCCGGCAACCTTTTCGCCGCCGAGCAGCAGGGTCGCCCCTTCCGCCAGCGTCGCCGTCACCTGCTGATGGAGCTCGTCGCGCAGGTCGAAACGCGCCATCGGCCCAAGATAGTTGGCCTCATCGCGCGGATCGCCCATTTTCAACGCCTCAACGGCGGCAACGAATTTTTTGCTGAACGCATCGGCGATTCCGGCTTCAACAATAAAGCGCTTTGATGCGGCACACACCTGCCCGGTGTTCTGGTAGCGTCCAATGACCGCCGCCTTCACCGCCTCGTCGAGGCTGGCATCGTTGAGCACGATAAACGGATCCGACCCTCCGAGCTCCAGGACGCACTTCTTCAGCGCGGCGCCGGCCTGGGCGCCGATCGCCTTCCCGGCGCGCACGCTGCCGGTTACCGTCACCGCGGCGATACGCGGATCGTTAATGGTCTGCGATACGCCTTCATTGGTGGCGTTAACCCAGCCAAATACGCCGGTCGGCAGCCCGGCCTGAGCGAAGATATCGCCGATCAGCGCCGCGCTGCCCATCACGTTCGGCGCGTGCTTGAGCAGATAGCTGTTGCCCGCCAGCAGGATCGGTACCGCGCCGCGCAGGACCTGCCACAGGGGAAAGTTCCACGGCATAATCGCCAGAATGGCGCCGAGCGGGCGGTATTCGATAACGGCCTTATTTTCTTCGACCTGGGTGGCTTCGGTTTCCAGCATTGCCGGACCGTGCTCGGCATACCAGTCGCAGAGATTGGCCGATTTGGTCACTTCGCCGCGGGCCTGAGCAATCGGCTTGCCCATCTCCAGGCTTATCATCTGCGCCATCTCTTCCGCCCGGCTGCGCAGAGCGCTGCCGACCTGACGCAGCGCATCAGCGCGCTGGGCTACGCTGGCGGCGCGCCACTGGCGATAGCCCTGCTCCGCAAGACCAATAGCCGCATCGACCTCTTGTTCAGTAGCCCAGGGCAGAGACGACACAATTTCACCGGTGGTCGGGCTCACGGAAACCGCATGAGTTGCAGATAAATTCATCATTATTCTCTCTGTTTTGATGGCGAATGTTGATTGCGAACTGACCTCATTCTGGCTTACGCTTCCATTCATTGAAAATGAATAATATTAAGCAACCCGTTCACAAAAGAAGAATACTATGGACCTGACCCAGCTTGAGATGTTCAACGCCGTCGCCGCGACCGGCAGCATTACCCAGGCCGCACAGAAGGTGCATCGCGTCCCTTCGAACCTCACCACCCGCATTCGCCAGCTGGAGGCCGACCTCGGCGTGGAGCTGTTTATCCGCGAGAACCAGCGCCTGCGCCTTTCTCCCGCCGGCCATAGCTTTCTGCGCTATAGCCAGCAGATCCTGGCGCTGGTCGATGAGGCGAGAATGGTGGTTACCGGCGATGAGCCGCAGGGGCTGTTTTCGCTCGGGTCGCTGGAGAGTACCGCCGCGGTCAGGATCCCTTCAGCGCTGGCGCTCTATAACCAGCGCTACCCGAAAATCCACCTGGCGCTGTCGACCGGCCCTTCCGGCAATATGATCGACGGCGTGCTGGAGGGCACCCTGAGCGCGGCATTTATCGACGGACCGCTGGTGCACCCGGGCCTCGAAGGCCTGCCGGTATTCCCGGAAGAGATGATGATCGTCGCACCCATGGGCCACGCGCCGATTACGCGCGCCAGCGAGGTGAACGGCGTCAGCGTTTACGCGTTTCGCGCCAACTGCTCCTACCGGCGTCACTTTGAAAGCTGGTTTCACGCCGACCGCGCCACCCCCGGGCGGATCCACGAGATGGAGTCCTATCACGGCATGCTGGCGTGCGTGATTGCCGGCGCCGGGCTGGCGCTGATCCCGCGCAGCATGCTGGAGAGCATGCCCGGCCATCAGCAGGTTTCCGCCTGGCCGCTGGCCGAAGAGTGGCGCTGGCTAACGACCTGGCTGGTGTGGCGGCGCGGGGCGAAAACCCGCCAGCTGGAGGCGTTTATAGCGCTGCTGAACGAAGATCGGCAACGAGCAGTTTCTCCATAAACAGGCTCAGCGGGTCCTCCTGATAGGGGGCAAAGGGGCTGCGCGTTTGATAGCCGCTGCGGGTATAGAGCCTGACGGCGGCCTGCTGGTAAATGCCGGTTTCGAGGCGCACGGTGTGGCAGTCGCGGCGGCGGGCTTCGCTTTCCAGCGCCTCCAGCAGCCGTTCGCCCAGCATCTGCCCGCGGTGGTTAGGATCGATAAACACCCGCTTCATTTCGCCAAAGCCATCGTCGTCAAGGACGATAGCTCCGCAGCCCACCGCCTGCTGGTTGTCATCCCTGATCAGCAGCACGATAACCGACTCCACCTTTAGCTGGCTCAGGTCGACAAGGTGGTTGCTCTCTGCGGGATAGAGTGATTCCTGAAAAGCATCCAGTTGGGCAATCAGGGCGGTCAGGTCAGGGTGGGACAACGAGGTCGGGGCGATGGTGTACATTACTGACTCCTTTTTTTGAGCCACTGTAGCGCACGCGTACGCCGATCGTTCATAGCATTAACTTATCGCGCCGCGCCTCCCTGAGCGGCGCGCTCTTTTACACTTTGACCGGGCGCAGGCTAATTTTGCCAATCAGGTAGGTTACCGCCTGGCCGCCAATCAGCACCCGCTCGCCCTGCCACTGACAGCGCAGGTCGCCGCCGCGGGCCGATACCTGACGCGCCTGCATCTGCGTTTTGCCAAGCTTCTCGCCCCAGTAAGGGATCAGCATGCTGTGGGTCGAGCCGGTGACCGGATCTTCGGCAACGCCCTCGCCGGGACAGAAGAAACGGCTGACGAAGTCGTACTCCTCGTCCGCCGCGCTGATGCAGACCATCTTGCCGAGCCGCTGGAGCTGGTGCATGTCTGGACGGACGGCCTCAACCTGCTGACGATCCGCCAGCACCACCAGATAATCACGCCCGACCCGCACGTCCAGCGCGTGGCTAATTCCCAGCCCGGCCAACAGCTCGGCGGGCAGGTGGGCAACTTCCGTCGTCGACCACGCCGGGAAGTCGAGGGTCAGCCAGTCGCCGTTGCGCGTCACCCGCAGCTCGCCGACAAAACGGGTGCTGAACACGATCGTCGCGGACGGATGGTCGAGGTATTCAAAAATAACGTGCGAGGCCGCCAGCGTCGCGTGGCCGCACAGGTTTATCTCATACTGCGTGGTGAACCAGCGCAGCTCATAGCCTTCATCGGTGCGCACGAAGAAGGCGGTCTCCGACTGATTATGCTGCTGGGCCATTTTCAGCAGCGTCTCGTCAGGCAGCCACTCGGTGAGCGGGCATACCGCCGCGGCGTTACCGCCAAAGTTACGATCGCTGAAAGCATCTACCAGATAAAAATCAATTTCCTGCATAACTGTAGTCCTTTTTTTTACTTATCCTCAACATGACATAAAAGCGCGTTGTGCACACGATCCAGATAGAAATTAATCTGTTAGCCCGTTTATCACTGTAACGGCATAATGAGACATAGATCACAAAATGATTGTATTTTCAGCAGCAATCGTTTTAAGATCGCCTTCTCTTCTTCTTCTAAGCACTAGTGCAAAACCTATGATTACAAACACGGTTTCACGCAGGGTCGCGTGGCTTCGGGTAGTCACGCTGGCGATCGCCGCTTTTATCTTTAATACCACCGAATTCGCGCCGGTCGGCCTGCTGTCCGATATTGCCGGCAGCTTTGGGATGGAAACCGCCCAGGTCGGCATGATGCTGACTATTTACGCATGGGTTGTAGCCTTAATGTCGCTGCCGTTTATGCTGCTCACCAGCCAGATGGAGCGCCGCCGCCTGCTGATCGGCCTGTTTATTCTGTTTATTGCCAGCCACGTGCTGTCGTTTTTTGCGTGGAGCTTTAACGTGCTGGTGATCAGCCGTATCGGTATCGCCTTTGCCCACGCGGTGTTCTGGTCCATTACCTCGGCGCTGGCGATCCGCATGGCGCCGCCGGGAAAACGCGCCCAGGCGCTGAGCCTGATCGCCACCGGCACCGCGCTGGCGATGGTCTTTGGTATTCCCATCGGCCGCATCGTTGGTCAGTATTTCGGCTGGCGCACCACCTTCCTGGTCATCGGTCTTGGCGCGCTGGTGACGCTGGTGTGTCTCTACAAGCTGCTGCCGAAGCTGCCAAGCGAGCACTCCGGTTCGCTGAAAAGCCTGCCGCTGCTGTTTCGCCGCCCGGCGCTGCTCAGCATCTATCTGTTGACCGCTATCGTGGTGACGGCGCACTACACCGCGTACAGCTATATTGAGCCGTTTGTGCAGACGGTGGCCGGTATGAGCGGTAATTTCGCCACCGTATTGCTGCTGGTGCTCGGCGGCGCGGGGATTATCGGCAGCGTGATGTTCGGCAAGATGGGCAATAAGCACGCTTCAGGGCTGATTAATATGGCGATTGGCCTGCTGCTGGCCTGTCTGCTGCTGCTGCTGCCGGCATCGCAAAACGCCAACCACCTGATGCTGCTGAGCATCTTCTGGGGCGTGGCGATTATGATTATCGGCCTCGGGATGCAGGTTAAGGTACTGGCGCTGGCCCCGGACGCAACCGACGTTGCTATGTCGCTGTTCTCGGGGATCTTTAATATCGGTATCGGCGCCGGCGCGCTGGTCGGTAGCCAGGTGAGCACCCATCTGTCGATGGCCTCTATCGGCTACGTCGGAGCCATTCCGGCGCTGGTAGCGCTGGTCTGGGCGGTGATGATTTTCCGCCGCTGGCCGGTGTCGCTGGAAGAGCAGCCCCACCACTCCTGATAGCGGCAGTAAAAAAGCCGGATAGCGCTACGCTGTCCGGCTTTTTTGAGCGGCTGTTCACCCGTCAGGCATGATAGGTGGTAATGATTTCCAACACCCCGTTAATAATAAACTGCACGCCCATGCACACCAGCAGGAAGCCCATCAGGCGGGAGATCGCCTCGATGCCGCCCTTCCCGACCATGCGCATAATCGCCCCGGAGCTGCGCAGACAGCCCCACAGAATAATCCCCACCAGGGCGAAGATAATCGGCGGCGCCACCAGCACCACCCAGTTGGGGAAATCAACGCCGTGTTTCACCGTCGACGCCGAGCTGATGATCATCGCAATGGTCCCGGGACCTGCCGTACTCGGCATCGCCAGCGGCACGAAGGCGATATTGGCGCTCGGCTCATCGACCAGCTCTTCCGATTTCATTTTCGCTTCCATCGAATCGTGCGATTTCTGCTGCGGGAAAAGCATCCGAAATCCGATAAAGGCGACAATCAGCCCGCCGGCAATACGCAGCCCCGGTATCGAAATACCAAAGGTGTTCATGACCACCTGACCGGCGTACCACGCGACCATCAGAATAATGAACACATACACCGAAGCCATCAGCGATTGTCGGTTACGCTCGGCGCTGTTCATGTTGCCCGCTAACCCGAGGAACAAGGCCACGGTAGTGAGCGGGTTTGCCAGCGGCAATATCACCACTAACCCTAGCCCTATCGCTTTAAAGAGTTCGATCATGATTAATTAAGGCCCTGTTAATATTACACTATTAAAAAAGTTTCCCGGCGCAAGTATAGCTTTTGTGGCGTTGGCCTTGCCAGCGCTTATCTTGCTTCTGCCGCCGCGCCAGCGCCGTCTCGCCCCCGCTATCGGCGCTATTTATTGCCGCTTTAGCAAATCGTGTCATCAGCTAATTCATCAGGTTGACTTATGATTGCCTAGGCAATAATATCAACAGCAATTAAATAATTGCCTGGGCAACCATTGTGAAAAGCACAAGTGACCTGTTTAACGAAATGATCCCCCTCGGTCGCTTGGTCCAGATGGTTAACCAGAAAAAAGATCGCCTGCTCAACGAGTACCTCTCTCCGATGGATATCACTTCCACCCAGTTCCGGGTGCTCTGTTCCATTCGTTGCGAAGTATGCATTACCCCCGTTGAGCTGAAAACTGTGCTCTCGGTCGACCCAGGCGCAATGACGCGCATGCTCGATCGCCTGGTCTGTAAAGGCTGGATTGAACGGTTACCCAACCCCACTGACAAACGCGGCGTACTGGTGCAGTTAACGCCAGACGGCGCGGCGCTATGTGAGCAATGTCATCAGGTTGTGGGTCAGAAATTGCACCAGGAATTAACAAAAAATCTGTCGGCGGATGAAGTGGTCACCCTTGAGTATTTACTCAAGAAAGTCCTGCCGTAATAAGAAGAGGTAAGATGATGTCCAGACGCAATAACGACGCCATCACTATCCATAGTATTTTGTCGTGGATCGAAGATAACCTGGAATCGCCGCTGTCGCTGGAGAAAGTGTCTGAGCGCTCAGGTTACTCTAAATGGCACCTGCAAAGAATGTTCAAGAAAGAGACCGGTCACTCCTTAGGCCAGTACATCCGCAGCCGCAAGCTGACCGAGATTGCCCAGAAGCTCAAGCAGAGCAACGAGCCGATTCTCTACCTGGCGGAGCGTTACGGATTTGAATCACAGCAAACGCTGACCCGAACCTTTAAAAACTATTTCGACGTTCCGCCGCATAAATATCGCATGACAAATATGCCGGGTGAATCCCGCTATCTAATGCCACTGAACAACTGTTGTTAATCGCCTGCAAAAAGACGTATTGAGGAAATCATGAAACTATTCGCTTCCGCTGCTTTTGTCCTGCTCGCGCTGGTCTCCAGCCAGAGCTTCGCGGAGCAAACCACCACGCCGGTACGCCACAATCAGCACGATGCCATGATTATGCCGTCCGAGCACAACGACTCGCCGTTTGATTTCAATCATCTGGCCGCCGGTAGCGATAAATCGGATGAGTTAGGAGTACCCTATTATAACTAATTGCACTACCCGAGCATTTCGCCCCGTTTACGGGGCTTTTTTTTGCCTGCCGGAAAACCGCAGTTTACCCTCGCAGACGTTTGCTCATATTAATACCGGTGACATGAAAACCGCTGGCCTCATAGACGTGCCGGGCGCGCGCATTGTCGCCCGCGACGCGAAGCCCGATCTGCTCAAACCCCTGCTCCCGCATCGCATCTTCAAACACCTGCATGGCCTGCTTACCCAGCCCCATTCCCTGGCAGGCGTTGAAGATATGAAAATCATAGATGAAGACCCGGCACCGGTCGGCATCGGGTTTGTACCACAGGTAGCCGACCAGCCTGTCGTTATTATCCTGTCGGGTCATTAAACACAGCAGGACCTGACCAGGGGTATTAACGCCAGCAGGAAGGTCGTCCGCGATCTCCTGCTTTGCCCTGGCCAGTGATGCCTCAGCCGAAAGTCGGTAGTTTGCCGTAATTTCTCGCGCGTAATCGGCAATAAAGTAATCCAGATAGCCCGGATATTCATCCTCGCGCATGGGGCGCAGCGTAATCATTGAAATTCCTTCTAGCGTGTTTTCTTTATAAAAATCCGCGCTTGCGCCGGTGAAATCTGCGCAAGCGCCTGGGCTTATCTCGGCACCGCACCAGCCCGACGCACCCGCAGGCCGAACACGTTGATATACAGCCCGCCCATGATCAACACCGCCCCCAGCATCTGCAATCCGTTCAGGGTTTCGCCGAGCAGTAGCGCGGCGCTGGCCATCCCCACCACCGGTACCAGCAACGACAGCGGCGCCACCCGCCAGGTTTCATAGCGCCCGAGCAGCGAGCCCCAGATGCCATAACCGACGATGGTGGCAATAAACGCCAGATACAGCAGCGAGAACACCGTCAGCATATCGATATGGCGCAGGCTGTCGGCCATCACTTGCGGGCCATCAATAAACCATGACGCCAGCATAAACGGCAGGACAGGAATCAAGGCGCTCCACACCACCAGCGACATAATCTGCGGCTTCTCGGCATGGGACATGATTTTCTTATTAAAGATATTACCCGTGGCCCAGCTCAGCGCGGCGGCCAGGGTCAGCATAAAGCCAATCACCGGCACATGCTGGCCGCCGAGGCTCGCCTCAACCAGCACCAGCACGCCGAAAATGGCCAGCGCAATCCCCGCCATCTGCTTGCCCTGCAACCGTTCGCCAAAGGCAAAGACGCCGAGAATAATAGTGAAGAACGCCTGCGCCTGCAGGACCAGCGACGCCAGTCCGGCGGGCATGCCTAAAGAGATGGCGCAGAATAAAAAGGCGAACTGGCCAAAGCTGATGGTCAGCCCATAGCCCAGCAGCAAGCGCAACGGAATTTTCGGCCGGGCGACAAACAACAGCGCCGGAAAGGCCACGAGTAAAAACCGCAGCCCGGCCAGCATCAGTGGCGGCATATTATGAAGACCGAGCTTAATCACGACAAAATTAAGCCCCCATACCACGACCACCAGCAGCGCCAGCAGCCCGTCTTTACGTGTCATACCCGGCCTCTGTTGTTATGTAAATTTTTGTGAACTAAATCAAAGTACCGAAAAACTGCTCCGGCGGATAGATCATTATTTTTGGCAGGGTCGGAAAGCACCTCCGGACACCTGGCAAGGCTATACAAGCTATTAAGAGCATGATATTTCTGAAGGGTACAACATAAAAATAACATTTCATCAGGCAAAAAAATGATACCGACCATCAGGCGCTCGACCATTGCGTTGCTGGCGTCCTCGCTGTTGCTGACTATCGGTCGCGGCGCCACGCTCCCCTTTATGACCATCTTCCTCACCCGTCAGTACCATCTGGCGGTGGATCACATTGGCTATGCGCTGTCCATCGCCCTGACGATCGGCGTAGTGTTCAGCATGGGGTTTGGCATTCTGGCGGATAAGTTTGATAAAAAACGCTATATGCTGATTGCGATACTGGCCTTTATCGGCGGCTTTCTCGCCATTCCGCTGGTCAATAGCGTGACGCTGGTGGTGTTCTTCTTCGCCCTGATCAACTGCGCCTATTCCGTCTTCGCCACCGTGCTGAAGGCCTGGTTTGCCGATATGCTGTCACCGGAGAAAAAAGCGCGGATTTTTTCCCTCAACTATACCATTCTCAATATTGGCTGGACCGTCGGGCCGCCCATCGGCACGCTGCTGGTGATGCACAGCATCAACCTGCCGTTCTGGCTGGCAGCGGCATGCGCGTCGGTACCGCTGGTGTTTATTCAGCTTTTCGTCCAGCGCACAACGGCGGCGGTCGCCCAGGATAACGCGGTGCAGTGGTCGCCGTCGGTGCTGCTACGCGACCGGGCCCTGCTGTGGTTTACCTTTTCCGGCCTGCTGGCCTCGTTTGTTGGCGGCTCCTTCGCGTCCTGTATTTCCCAGTATGTACTGGTGGTTGCCGATAGCAGCTTTGCCGAAAAGGTAGTGGCGGTGGTGCTGCCGGTGAACGCCGCGGTGGTGGTCTCCCTGCAGTACGCCGTGGGTCGGCGACTGAGTGCCAGAAACATCCGCCCGCTGATGACCTTCGGTACGGTCTGTTTCATCCTTGGACTGGGCGGTTTTATGATCTCTGACAACAGCTTGCTGATGTGGGGCCTGTCTGCCGCGGTGTTTACCCTCGGCGAGATTATCTATGCCCCAGGCGAATACATGCTGATTGATAACATTGCCCCGCAGGGGATGAAAGCCAGCTACTTTTCCGCCCAGTCGCTGGGCTGGCTGGGCGCGGCCTTTAACCCAATGATGACCGGCGCTATCCTGACCCATATGCCACACTGGTCGCTGTTTGTGGTGTTGATGGTGGCGATAATCGTCGCCTGGATCATGATTTTACGCGGCATGAAAGCGCGACCGTGGCATAGCGGCGGCTGCGCGACCGCCAGCGCCTGAGCCCCGTGTCATGCGGCTGTCAGGTTACTGTCGGGTGCGGATCGTGGCGCCCGACGGTGCTCTGTCGCACACTCCATCTCAGGTTTTCACCCGGAGATAGACAACATGAACAGCAGCAATCAGGTTAAACAATTACGTCTGCAACGTGCCTGGTCCCAGGAGCAGTTAGCCGAACTGGCCGGCGTCAGCGTGCGCACCATTCAGCGCATCGAGAACGGCGATCGCCCAGGCCTGGAAACGCTCAGCGCCCTCGCCGCCGTATTTGAGGTTAACGTGGCCTGTCTGAGCGATGACGCGCCCGTCGGTCACGAAGAGTCGCTCGATTTACGCATTGAGGAAGCCAAAGAGCGGCTCCACCAGGAGAGCAGCTTCTTTCGCTCGCTGTCGGTAGCTGTGGTGGTTTGCCTCCTGTTGGCGGTACTAAACCGGGTCACCGGCCCCGAAAACTACTGGTCAGCATGGGTCGCCGCCATCTGGGGCGCGCTGCTGCTGATGAGAGCGGCCCGGCTGTTTGTCTTCAGCGGAATGGCCCGCAGCTGGCGCCAGGCCCGGCTGCAGCGATTGTTGCGCAAGTAGACTCTGTTCAGCGCGACGTCAGGCGTCGCGCTGAACGGTTATTGCGGCTTAGATAGCCACCATTCCGCGCACGCCCTCGGCTTCCATATCCGCACCCTTTCCCTGCTGAATAATTGTCCCTCGCGACATCACCAGGTAGTGGTCGGCAAGGGCAGCGGCAAAATCATAGAACTGCTCAACCAGCAGGATCGCCATATCGCCACGGTTCGCCAACTGGCGGATAACTTCGCCGATCTCCTTAATCACCGAGGGCTGAATGCCCTCCGTTGGCTCATCGAGGATCAGCAGCTGCGGCCGGCTTGCCAGCGCCCGGCCAATCGCCAGCTGCTGCTGCTGACCGCCGGAGAGATCGCCCCCACGCCGCTGCTTCATCGTTTTTAACACCGGAAACAGCTGATAGATCTCCTCCGGAACCTGACGCGCGTCGCGGGCGGAAAAGCGCGACAGCCCCATCAACAGATTCTCTTCAACGGTGAGGCGGGGAAAGATCTCTCGCCCCTGCGGAACATAGGCGATCCCGGCCTGTACGCGCTGATGAGGCCTGCGCGCCGTGATAGTCTTGTCCTGCCATATCACCTCGCCGCTGCGCGCCGGGACCAGCCCCATCAGGCACTTCAGCAGCGTGGTTTTCCCGACGCCGTTGCGCCCCAGCAGGCAGGTAATTTCCCCCGGGCGGGCGGCAAAATCGACGCCGCGCAGAATATGGCTGCCGCCGTAGTATTGATGTAACTGGTTAACCTGCAGCATCGGCGCTCCTTAGCGTCCAAGATAAACGTCAATCACCTGTTCGTTGGCCTGCACCTCGCGCAACGAGCCTTCCGCCAGCACCTGCCCCTGATGCAGCACGGTTACCCGGTCGGCGATGGTTTCGACAAACCCCATGTCGTGCTCCACCACCATCAGCGAGTGCTGCCCGGCCAGGGTACGAAACAGCTCGGCGGTATACTCGGTTTCGGCATCGGTCATCCCGGCGGCGGGTTCATCGAGCAGCAGCAGGTGCGGCTCCTGCACCAGCAGCATGCCGATTTCAAGGAACTGCTTTTGCCCGTGGGAGAGCAGCCCCGCCTGCCGCCCGCGCTCGGCATCGAGACGCAGCAGGCGCAGGGTCTCGCTGATGCGATCCTCCTGCTCCCCGCTCAGCCGCGCGCGCAGGCTGGCCCAGACCGATTTATCGCTTTTCAGCGCCAGCTCGAGATTTTCAGCCACCGTCAGCGCTTCAAAGACCGTCGGCTTTTGAAACTTGCGCCCGATCCCCTGGCGGGCAATGGCTATCGGGTCAAGGGACATCAGGTTGATGGACTGATCGTACAGCGCCCTGCCGCTCTGCGGCCGGGTTTTGCCGGTAATCACATCCATCAGGGTGGTTTTTCCGGCGCCGTTGGGCCCGATAATACAGCGCAGCTCGCCCACGCCAATCTGCAGCGAGAGGTCGGTCAGCGCCTGGAAGCCGTCGAAGTTGACGTTAATCTTTTCCAGCTGCAGCACCGGGTCGGTTTGCTCGCGAAAGCGATCCGTCGGCAGTTGGCGGGTAAACAGGCCGTCATCCGGTTGCATCAGCGGTCTCCTTTACGCAGCAGGCCAATCACCCCACGCGGTAAAAAGAGCGTGACGATGATAAAAATCAGTCCAAGAAACAGCTGCCAGTACTCCGGGATCGCCATCGTAAAGTAGCTTTTCGCACCGTTGACCAGCCCCGCGCCCAGCACCGGGCCGACCAGGGTTCCGCGACCGCCGAGCGCCACCCAGATGGCGGCCTCAATCGAGTTGGTCGGCGACATTTCGCCAGGGTTAATGATCCCCACCTGCGGGACATACAGCGCCCCCGCCAGCCCGCACAGCACGGCGGAAAGCGTCCATACCAACAGCTTAAAGCCGCGCGGATCGTAGCCGCAGAACATCAGCCGGTTTTCGGCGTCACGCACCGCCGTCAGAATGCGGCCGAACTTGCTGGTCGCCAGGCGAAAGCCTATCCACAGCGTTAACAGCAGCAGCAGCACCGTCGCCATAAACAGCGCCGCGCGGGTGCCGGTCGCGGTGACGGAGAAGCCGAGCAGCGTGGTGAAGCCGGTAAAGCCGTTGTTGCCGCCGAAGCCAGTCTCGTTGCGAAAAAAGAGCAGCATGCCGGCGTAGGTCAGCGCCTGGGTCATTATCGAGAAGTAGACCCCTTTGATTTTGGAGCGAAAGGCAAACCAGCCGAACACCAGCGCCAGCAGCCCGGGAACCAGCACCACCAGCAGCATCGCCCAGGCAAAGTGCTGGGTTCCCCACCAGAACCACGGCAGCTCGGTCCACGACAGGAAGGACATAAACGCCGGTAGACCGTCGCCGGCCGCCTGACGCATCAGATACATGCCCATCGCATAGCCGCCCAGCGCAAAGAAGATGCCGTGGCCCAGCGACAGCATGCCGGCATAGCCCCACACCAGGTCCAGCGCCACCGCCACGACGGCGTAGCAGAGGATTTTTCCGGTCAGGGTCAGCAGCCAGGTCGGCACCGCCAGCGGATGCGACTGCGGAAGCAGCGCCAGAAACGGCATGCTCAGCAGCGCCAGGATCGCCAGCAGCCCAAGCCACCGCAGAGGCCGCGGCGCGTTGCGCGCAAGTCGTAAGGTCATCGGTTGGCTCATCAGTCAATCACCCTGCCTTTTAACGCGAACAGCCCCTGCGGGCGTTTCTGGATAAACAAAATAATCAGCACCAGGATCAGAATTTTTCCCAGCACCGCGCCCAGCTGTGGCTCGAGGATTTTGTTAAAGATCCCGAGGCCAAATGCCGCCACCACGCTGCCCGCCAGCTGGCCAACGCCGCCCAGCACCACCACCAGAAACGAGTCGATGATATAGCCCTGGCCAAGCTCCGGGCCAACGTTGCCGAGCTGCGACAGCGCGACGCCGCCCAGGCCCGCGATCCCGGAGCCGAGGCCAAACGCCAGCATATCGACCCGGCCGGTCGGTACGCCGCAGCAGGCAGCCATGGCCCGGTTCTGCGTGACCGCCCGCACGTTCATGCCCAGACGGGTTTTATTCAGAATCAGCCAGGTAAAGAACAGAACGAGGATCACAAAGCCAAGCACCGCCAGCCGGTTCCACGGCAGGATCAGGTTGGGCAGCACCTGCATGCCGCCGGAGAGCCACGCCGGGTTCGCCACCTCGACGTTTTGCGCGCCAAACAGCATCCGCGTCAGCTGAATAAGCATCAGGCTGATCCCCCAGGTCGCCAGCAGCGTTTCCAGCGGGCGCCCGTAGAGATGACGAATGATGGTACGCTCCAGCGCCATGCCGATCCCGGCGGTGACCAGAAAGGCCACCGGCAGCGCAATCAGCGGATAGAGCGCCAGCCACTGCGGAGCGAACTGGGACAGCGCCTGCTGCACCAGCCAGCAGCTGTAGGCGCCGATCATCAGCATTTCGCCGTGGGCCATATTGATGACCCCCAGCAGCCCGTAGGTGATGGCCAACCCCAGCGCCGCCAGCAGCAGCACCGACCCAAGCGACAGCCCCATAAAGGCCTGGCCGAGAATTTCCCCGAGCAGCAGCCGCTGTTTAATCTGGCTCAGGCTGTCGGCCGCCGCGCTGCGTACGCCGGCATCAGGCTCATGCTGCGCATCGGTAAAGGGCACCAGCAGCGCCTGGGTTTCGGGGTCGGAGGAGTGGCCCAGCCGCTCAACCGCCGCCAGCCGCTGCTCTCTGGCAGGGCTGCTGAGCTGAAGGCGAGCCAGCGCCATCTCCAGCTGCGTTTTGACTCCGTCATCCGTTTCTGCCGCCAGCCGCTGCAGCAGCAACCCGCTCATTTCCGGGGTGGCTTCCCGCTGGAGGATCTTCACCGCCGCCGCCCTCTCAGTGACACTGTCACTCACAAGCAGGTGCGTGGCCAGCGCCCCGGCGGCCAGGTTTCGCAGGCGGTTGGTGAGCCGAACTGGTTTGGGGGTGCCTGAAGGTTCCGCCGCCGCGCCCAGCGCCTGCTGATTGCTGAAAGCGTGGCCGCTGCTATCAACCTGCAGCGTTTCTGCCGCTAAGGCGCGCAGCAGCGGCAGACGCTGGGCCTGCGGAGCTGCGGCCCACTGCTCGAGCAGTCGCGCCTGCTGGCTACGATTTGCCGTCACGAAATCATCCGCGTCCGCTGCCTGCGCGCGCCACGGCAAAATCATCACCAGCAGCGCGAAGTAGTAACCCATGATGCGCAGCGCCTTCATGATTGCTCTCCTTGTGGCGTTCCGGGTCGCCCGTACGCTCGTTAATGCACGTTCCACCCGCCCGGGCCGTAGCCCGGGAAGGTGACGCTAAGTGACGTTTAGTTGCTGACGGTTTTTACCGGATGGTCGGGCTTCTTGTCGTTACCGGCGATCCACGGGCTCCACGGCTGGGCGCGAACCGCGTCGTCGGTCTGCCAGACGACGTTGAACTGACCGTTGCCTTCGATTTCACCGATCATCACCGGCTTATGCAGATGATGGTTGGTGGCATCCATGGTTAAGGTAAAGCCGGACGGCGCTTTGAACGTTTGCCCGGCCATCGCCGCGCGAACCTTGTCCACATCGGTCGTACCGGCCTTGCTCACCGCCTGAGCCCACATGTGCAGCCCAACCCAGGTGGCTTCCATCGGATCGTTGGTGACGACGGTATCGGCGTTCGGCAGCTTGTGGGCTTTTGCATAGGCGCGGTAGTCGGCTACGAACTGTTTGTTGGTCGGGTTGTCGACCGACTCAAAGTAGTTCCACGCCGCGAGGTTGCCGACCAGCGGTTTGGTATCGATGCCGCGCAGCTCCTCTTCCCCCACCGAGAACGCAACCACCGGGACATCGGTAGCCTTCAGTCCCTGGTTCGCCAGCTCTTTATAGAACGGAACGTTGGAGTCGCCGTTGATGGTCGAGACCACCGCGGTTTTTCCGCCGGCGGAGAATTTCTTAATATTGGCGACAATCGTCTGGTAATCGCTGTAGCCAAACGGGGTGTAGACCTCTTCGATATCCTTATCCTGAATCCCTTTGGCGTGCAGGAAGGCGCGCAGGATCTTGTTAGTGGTGCGCGGATAAACGTAGTCCGTCCCCAGCAGGAAGAAGCGTTTCGCCCCGCCGCCGTCTTCGCTCAGCAGGTACTCCACCGCCGGGATAGCCTGCTGGTTTGGCGCCGCGCCGGTATAGAAGACGTTCGGCGACATCTCTTCACCTTCGTACTGTACCGGGTAGAACAGCAGCCCGTTGAGCTCCTCGAAGACCGGCAGAACCGATTTACGCGATACCGAGGTCCAGCAACCGAAGACCGCCGCCACCTTGTCCTGAGTCAGCAGCTGGCGGGCTTTTTCCGCAAACAGCGGCCAGTTCGAGGCCGGGTCAACCACCACCGGTTCGAGCTTTTTGCCCAGCACGCCGCCTTTGGCGTTAATATCGTCGATCGCCATCAGCGCGACGTCTTTGAGCGGCGTTTCGGAGATGGCCATCGTCCCGGAGAGTGAATGCATAATGCCGACCTTAATGGTGTCGGCGGCAAAAGCCGGGAATGTGTAGCCCATGCTGATGACAGAGGCGGAGAGTGCAAAAGCTTTTAATAGTGTTCGACGCTGCATGTTCACTCCTGAATATCGCAAAAACAAAAAATGAATTAACGACTAACCGGAAGTGATAAGGCAAAAAAGATGCCAGGTTGCGAAACAACCTGAAGGCGCGGCGCGCGGCGGGAGCGTATAAAAGGAGGCGCGGCGTTGCCTCAAAACGGTGCAACGCTGCGCTAAGAAGAGAGGTTACCAGACCTGGGCGGCCACTCCGGTGACGAGGCGGACTTTATCCCACTGCTGCGCCTCGGTCAGCGCGTTTCCCTCTTCGGTCGAGGCGAAGCCACACTGCGGGCTGAGGCAAATTTGCTGCAGCGAAACATACTGCGCCGCCTCCGCCAGCCGCGCCTTCACCCCTTCAGGATTTTCCAGCTCGCCGTTTTTGGTGGTAATGAGCCCCAGCACCACCTGCTGATGACCCGGGCGGATAAAGCGCAGCGGCGCAAAGTCGCCGGAGCGGTCGTTATCGTACTCCAGGAAGAACGCATCGATATTGACGCTGCCGAACAGCACTTCCGCAACCGGCTCGTAGCCGCCTTCGGAGATCCACGTGGAGCGGAAGTTACCCCGGCAGACGTGCAGACCGACGGTTAAATCATCCGGCTTGCCTTCGAGAGCCTGGTTAAGCACCCGGGCATAGATCCGCGCCAGCTCGTCAGGGTCTTCCCCACGGTCGCGCACCTGCTGACGCTGTTCGTCGGAGCACAGGTAGGCCCAGACGGTATCGTCCAGCTGCAGATAGCGGCAGCCGGCGTCATAGAACGCGCGGATCGCGTCCCGCCAGGTGGTCGCCAGGTCGGTAAAATAGTCGGCGAGGTCCGGATAAACGGTGGCGTCAATGTCTTTGCGTCCGCCGCGGAAATGCAGCACGCTTGGGCTGGGAATGGTCATTTTTGGCTGCGCGTCGCCGCTGATGCTTTGCAGAAAGCGGAAGTCTTCCAGCATCGGATGTTCGCCAAACGCCAGCTTGCCGGTGACCCGAATGCCGTGCGCCCGGGTCTGCACGCCGTTGAACTGGATGCCGTGGTCCGAATCGTAGCGCTCGACGCCCTGCAGGCCGTCAAAGAAATCAAAGTGCCACCACGCGCGACGAAACTCCCCGTCGGTTACCACGTGCAGGCCGCAGTCGCACTGCTGCTGTACCAGCTGGCGAATCGCTTCATCCTCCACCCGGCGCAGCTGCACGCCGTCGATAGCGCCTTCGGTAAACTGCTGACGCGCCAGCTTGATGGCGTTTGGACGGAGGAAGCTGCCGACAATATCAGCGCGGAACGGGGCCTGTGAACGTTGCATGGTGTCTCCTTAGCGGCAGGCCGGTTTAGTTGCCCACCGTGATAGTTCATTATTTGAATTTATAGACTTCTGGATGGCTATATGCCCAAATACTGGCACGCAGCATGCCGATCGGCAAACGAGAAAATTTCATGGCTGATGAAATATTTTCATCCAGCGGTCAGCTTACTCTCCAGAGGCTGACCACCACCCGGCTTAGTCGGCGAAAGGTAGCCCTTCATCCTGCCAGCCGGTCAGGCCGCCGATCATCATCTTCACCGGTCTACCCAGCAGCGCCAGCCGCAGCGCCGCGACGTCCGCGCCGTTGCAGTGCGGACCGGCGCAGTAAACCACGAACAGCGTCTCCATCGGCCATTCGCACATTCTGCCGGCATCAATGTGCCGATGCGGAATATGCAGCGCCCCGGGAAGGTGGCGGTGGGCAAAAGTTTCCGTACTGCCGACGACGTGCAGCAGGACAAAATCGGCCTCTCCTTCGCTCATCGCCCGGTGGACGTCAGCACAATCTGTTTCAAGACCCAGTTTTTTGCCGAACCAGGCGGCGGCTTCGGCGGGTGCGGCAGGGGTAAATTCGGTAACAACACTCATGGCGTATTCTCCTTGTCTGTGATACCACTTATTTAATGACATCTTCACTCTCTTATCCGCTGGCAACCATGACAGAAAACGCTGAAATCATGCCAACCTCCACCGTGACGTTGTCACCTAATCGGGTGGTTGCGCTGGCCTACGACGGCCTCTGTACCTTTGAATTTGGCGTGGTGGTCGAGATCTTCGGCCTGCCGCGCCCGGAAATGGGCGCCGGCTGGTATCAGTTTGCGGTAGCGGCCGTCGACAGCGGCGAGCTCCGCGCGACCGGCGGTATACGGCTGATGGCCGATGGCGGCATGGATCTGCTCAGCAGCGCGGAGACCATTGTAGTACCCGGCTGGCGCGGAATTGATGCCCCGGTTCCCGCAGCGCTCTGCGCGGCGCTGGTTGCCGCCCGCGCCCGCGGCTGTCGCATCATCTCGATTTGCTCCGGCGTGTTCGTGCTTGCCGCCGCCGGTCTGCTCGACGGGCGCCGGGCAACCACCCACTGGCGCTATACCGACCAGCTGCGCCAGCGCTACCCGCAGATAGAGGTGATCGACGACGTGCTGTACGTCGGCGACGAGAACGTGATGACATCGGCAGGCAGCGCCGCCGGGATTGATTTATGTCTGCATCTGGTGCGCGAAGACTACGGCATTGATGCGGCGAATACGGTTGCCCGCAGGCTGGTTATCTCCCCGCACCGCGACGGCGCCCAGGCCCAGCAGGTTGTCCGCCCGGTGGCGAAGGCGCGGGAAAGCCAGCGTCTGGGGCTGCTGTTCGATTTTCTGCATCAGCAGCTGGCGGTCAGCCACAGCGTCGCTTCGCTGGCGCAGCGCGTCGGCATGAGCCCGCGGACCTTTTTACGCCGCTTTGAGGCGGCAACCGGCAAAACCCCGGCGCGCTGGCTGCTGGATGAGCGTTTGCTGCGCGCCACGCAGCACCTCAGCGACACCCGGCTCAGCGTGGAGAAGATCGCCGAGCTTTGCGGCTTTGCCAATGCCGGCGCCCTGCGCCATCATTTTCGCCAGCAGTTTGCCCTCAGCCCGTTACAGTATCGCAAGAAGTTTTCTGCCCCCGCGGTTGTAAAACCGTAGCGGTAGAGCACAATAGCTTGAATTTGTTTATCTAACGCAAGGAGCTGGTTCCAATGAAAAAAGAGTGTCGCGTGGTGCTTTATAAGGAAGGGATACTGGGAAGTATGTTTTTCGGCGAGGCTAAAGCTGACCCCGATAAGATGAGCCGTTTCCTGAATGAATACACCATGCAGGGCTGGGAAGTGAAAACGATGTCCGTGGAAAGGCGCCGCACCGGCCTTTTCTGGTCACGGGAAGCCTATCTTTTCGTACTTGAACGCGCCCTCTGATCCCCCTCTTCGCCCGCCCGCTTGCGCCGCGGGCGTCATTATTGAGATCTTAAATAATACCTTTTGTTAACATCCGGTTGAAGTTGCGCGGACTACTATAGCTTCAACAACCGTACACCCTGTTCAATAAGGACAACCTTAGCGCAAATAAAAACTCGATGGAGGTTAATCATGCTGGGAAATATGCATGTATTTATGGCAGTTCTGGGAACCATTCTGTTCTTTGGTTTTCTTGCCGCGTATCTAAGCCACAAATGGGATGACTGATGAACGACGATAATCCCCACCCTTAAACGCCCCTTGCTGCTGATGCATCAAGGGGCGTTCTGCTTTATTGCGCTGCGCCGCATACCGCGCTGAACCAGGGTGGCGTCGATAGTACCGGACTAGCGTCTTCCCTGCGCATTTTAGCTATACCGGATTTGTTATATCCGGGATTTATTCAATTATTGCTGGACGCCTTCTACGGAGATAATAAGCTCGACGTCCTGTGAGGCCGGGCCCAGATCGCTTTTAATATTGAAGTCTTTGAGGTGGATGCTGCCTGTGGCCTCAAATCCGGCACGCTTGCCACCCCACGGGTCATCGCCCTGACCAATGAGCTTCGCATCCAGAACAACTGGCCGTGTCACGCCATTCAGCGTCAAATCACCCGTAATCTCCAGCTTCTCACCGCTCTTTTTGACCGCCGTCGATACAAACGTCGCCTCAGGGAACTTGCCCGTATTGAGGAAATCAGCCCCTCTCAGATGCTTGTCACGTTCAGCATGATTGGTGTCCAGACTGCCGGTAGCAATTTTAACGTTAACCTTATCCGCCGATGGGTTACTTTCGTCATAGGTGAAGGTGCCATCAAAATCTTTAAATGTTCCATACAGCCAGCTATAGCCAAGATGTTTTATTTTGAAGTTTACAAATGCATGTTGGCCCTCTTTATCAATTTTATAATCCGCCGCTAAAGCAGAACCTGAAACGAACAGAGCGGTAAATAGCGAAAGTCCCAGCAGGTGTTTTTTCATTTTTTTACTCCAGAGTGTATTGACGTTTTACCCAACATTCTGAGCAGCGTTGCGTCTTTATCAATAAAATGGTGTTTAATTGCCATGAGGCCATGAAGAATGGATACCACAACGACGCCCCATGCAACCCACAGGTGTATTACGCCCGCAGTGTCAGCCTGTATCGCGGCGTCCGATACGATTGCGGGTACAGAAAACCAGCCAAAGACGATTATCGGTTTGCCATCGGCTGTTGATATGAGGTAACCGCTAATAACAATAGTGAAAAGTGCCAGATAAAGTAACGCGTGAACGAAACCGGCACCTATGCGAGTTATCTTTGAATAGCTTTTTAACGGCTGAGGCGCAGAGGATATAAACCGCCATAATACCCGGATGATTAGCCCCGTCATCAAAAGGATACCGATCCCTTTATGGATATCCGGAGCTTTATGGTACCAGGTATCATAATATCCTAACGTCACCATCCACAGCCCGAGCGCGAACATCCCATACACCACAGCAGCCGTTAGCCAGTGCAGGGTTATGGATATAAAACCATAAGCTGATTGTGAGTTTATCAGACGCATTTGCCCAGACTCTTTCATGTAACAAAAAACACAAAATGACTTCATTTAATTAATAAATCAATCATTAAGTTAACCTTAATGTGAATTTTTATTGGCATTCAAATTTATTGTTCAAACCAAAGTTTCTCTTACAAATATTCAGCATGCACAATTAAATAAGATGCTTCCTTTTTAATCTTTTATTTATTTACGTAAATTGCATTTACATAAACTCAAGAAAACATTCATTTCTTTGTTTAAGCCCGGAGAGCGTTTCACAGCCAGACTGCGGCGCGGATAGACATAAACATTTGAGCCGTTCAAAGGAGGTCAGGCCGGAGAGTCCGTTTAGTCAGTTTCTTTTGCAGAATGATAACGATAATTGACAACCCTGCTGCGGAAATTGCAGATACCGCCAGCAGCGTGTTCATATTTTGTGGCGCCATGCCATGCTCAGGTAATAGAAAAGCGGACAGGAAAAATGCAACGGTTGTAATCAGATACATTATTGATGTCTGTAATGAAGAGAATCCAGCGCGCTGCCTGTCATCAGGAAACTGAATCGCCACCGCCGAAGATGAAACCAGGCGACTGTAGGATGCACCGAGAAATAACGTTATAAATAACACCGCATGCTGATAGCCGAGAATGGCTATTAGCAAACTCAGTATAAAGACGATGGTTGACCCGCTAGCCAGCGTCAAAGCGGAAAAACGGGAAGTTAGCACGCCGGTAATTTTTGTAGACAGATAACCTGTCACCCCCCCGGCGAAGAACAACCAGGGCAACTGGTCTGGCGAAGCGCCTAGCTGCTGGCTCATTAAGGGTACCAGAACCGGAATAACCAGCATGGGACTAAACTGTACAAGCGCATTACTGGAGGCAAACAGTAAAGTATCCGCATCGAGCGGCTGCGCGGGGAGCGTGTCAAAAGAGACGGGGTCCAGGGGGATGATCAATACAATCAGCGGCAATGCCAACAAACAAAGCGTACTTATTAACCACAAAGCGACATGCCAGCCATAATACGTACACAAAAATAATATCGTGGGCAAGCCTACAATGCTTACCATCGAAAATGACGCAATGACCGTCGCCAGCATCTTTCCGCGCAAATGCGTCGGGGCGTTGTTTATCAATATACTTATACCCACGCCCGTTGTCGTACCTCCAATTAATCCTGCACAGAATCGTAGCGTCAGCAGAAGACTAAAACTGGCGGTGAAGGTAGTCAAAAATGTCAGCAGGCCTAACAGCGCCATATTGGCGATTAAAAAACGTTTTTTATTGAAACGACCAATCCGGTAAAAGGCGATAATTCCTGAAAGGACGGCACCCGCTGTGTATATACCGGATACATACCCTGAGAAGGAGACGGGAACGGCAAAATCGGCTGCCATAAAAGCAAAAATAGGGTTGAACATCATATATTCCAGCGCATTAGCGAACTGGATAAAAGCCATTACAGCGGCTACCCGCATGAGGGCTTTATGATTAAACGTTGGTGTGACCAGTGGCATAGCAAGCAACCTGTGGATGAAAGAGATCCAAGTTTAACCCCTATCAAAAATGTTCATTAGATGGTAAAAATGGCACTCATTATTATCATATGTGGGATAGTTGATGCGCCCGGTTCTTGATTTTAATACCCTGAAAGTGTTCATTACCGTGGTTGAAAGAGAAAGTTTTGTGGGGGCATCGAAAGCCCTTGAAATGCCGACCTCAAGCGTGAGTCGTTGTATTTCTCAGTTAGAAGACAAACTGAATCTTCAGCTTATTGAGCGCAGCACCCGGCATATGAAACTCACCCAGGCGGGGCACCTACTCTATACCCGAGCGAAGCCATTACTGGAGGCGCTTGAGCAAACTGAGACAGAATTAACGTTGCGGCAAATGCAGCTCAAGGGCCCATTACGTATCTGCATTCCCAATGAAATAGGGCCTGCGCTGCTGGGTTCTGTTGTTGCCGATTTCGCCTGTCAGTACCCGGAACTGGAGATCAGCTGCGTCACCAATTTGTCAGGTTTCGAATCCCTGCGCGAGGATCTGGATTTAGCGGTCATTGTCAGTCGCGGTCAGATGGATGACTGTGACTACATAGCCCGTCATCTGCTGACGATCCCCTGCACCATCGTTGCAGCCCCCAGCCTCATTCAGCGGTATGGTACCCCTTCTCGTATACAGCAATTTGAAGAATTACCCTGTATTACAACGGTAAGTGCGCTGAAAGGCGCGCCCTGGCAGTTCGTCAATAAAAAAGGGGGATTCGAAACAATTAAGGTCAGAGGTCATTATCGGGTAAACAGCGGAGAGATGGCAGGAAGAGCCGCGGTCTCAGGTGTCGGTTTTGCCATTCTCTCTAAACAAGCCTGCCAGCCCTATATTAACGATGGTCGGTTAATCGAGATTAAGTTTGAACAATCGGTAGCCCCACTGCAGTTGTTCGCAATTTATTCAGATCGCCGCTATTTGCCCGCTAAAACAAGAGCGCTAATTGATTTCATGCATCAGCAGCTGAGCAATATATCCTTCGAAATATAAAGCAGCGTGGAATAGCCGCAGAGAGTCCAGCTGGCATAATGAAACTCGCCTTAACGCACAACCTCCGCTTCACGCTCAAAACCGCCCCAGGTCTTCGCGTTTGGCTGCCTGATGCCAGAAGCATATATTGTTCGTATAATAGCGTTTTAATCAGGCTCTGTTCACCGCGACCCGCGCCCCTGCAGCCATGCGCCGCGTGGCAGCGTCGACGTCGAATGGGTGCGGCTATGAGGAATTTCGCCATGACCCCCTTTTATCAACTGACTGCCACCAGCCTGCGCGGCCAGCGCATCTCTATGGCCGACTATGCTGGCAAGCTGATTCTGGTGGTTAATACCGCCAGCCATTGCGGCTTTACGCCACAATACGCTGGCCTTGAAGCGCTCTACAAGAAGTACGCCGCTCGGGGTCTGGTGGTGCTTGGTTTCCCCTGCAACCAGTTCGGTAAGCAGGAGCCCGGCGGCGCTGACGAAATAGCGCAGACCTGTCACATTAACTACGGCGTGAGCTTCCCAATGTTTGAGAAAGTGGAGGTCAACGGCGCCGCAACGCATCCGGTGTTTCGTTACCTGAAAGACCAATTGCCGGGCGTGCTGGGGGGACGGATCAAGTGGAACTTCACTAAGTTCCTGATTGGACGCGACGGTAAACCGCTCAGGCGTTTTGCTCCGTTCACCACCCCAGAGAAAATGGAAGCCGCAATCCTTGCTGCACTTGAAATTTCAATGGATTCCAGCTCCGGGAATGAATGAAAGGCCGGTGGTTCTTTCCTTCGATCGATAATGCCTGCTCCTGGCTCAACGCTGCCCGTCATGCCAGCCTGCGAAATTGGCTTAACGATACGCGCAGAGCGGTTGAAAACGGGATTACTTCATCCAGTTTTCGGCGAGGAAATCGACAAAGCAGCGTATTCTCGAAGAGAGGTGGCGTCTGGCGGCCCATAGTGCACAAAAGTGTCCCTGCCTGACGCACGAACCCGGTAAAACTTCTCTCAAGTCCCCCTTCTCCAGCGCATCGCGAACGACAAAATCAGGTACGTAACTTATGCCCATTCCCGCCGTGCTTATGCCGATAACGGCTTCAATATTGATAGAAGCTAATGTACTACCGGGCGGTATCAGTTCAATACGTTCTGTTGACTTATTCTGTAAAAGGATTACTTTTCAGGACATGAAGAAGATACTCATTATTGTCCCCGATGGCGGCATGCTGTTTGAATCCGCCGGTATTGCCGACATTCTGATGCAGGCCAACCGCCTGCATCCGCAAGGCGCTACGGACGCCTGTTACCAGGTTCAGCTGGCGACAACCCAACCGCATCAGGTTATCCATGGTCAGTCGGGTTTAAATCTACTGGCGGATCATCGCCTGCATGAGATAGACCCTCGCGAGCCTCTCGATACCATCATTATCACCGGCAGAGGTCAAAACCCGCAGGAAGGGATTGCGGTAGTCGACTGGCTGCGCCTTGCCGCACCTCATGCCCGCCGCATCGCCTCCATTTGCGGCGGGGCGATGCTGCTGGCGCAAAGCGGGCTGCTGGACGACAGACGAGCCACCACCCACTGGAAGCTACTGGAAACCCTGCAGGCAGAATTCCCTCAGGTGCGCGTCGAAGGCGGTCCGCTGTACGTTCAGGACGAACACATCTGGACATCAGGCGGGGTCAGTTCCGGCTTTGACCTTACCCTGGCGCTGGTGGAAGAGGACTACGGCTTCAGCCTCGCCCGCGACATCGCCCAGGACTTCGTCATGTACCTGCGCCGTCCCGGAGGCCAGCTGCAGTTTAGCCGCTACAACCTTCAGCAGACCAGCACCCTGGGCCCGGTTAACGATCTGCTGGCCTGGCTTCTCGAGAACCTCACCGCCGACCTCAGCGTGGAAAAGCTGGCGGCAAGAGTCGCCATGAGCCCGCGTAACTTCACCCGCGTGTTTACCCGGGAAACCGGCGCCTCGCCGGCGCGCTACGTCGCCGAGGCCCGCCTGGCCGCTGCCCGGCAGCGTCTGGAGCAGACCAACGAGACGCTGGATCGTATCGCCGAACAATGCGGATTTGGCAGCAGCATTAACCTGCGACGGCTATTTGAAAAACAGCTTCACCTGACGCCGGGTGAATATCGCCAGCGCTTTCACTGCCGTAAAATGGCGTAAAGTGATCCTTTTTTGTCATTTACGCCAACTGGTGACCGGCCTACATTACCTTCAGAGACAACAGATAAGGAGTTGATCATGGTAAAGGTCGGTATTAACGGTTTTGGCCGTATTGGACGCAACGTACTGCGCGCCGCGCTGGGTAATCCGGATATTCAGATTGTGGCAATCAACGATCTGACGGACAGTAAAACGCTGGCGCATCTGCTGAAATACGACTCGCTGCTCGGCAAGCTCGACGCCGAGGTCACCGCCGGCGAGGGGCAGCTGGTGGTTGACGGTAAACCCATCACCGTGTTCAGCGAACGCGACCCGGCCAATATCCCGTGGCGTCAGAGCGAGGCTGATATCGTCATTGAAGCCACCGGCTTCTTCACCGATCGCGACAAGGCGGCGGTGCATATCCATAGCGGCGGCGCAAAGCGGGTGATTATCTCCGCCCCCGGTAAAAACGATGATTTAACCATCGTGATGGGCGTTAACGACGGCCTCTACTCCCCGGATAAGCACTACGTGGTCAGCAACGGCAGCTGCACCACCAACGGTCTGGCGCCTGCCGCGCAGGTTCTGCACCAGCATTTCGGTATCAAGCATGGCCTGATGAATACCACCCACGCCTACACCAACAGCCAGGCCCTGCACGACCAGCCGGAAAAAGACCTTCGCGGTGCCCGCGCTGCGGCACTGTCGATTGTGCCTTACTCCAGCGGTGCCGCGAAGGCGCTTGGCAAAGTCATTCCCGAGCTGGATGGCCGCTTAACCGGCTACTCGCTGCGCGTACCGGTGCCGGTGGTCTCCATTGTCGACCTGACCGTAACGCTTGAGCGGGACGTGACGGCAGAAGAGGTCAATAATGCGTTTCGTGAAGCCGCCGCGGCGGGACCGCTGAAAGGGGTCCTCGGCTACAGCGATGAACCCCTCGTCTCAAGCGACTACCAGGGTGACCCGCGCTCTTCCATTATCGACGGTCTGTCAACGCTGGTGATTGGCGGCAATATGGTCAAAATCCTGGCGTGGTACGACAATGAATGGGGATTCTCTAATCGCCTCGTCGACCTGGCGCTGCTGATGGCAAGGCGTGAACGCTAACCCCCTGCTCTTCCACTTCCTCTAAAATCCACGCCTGGCGTGGATTTTTTATCTCTGTCGCGAGCGAGTAGCCGCATGGCGATTCACAACCCGCCATAACGGTTAACTGTCTTTCTTTAACGCGGATGCGGCTTTCCCTTCAGCGAATATACTTTCCAGCCCCTGGCGGTAAGTTGTTATGCGAAAGTCCGGAAAATGCATCTTAAATTTTGAAGAGTCAAAAAGATTATCCGCTTCATAGCGCGGCAGGAGTTCCCGCAGTTCACGTGGCCCTTTAGAAAACATCCCCGCAATGTATAAGGCGAATTTCCCGAGAACTGACCATGACGGTTCTTTTCCAAAGACACTGCACGCCAGAGAAACAAACTGCGCATAGGTCAGTCGTTCTTCACAACAGGGCAGATGCCATGTCTGACCGTAGGCATCTGGCGTGTTACCCAGCAGCGCTAAGGCCCGACTGGCATCGGGGGTCCAGATGAGCGTGCGTAATGTGTCATCACGCAATGGGACGAGTGGTTTTTTCCCAGCTTTAAGTCTGTCTAAAACCAGGGCATTGGTAAAACTCTGGGTTTTCCCGGGCCCATAAAATTCAGGGGAGCGGCCAATGAGTACGGGAATATCACCCCGCTGCATCTCCTCCAGCACCATGTTCGCCATCATAGCCCGGACACGCCCTTTTCGCCCCGCTGGCTGGAACGGTGAGTCTTCCGTCTGCAGCCTGCTGTCCTGAGGGTACATATAGGTATTGTCAAAATAGACAAAATGAGCCCCTGCCTGCCGGGCAGCATTCAGCGCATTCTGCAGCATTACCGGAAACTGCTGCTCCCAGAGAGAGGAATCCGGCGGCAAGCCTGCCGCGAAATACACAATCCGGCTTCCTTTTACCGCTTCCAGCGTCTGACTGTCGTCAAGTAAATCAGCTGACATAAGGGTATCACCGTGAGTGACCTTATGCGGATTGCGGCTAACAAGCCTCAGTTCAGCGTTGAAGGAATGCGTTAACTCGCGGGCCAGTTCCCGGGCAATCTGTCCGCTTGCGCCCAGAATCGTTTGCATTTCATTTCCTCTTCTACAGTTGTGGACGGATGTCCCGGGATTGGCTTTTTTTGAAGTATAAGTTTAAAGTTAACTTTAATGTCAAGAGACTCTCCGGAGATGAAATGAAGATAGGCGATCTGGCAAAAACGACGGGGCTTACGCCTTCCCGCATCCGCTATTACGAGGCGGAAGGCCTGATCGGTGCCCCTCCCCGCCAGAATAATGGCTATCGCCATTATCCGCCTGAGACCGCACTGATACTCATGCTCATTGACCGGGCACAGATATTTGGCTTCACGCTTGAGCAAATCCGGCAGGTATTACCTCAGGGAAAAGGAACCTGGAACCATGAAGGCTTAGTGGCTTCTCTTGAATCAAAGGTTGATGAGATCCGACTCCTGCAGCAGCAGCTCAGGGATAATCAGGCCATGATACTGAGTTTAATCACCGGCATCGAAAACAGGCCAGAGGGTATTTCATGCCAGGAAAATATGCTGCGGGTTATGGGGTTAATGCAGGTCGATGCACCGGTCCTTCATTCCATTAAGTAATCTGACAGACGCTGCGCCTGGCCGGGTTCTGGGCGAAGAGTTCATTAACCAGGCCTGATTTTTACGACCTGTCTTCACCTACAAAATGAAATAAAAAAAACGAGTTAGCAGGAACACTGAAATAACAAGGATGCTTTATGCAAGAAAAAAATACAGCTGTAAAAACACCAAAAGAGCCCAGGTTTGGCCCGATCCTGCTTGTTATAATGTTATCGGTTTGCTACATATTAGTAACAAGAATAGATCTCATGCATACGTATTTTACTATATACGCGTCACTGGATGATGACTCTCAGGTAAAGGGATACTTCATAATTTCTTTTGTTGCTCTTCTTATCCTCTCTGTTTTATGTGTTTTTTTCCTTTATGCTTTCTTTAAAAGAAAAATAATAACCAAAAAACTCCTCCTCTACATTTACTCCATTTATATATTAATTTCTGCCGCAAGCTATCTGTATGGCATTTACGTGGTAGATATTGGAGTCGATATCATCGCCGCCGGATATATTAACAACCTGTTGATTGATATTGTTATTTTTACTTTGTTTATCTTGTACGCTTACTTATCAGAAAGAACAAAAGCGATTTTCACAAACTAACATCAATGATAGCCAGGACATTCAGATGAAGATTTACTGGACAAAAAAAAGCATCCCGGAGCTAGCGGAACTTCCGCGAAACTTAAGAAGGAAAAATTTCAAAGATGCATACAGCGCCATCTCTACCCACAGCGAATATTGGGTCGGAGCTGGCATAGCATTTCTTTATATTGTATTTTTCTTTAGGGCTTATGATTATTTCCTGCCGGGGCCAAACTCATTTCCGCGAGATATAGTAAGAACGGTCGTTGTTGTCTATCCCGCCATGCTTATCTGGTTCCAGTTCACTGTTTATGGTATGAGGAAACATTATCGCCACATACTGGAAAGAGAAAAAAACGAAAAAGAGGAAACAGACGTAGAAAAACTGATTCGTGAAGCCGACGCCAGAGAATATAAGCAATGGATGCCTTGTCGTCGCCTTGCCCTTATCATAATAATTACAGCTGGGCTGTTACTTTTCATCGAGCTAGCCAGAACGACATATTAAAAACAATGTAGCGCCATTACCGACGCGCAGCGGGCTTGCGTGGGGCTGGCTGGTTTTCCCGGCACAGCCAGCGCAACTCGCTGGGCGTCATGGCTGCGATTCTTAATCCTGGTGCCAGCGTGCGCCGCGGCGATTCCGGCGCGCTGGCGCTGGCCTGGGTAGCCAAAGGCCGCACCGACGGCTCACTATCCTCGCCCGCCAGTCAACCCGATCGCGGAAGATTTTCCCGGCTGGGGGATCAATATCTATACAGGCGATAAGCCATCTTAGAAAGCCTGAATTTTTAGACTGACAAAATCATTTATTTCAACCCAGTTTAGGTAATGGCATAATCAGACTGGCAAAAGTGAGGGTAAAAATGGATAAAACATCTAAAAATCAGATAGTAGATAGCGACATCGCGCGTTTATTGCTTAAACACAGAAAGGCTCGCAGCTTGACGGTAACGGAGCTTGCCCAACGATCGGGCGTCAGTCAGGCCATGATCAGCAAAGTTGAACGAGGCGCCTCCAGCCCCAGCGCAACTATTCTTAGTCGCTTAGCCAATGCCATGAATATAACGCTATCAAAACTTTTTGCGGAGCTTGAGCAACATCAGAACTCACTGGTTCGTTTCGCTGATCGGCAGCAGCATTGGACAGATGAACAATCCGGCATTACCCGCTGGTCGCTGTCCCCAGCGGGGGCATGCCCGGAGCTGATAAAAGTTGAAATTCCCGCTTCGGGTCAACTGACGATACCCGCTTCTGCGAATGAGCATCTTTCCGGGCAAACGCTTTGGATGCTGAGCGGAAGACTTGATTTTCGGGTCAATCATCAGCCCCATCATTTACAAGCCGGTGACTGTCTGGCCCTTACCTTTGCAAGCGAGTACCAAATGAGCAATCCTGATAGCGAGCAGAGCTGTTCCTACATCGTCGCTTTTAGCCAAAAAAATCAATGATATTACCCCTGCTAACCGGGTTACATCGCATTAGCCTTACGTAGGTGTAATAGAGGATAGGGCCTTCCCTGATTGTCCCGCTCGGAACGCCCTGAAGGCTGAAAGCCCATATGCAGATAAAACCCTACCGCTTGCTGATTTTGTTCATTTACATCGACGCTTAAATCAGGATGCAGAGCCAGCGCATGTGAGATCAACCGTTTTCCGACGCCAAGTCCGCGAGCAGAAGCATCGACAAAAAGTGCCTCCAGATGGCCCTCATGCAAAAACATGAATCCTAGCGGTTGGTCTTCCTGATTTGTTGCTACCAATACGGGTGTTTGTGAAAAAAAGCTGACAACTTCTTTTTCGATCTCTTGTCGGTCGTGGGCGGTCAGAAAATCGTGCGTAGCATCGACAGAATTTTTCCAAATCCGGATGATGTCTGGCGCTTCGGATGGCCGTGACGTTCTGATTTTTAACATTTTTCTACCTTAAAGTGGTCATTGCGTTGTGCATTAACATACAAAATAAGTCCACTTAAATTTACTATAGTAATATTAAATTCACAATAGTAATTCAACTTCCATACCTTATCATCCCCCCATGAGAAGCGCTAACACGCCGGTTAGTCCGATCCTCTTCACCATCAGCGACAACGATCCTGGGGTTTTGCAAATCAAACCTCCGCTCCTCGCGGATAGCAGGCCTTCAGCCCCCTACTCCTGTCCGCCCCAAGGCAGAAGCGGACATCATCTACTCGTTAGCTCCGGGCGCTGGTTTCAGGGTTATGGCAGCGTCAGCCGATCTTTTATTTCATCAAACAGGGAAATTAAATGATCGGCGACCACTCTCACTCGCCGCGAGTTGGCTAAGTCGGAATGCATCACCAGCCACAGGGTTTGATCGACGCCGATCTGCGCATTCACGCACTGCAGGCCGTTTTCCCTCGCCATAAAGTGCGGCAACACGCCAAGGCCTATGCCGGCTGACACCGCCGCCAGCTGGGCCACCAGCGTGTTCGCTTCCATCCGGCACGGCCTGCCGCGAAGCGCCCGCGTGACCCAGCGCGCAGCGGGCAGATGCTGATGAGATTCCGGCCACCCGATATACTGCGCCTGACTGAACGCCGCGTCAGCGGGCCCTTGTGCGCACGTTTTTAGATAGCCGGCAGCGCCGTATAAGCCAAACCCCACGCTTCCGAGACGCTTCAGCGTCAGGTTTCCGCTATCGGGCTTGACCATCCTGATTGCTAAGTCGGCGTCCCGTCGATGCAGATTGACGGATTGCACGCCGCTGAGCACTTCCACCCGCAGGTCGGGATGTTTTTCCATCAACGCGTTGAATGAAGGCAATATAAAATGCGCGGCCAGATTATCCGAGGTAGCCAGCCGGACATGACCGGCGACGCGCCCCTGCTGCCTCGCCACCTCGCCAAATGCCAGTCCTGCATATTCCAGCGCCTCGGCGTGTTCCAGCAGAGCCTCGCCATCATCCGTTAACCGGTAGCCGCTCTGATGTCGACTGAAAAGGGGGACAGCCAGCGACTTTTCAAGCCGGTCCAGCCTTCTTGACAGGGTGGCAATGCCCATATCCATGGTTTCTGCCGCGCCGCTTAACGTACCCGCGCGGGCAACAGCCAGAAAAACACGCGTATCGTCCCAGTTAAAATCTGCTTTCATCTTTTTCCATTTATGGAAAACGGCTCTCCATTTTCAGGGCTGTTTTATCACTTATCTCAGGATGATACTGCACGCCACGCCACGAGATGGCAACGAGGAACGACGCAAAAATTCGATCGCATCGGCTAAACCGATTCTTTTTCTCCAATTTTTCCAGGGATATACATTAAATGAACGACAGCGTTTTACAGGTAAACCCGGTACCCACGCGCGCCTGGCTCGCGGTAACCGCACTAGGGATCAGCGCATTCACGATTGTGACCAGCGAACTGGCGCCCGTTGGCATGCTCAGCGCACTGGCAAAAGATTTGCACCAGACCGAAGCGGGAGCGGGTCTTGCCGTTACCGCCTACGGCTGGGTGGCCGCGCTTGCCGCTTTGCTGGCCGGTGCGATCCCCACCCGCTTTTCCCGCAAGGCGCTGCTGATTGCGCTCATGCTGATTCTGGCACTCTCCTGCCTGGCGGCGACGCAGTCACACAGCGTGCAGACGTTTGTGACGGCACGGATGACAGGAGCGGTGGCGCACGGCGCTTTCTGGGCATTAATTGGCACCGTGGCGATACAGCTGGTTCCGGCCGACAGGCTGGGGCTGGCTACCGCAGTTATTTTTTCCGGCGTTTCAGCAGCCAGCGTACTGGGTGTTCCCCTAGCCAGTTTTATTGCCAACGTGGCCGGATGGCGGCTGGCATTTACCGCGATAGCCCTGCTCTCATTGGCTACCGCCGTGGCGTTGCTCTGGACGCTTCCGGCGCTGGCGTCACCGCAGCCGCTGAGGCTGAGGATTTACGTCGGGATTTTTAAAAACCCGCTGCTGCTTTCACTCTTCGGCGCCACGGCCTGCATTATTTCCGCCCACTTTGCCGCCTTCACATATCTTGAGCCCTTGCTGACTCAGACCCATGGGATACCGACGGCAACCATTTCAGCTCTGCTGCTTATTTCAGGACTCGCCGGCCTGCTGGGGAATATCATTGCCGGTAAACTTATCGATCGACATATCAAGATACTGATTATGACGTCACTGCTGCTAAGCGCAGGCGCGCTGGGTATGCTGGGCATAAAGAGCGGATCATCGCTTCCGGTCGGGTTCACCGGTACGCTGCTTGCAATCTGGGGAGCAGGAATGGCCATCGTGTTCGTTGGCTTACAAACCTGGCTGCTGCGTAGCGCGGGTAATACGGCGCAGCCCGCATCAGCCGTCTACGTCGCTATTTTCAATGGCGCGATCGGCACGGGCGCGCTTGTCGGAGGCCTGGTGTCGACGAGAGTTGGCCTTCAGACAATGGCGTTACTGGCAGCGGTGGTCATGGTCTGCAGTATGGCACTGATTGGGATGCTGAAAAGCCCGGCACGGCTGAGGTAATGCTGAAGCGGCGCCGCCCATTTTAGAAGGACAATAACCGACAAATAAAAAGATAAAGGAGCCTCCTGGCAGGCGTCATATTTGCCGCAGGAGGTCCGCCGTGTGCCGGGAGCGGACACAACATGGCTGCGCTCCTTGCATCCCGGCAGTAAACCCAACGACGCCTGCCGTGAAGTAAGGTGCAATCCCATTTCGCGCGGTCGCACCTTGCGTCAAGGTCCCGCCCGGGATATTTCCACTACAATAGAATCCCCTAAATTTTAACTTCCCTTCGTAATTTGACACCCTTGGTATAAATTCAAACGTTTCATAAAGTTATACAATAAATATCAAATTGATATCTTTTTCACTTGAAGTATTGATATCATATTGATATATTAATTCTGCTTCATTTCGAAGAACGTTGAGAAACGACACAAATAAACCGGAGAAAACATATGAAAAACAATCTAATGGCCAAATCAGGGCATAGATAAGTCCGTCTTCAATAAGAGAGGTAAATCACTGTAACAACCGAGGTAAACAATATGACAGTCCACATCGTTAAAAAAACCGGCGATTTCGTTCTTCGCTTACGCGAGAAAGATACGCCGAACGCCATCAGCGGAATCACGCTGGAAGCGCTGATGACGGTAACAGGGATGACTAAAACCGAGTTGGCCCACTTGGCTCTTCGTAAACTGGCTGATGCCTATCTGCCGCATTACGAGAAAGATGATGGTCCACTCACCACTGCTCAAATCCAGGCTATTCGTGAAGCCTCAACTGCAAGCGGTAAATCGGAGGAGCGATTTAATAAAACTCTTTTATAAGGAGAGAAGATGGCAACTACCACTAAACCTTTTCCACAACTGCCTGAGCCAGGTGATTTTGTATGGTGTCGCTTTCCACACCTGCCAGGATTCCCTGATGTACCTGGGCCAAAGCTCCGCCCCGGATTAGTGATCGCGGTGTCGGATGCAGACCACGAAGTGATGGTTGTCTATGGGACGAGCCAGAAGACCGATAAAATCTATCCGACTGAGTTTTTGCTCAAAACGACAGATGCCGGTTTCGCTGTATCTGGACTGGCTCATGATACGAAGTTCGATATGGCAGTTCGCATTGAGCTTCCCTACGATAGTGACTGGTTTGATCTTGCCCCGATTAAAAATGGGGTGGCTACGACGTCACCGGTAATGGGTACACTGCACACAACTTACATGGCTGCTGTGAAGCAGGCCAATGCAAAAGTGAGTCATGCTGCATAGTCGCACTCAGCAACCTGTTAAAAAGAAATCCCCGCCGCTGGCGGGTTTTTTTTGCCTTCAATCAGGAACTGTTAAAGTAGATGTGACCTGCTCCCTGATAATTCACACAGAAGGCTGTTAACAATGTCCGTTGATCTCTCAAAGCAGCCCTCAGCCTCAACCTCTGTCTCACCGGCAGCACGGCGAGACCGCCTCTGACGCAAAGCGCGGCAGCCTGCCGATCGACCGGTGTCGTCGTTCTGGGCAAACGGGACGAAAAAAAACCGCAGAGATATAACGGGCTGATTCAATAGTGCAAAATCCATTTAATGCAAACAACATCACAATAACCGGACGTTATTATATGACTTCCGTCACAAAAACACGCCTCCCTGTTTGGGGGGGAGAGGTTATTGAACGGCAAAAGCCTTATCTTTCGCCAGCAAGAACGGCCGCAGATACGCCACCGTATTCGCCAGCGGGATCACATCATCCGCAATATTAATATGAAGTACCTTACGGATATACTCGCGGCGAGCGGCGATACGTGCCCACAGTTCAGGATAAGACGCCTGGATTTTTTTCTGCAGCGCGGCATCGGCTAACGCCACGCTCTCTTCTGCGCTGACGCCGGTATAGCCCGCTATAGAGGGAATAATATCGATCTGCATAATCATCCCACTCTTCAGCGTTTCCTCTGAATGACGGTAGACGGGAGAGGACATCCACTCCTCATCAGCGCTGAGGTGACCCGGATTGAGGTGCCAGCCGTATTGCGCTTTCGGCAGAACTGACTCAACCAGATCGTACAATTCGCCGCCAGTCATCCCTGTTTTGATGTTTTCCAGCCAGCTGACGACTGCCACAAAATATGGTTTTGCCACACGATCCAGATAATCTTTCTGATTTTCAGGGAGCCCGCTCTCGTCTGCTATCACAAAGCCGGTGCGGCTGGATAGCCCGCCCTTAAAACCGGTGGTCAGTGAGAGAGAATTGCCGCGTTCCACTTTTTTATATGTCGGGTAGAAGTTCGCTTTTGCAAAACGTTGACCGGCTGCTGCAATGGTCACAACGGTCTGATACTGCCCTTCTGCGGCCAACAGCGCGCCGAGTTCGGTTTCACGAATACCCGGCTCTACCGCGTTCATGGCATCCAGAATAGCGTTGGAAGCCAGATTTGCGCCGTACTCATAGTGGGCAATTTCGTTTTCATTATTTGTGCTTCGGGCGCCTTTATCACCGCGAATAAACAGATGGGCGGCATTTTCAAGGACCACGTTGGGAGCGGTGCTGTTTTTAACAGCCTCAACGATAAAGTAAGGCAGGTCGAAATAGGCCTTATTATCGCCCAGAGTAGAGGTGAACATTTTCCAGCCGACCAGACCAACTTTAGACCGGGAGTTCAAGCCTGACTCAATGAACAGCGCTTCGAGCGACTTTTCATTATCCATTGGCTGGTTAGGCAGAGAGAAATATGGACAATGCTTCAGGGTAACCGGGATACGGCAATAGTTAGCCATTTTCAGGTTCTCATTTCCCAGAATAACCGTTGCGCTACCTGATTTGTCGAGGATCAGCAGGCCTTCCTCAAACCGAGGAACAAACCCTGTCAGGTACTCAAAGTTACCCCCGTGCTCTTTATCCGCATAGATAACGAGCGCATCGAAACCTTCCTCATTCATTCTCGCCAGTACTTTATTTTTTCGTTCAACCATTGTTGCATCGCTTAAAAATACAGGCGGGACATCAGTGAATTTACGTGGGGGTTCGGTAGTTTGCAGCTGGATATCTTTAGAGTACATAATTTACCTCGCAATCAAGTAGCAGTCAGAATCAGTTCGACGTCGCTTTCCTGTAACGCCTGAATAAAACTGTCGTCAGGACGTATATCGGTAATCAGACAATCAATCAGAGACAGGTCACACACCTTGAAAAAGCCTGTGGTATTAATTTTGCTGTTATCTGCCAGGGCGATGACCCTGGTTCCCTGCATGACCATCTGCCTCTTCACCAGGCCTTCTTCTTCGGTATGAATGAAAACGCCTTTGTCAGAAATGGCGAAAATCCCCAGCAAAACATAGTCAACGTGATATTCGGCTAATTTCTGAATGGTTTCACTGCCGAACAAAAAGAGCTGCTCTTTGTGCAGTTTCCCTGGCAAAATCTTCACATCGGTTGTTGCGTTTTTAGCCAGCCGGTTGGCATTGGTTAAAGAGTTAGTGATTGCCAGTATGTGTTTATCAGCAAGTTTAGGGATAACGGCTTCAACCGTGGTCGACGCATCAAAGATGACGCTGGCGTTGTCGTGGATTAACTCTGCTGCTTTTTTAGCAATCTTTTCTTTAACCGGGCTAAGGGTTCCCGAGCGCTGGCTGTAATCAAAAATCAGGGCGTCACGGCTGTTGATCACCGCCCCGCCATGAGTCCGCTTGATGACATTGTCCTGTTCGAGCCTGATCAGGTCGCGCCTGATGGTGTCTTTAGACACCCCCATTCGCGAGACAAGTGTTTCTATCGAGACACTTTTGTTCTCCTGAATGATTTTTTTAATTTTGTTTAAACGATCTTCAATGAACATAGTTGACTCCTCGATGCAAACAGCCTGGCATGACTTGCATTATTTTGCAATGTTTAGATCGTAAACTCACAAATAAATGCATAACAATGCATTTCGATGCAAAAATCTCTATTCAACCCTGTCATGACCTGAGTCTACGCGCCGCGGCGACAGCCGGCGCGGGTATTATGTTGCCGTTATCCAATATGTGACTATCATCTTTCCCTTAAGCTCTTATCACCTCTAAAAGGATTGTCCGCCGCTATGCCCGTTAATTTTGATCTCAACGATCTTTACGCCTTCCGGGCGCTGGTTGAATACGGTAACTTTCGGCGTGCCGCTGAGTCCATCTGCCTGTCACAATCGGCATTGAGCCGCAGAATAGAGAAGCTGGAATCCGCGCTGGGCATTAAATTATTCGACAGAACGACCCGCCGGGTCACCCTGACGCTTTATGGGCAAACCTTTGCCGAGCGTTCGGATCAGCTGCTGGCAAACGTTGAGCTGGTATTAGCGGATATCGACAAGGTCAGCCAGGACCGCGTGGGGCTGGTCACCGTCGCTACGGTGCCCTCGGCGGCCTACTATTTCATGCCTGACATTATTCGCCGCTTCCAGACCCGCTATCCACGGGTACGCGTCAAGCTTATTGATAGCAGCGCAGGAAACGTCATTGAAGCGGTTGCCAGCGGCCAGGCCGACTTCGGCATCTCTTTTGAGATGAGCATGCAGCCCAATATCGAATTTTTACCGCTGGTGAGGGACCCCTACGTGGCCGCCTGCCGGCGAGAGCACCCTCTCGCCGGTAAAAAAAGCCTGACCTGGCACGAGTTTTATCAGCAGGATTATGTCGGGCTCGATAAGACTTCCGGCAACCGCAATCTGCTCGACAAGATGCTGGAACACATCATTCCACAGCGTCCCAGCATTTGTGAAACCCGCCACGTGACGACCATGCTGGGTATGGTTGAAGCGGGAATCGGCATTGCCGCCGTTCCCGCGATGTCGTTGCCGACGATAGAGCATTCGGTGCTCACCCACCTGCCGCTGACGGAGCCGCAGGTGATGCGCACGGTGGGACTGATCAGGCGCCGCGGACGTATGCAGTCCTACGTCGCCGCCGAGCTGGAAAAACTGCTTACTGAACTCTATCGCGCGGTTTAAGCGGCTTCTCTGCCTTCACGCTTCTCATACCGGTGGTTCGAATGACGCTTTGCACCTCGGCGGAAGAGAGGAAATCCAGCAGCGCTTTACCCTCCCGGCGATGATCGGCATTGGCGGTTACCGCGCCGGCAAAGCGCGTAATGTACTGCAGGTTTTCCGGCAGCTCGCCAATAAAGGTCACGCCCGGGACGGGAATCAGCTCACTGACCTGCTGGAACCCGAGCGTATAGGTTCCTTTTGCCACCTCGGATGCCACAGGAATGCGCTCAATCATGTGCGCCTTCTCTTTTACCTGCTCTTCGATACCCAGTTTTTTGAAAAGCTGGCTGCTGACATAGCGGCCGCTGGCGCTATCAGAATACGCAATGGATTTAGCATGCAGGAGCGTATCGCGCAGTTCCGCCGTCGTTTTAAACCTGGGTTGAGGAGCGCCTTGCTTGACCACCATGCCAATCGACGAGTCGGCGAGCTCCACGCGCGAACCACGCTGTAGCCAGTTCTCTTTTTGCAGATTATCCAGCGCCTCGCCCACCATGATCACCACATCGGCGCGTTCGCCGCGCGCCAGCCGCGCGGGAATGGCCTGAGGTGTTTTACCCATTGAGGGGCCAGACACCAAAATGATGCTATCGCCGCTGGCTGCTTCAAATTGTGGGGCCAGTTTCTCCAGCGCGGCTTTGAAGCCGCCTGAGATCATGACGGTGACGTCTTTTGCCAGCACCTGGGGGCTGACGACAGCAAGCGCCAGCGCGACAGGGAGTAAGGGATTCATTTTTTTCATTACCTGCCCTCTGGTTAACCTGCTGCTTGCAGCGAAAGCGCGCTGCGGCGATAGAGATAAAGCGTCGCCAGCAAGGCGCATACGGCGGCAAAGCTCATCCAGTAGCCGGGAGAGGCCTTATCGCCGGTGAACTCAATCAACGCGGTAGAAATAACCGGCGTAAATCCGCCAAAAACAGCGGTTGCCAGGCTGTAAGCCAGCGAGAAACCGGCAACCCGCACCTCCACAGGCATAATCTCGGTCAACGCCGGGATCATCGCGCCATTGTAAAGGCCGTAGAGGAAGGAGAGCCACAGCAGCACCGCCAGCATCATGGAAAAGCTGGGGGCATTCGCCAGCAGGCTAAGCGCAGGATACGTGGAGACCAGGGCCAGCAAGGCCATGCTAATCAGGACCGGCTTGCGGCCAAAACGGTCGGACAGCGCGCCGCCTACCGGCAGCCACAGGAAGTTAGAAATCGCAACCAGCAACGTTACCAGCAGGCTGTCAGAAGCGCTGAGCATCAGTACCTTCTTACCGAAGGTCGGCGCATATACGGTAATCAAATAAAATGCGGTGGTGGTCATGGCGACCATCAGCATGCCGGCGATAACCACCTGCCAGTTAGCCAACAGGGTTTTAAACACCTCGCGCATTGCCAGATGATGACGGCGGCTGGTGAACTCCTCGGTCTCTTCCAGCCTGCGGCGCAGGAAAAAGATGAAAGGCACAATCAGGCAGCCGAACAGGAAAGGCAAACGCCATCCCCATTCACGTATGGCGCTTTCTTCCATGACGGCATTAAGCGCAAAGCCCATGGCTGCCGCCACCATAATGGCCACCTGCTGGCTGCCGGATTGCCAGCTGGTGAAGAAGCCTTTGCGCCCTGGGGTGGCTATTTCAGCCAGATAAACCGACACGCCGCCCAGCTCTGCGCCTGCTGAAAAACCCTGTAATAAACGACCCGCCAGCACCAGCAGCGGCGCCCAGAGTCCAATCGTTTGATAGGAGGGGATGAGGACAATCAGGAAGGTGCCCGAGGCCATGATGGACAGCGTCACGATCAGCCCTTTACGTCGGCCAACTTTATCAATATAGGCGCCCAGTACGATGGCGCCGACAGGACGCATCAAAAAGCCCGCGCCAAAGACCGCGAAAGTCATCATCAGCGAGGCAAATTCGCTGCTGGCAGGAAAGAAGGTATGCGCGATGTAGGTGGCATAAAATCCGAACAGGAAAAAATCAAATTGCTCCAGAAAATTGCCAGAGGTTACGCGCAGTATCGCGCTGGCTCTGCCCCAGGCCGTCATGCTTGCGTGAGAGGAATACATCTTAATCTCCAGTTTGTTATTGACGCTTTCACCGCGCCTGTTGCAGCAGACTGGCTCAGTAAAATAAAGTAAATAAGCGCAATAAACTCATGGACTGATGCGTTTGTCGCATGAATCAGGTTTAACATTTAGTCGCGACAAGCTGTAACTGGCCATTAACAAAATGAACCTGTAGCGCCGTGCTCCCTGCAGGCTAAAAACTTTATGCATTTTTTGTGACCGGGTTCATGTAGGTGTAAGCGCATAAAATAGCGGAATTTGACGCAGCAAGGCGCGTTTGGGTCCTCTCAGGGCGTGCAGGAGAAAAGCATTTCCCCTGCTTCTGCATGACCTTCATCGCCGGCCGCGGCCGCGAATATTATTTGAAACAGTCTGAGATCTTGCGAATAAACAGGAGAGCACGTGCGGGCAGCAATGAAGGAAAAAATCATCACCACCTGTGAGGCAAAAATCGCGGCTAAGGGCAGTCAAGTGGGGCTTTCATTCTACGCCTTTTTTGCCAATAAAAATGATGACCCTGAGCTGCTGATGGAGGTTGCGCACTGGTGGATCATGGAGATGAAGCTGGATCATTTTGAAAAGGCAGAAAAGATAAAAGCCCTCGTTTTAGATATGTGACGAACAGACCGGCCTGCTGCGCACGTGCATTCGTTCACGGCTGAGGCAGGTCAGCCTCGGCTCTGACGGTTCCATTCCTCTCTGGTGATTTCCCATAATTCGGAGTCCAGCCCCCCCTCTATATACTGTTTCTTACCGGTTTGAATCAGGCGCATCCCGTCATTCAGCGATATTTTTTTGGAGGCGTCATTTCCGCTGGCCTTCGGCGCTCGCAGGGCCTCCCGGTTAAGAGTGTTAAACCAGAAATCCGTCACGATACGGCAGGCTTCGGTCATATAGCCCTGGCGTTGCCACTCCGGCACCAGCCAGAACCCGCGATTGTTGTCCTGCTCATCCGAGAGGCATATATGCCCAATCATCACCGACGGATCTTCCCTGCGCCTGGTCGATCATGAACTTTTATACGTGGGATGCATGTTCCACGACATCGGTTTAACGCATGAGCACTGCAGCTGTGATAAACGCTTTGAGGTGGACGGCGCGAATGCGGCCCGCGAGTTTATGCAAGGCTATGGGATGAAGCAGCAGGATATTGATAAAGTGTGGACCGCTATTGCCCTGCACACGACGCCCGGCATCCCGGAATTTATGGCCCCGGAAATTGAGCTTGTTACCGCCGGCGTGGGGATGGATGTTTTGGGCATCGGCTACGATACCTTCGAAGATAAGGAGAGAGCAGCCGTCGTTAACCAGTATCCGCGCCTTGACAACTTCAAGGAGGAGATTATCCAGGCCTTCTACGATGGCATCAAGCACCGCCCCGAAACGACGTTTGGCAACGTGAAGGCGGATGTCCTGAAGGACAAAGACCCCGGCTTTGCGCCGTTTGATTTCTGCCGCATCATTCGCCAGTCGCCCTGGAAAGGCTAATCCTCTTTCGGCGCTACCCGGGCAATATCAACGATTGTCCGGGGTATTAAGAACCGTTTTGCTCCATTCATAGAACGCGCGCACCGCGGGGGGGAGGTAGCGGTTCTGTGGGTAGACCAAAAACAGGGGTAAATCGAAAGAGCACATATTCAGGCAGGAGACCAGGGCTCCAGTTTTTAAATAGGGAGCCGCCAGATAGCTGGCCACTCTAATTAATCCAGCTCCCGCAAGACCGGCCTGTATATAGGCATCAGTATCATCGACGACCAGGGTTTCCCGCAGGCGAACCGCCCTCTCTTCGCCCTCCAGCGTAAATAGCCACTCCGTGGTGCGCCCGGTTCGGTGATTAAGGAATCCCACCGCCCGGTGGTTCTCCAGACAGTCCAGAGATTCAGGCTTCCCGTGCGCCGCGATATAGTTCGGCGAGGCCATCACCGCCCATGTAAACCTGGCGAGCGGGCGGGCAACCAGGGTCGTAGAGTCTTCGACCCTTCCTGCTCTGATCGCACAGTCATACCCTTCCTGAACCAGGTCCTCAACGTTATCGCTCGAGCAAAGGATCATCTCCAGCTCAGGGTAGCGGTCTAAAAATTCATGTACCCTGGGGATAAAGCTGTGCCTTGCCAGGGAGTGAGGCATCCCCACTTTAAAGCGCCCTCTCGGCTGGCCCGATCTACCCGGAAAGGACGACTCCACGGTAGCGATATCGGCGAGGATCCTTTTGCACTCTTCGTAGTATCGGCGTCCGTCGGCCGTGACGCTCAGCTTTCGCGTGGTTCGCTGTAAAAGCTGAAGTCCCAGATAGGTTTCCATCTCCTTGATGACGCGAGAAACGGTCGATCGCGGCAGGCCCAGCACCTCCGCTGCCCTGGCGAAACTGTGCGTATCCACCACGTGGACGTAGACCTGCATTGCATCCAGCTTATCCATCATTCCACCCTCGCCCTGACGTGCAACTATTCCATTTTTACTCACAGTCTAACCTGTATTCGTAGACTTATCGAATGACCTTCATGCCAGTAAACTTGCCCTCAGTGCAGTAAATTCGCTGCTTTACAGGCTGAGGTATCAACATGCAAGATCGTAAACTCACTTCTCCAGAGAAAGTATTGGTGCTGGGAGCGGGACAACTGGGCGATGCCCTGCTCAGCGCGCTGGTGCCTGGCGTGGCGCAGCGTATGGGATCGGTGACGGTCATCGTTTCCCCTGAGTCACGGGATGCACAAGGCCGCCTTCGCTATGAGAGTCATCAAAAGCATGCGGCGGCGGGCGCTAAATTCATTTCGCTGGATATGGCCGTTGCTACGACGGCGTCGCTGCGGGAAATATTCCTCGGGTATGACACCGTCATAAACTGCATGGGCTTTGTCGCCGGCGCAGGCACGCAGCTGAAGATCGCGCAGGCCGTTCTCGACGCGAAGGTGACGCGCTACTTCCCCTGGCAGTTCGGCGTTAACTATGACGTTGTCGGTAAAGGAAGCGGCCAGCCGGTGTGGGATGAGCAGTACGATGTCAGAAGTCTGCTGCGCGGGCAAAAGGCAACGGAATGGGTCATTGTTTCAACCGGCATGTTTACCAGCTTTCTGTTTGAACCGGCGTTTAACGTGGTTAATCTCGCAGAAAAAACAGTTAACGCCCTCGGGAGCTGGGATACCCGGGTCACGGTCACCTCACCCGCCGATATTGGCCGCCTGACGACCGCCATCTATTTGCATCAGCCGCGTATCAGGAATGAAGTGGTGTTTGTTGCCGGTGAAACCCTCTCCTGGGCTAAGCTCGCCTCGACGGTAGAACAGGTGACGCAGCAATCCTTCAGGAAGCACGTCTTAACCCTCCCCGCGCTGCTTGATGCGCTTGGTGCTGACCCCGACGATCGGATGCTTCGCTACCGTGCCGCATTTGCGCGAGGAGTCGGCACGTGGTGGCCAATGAGCGAAACGTTTAATGCGAAAAACAATATCACCACCGAGGATGTTGCCGGCTGGCTGAAGGCATCGATTTGATTCCTCGTCGCTCGTGAGCGGCTGCCGACGCTGAAAATATGAGTGTCGGCTTTGTTTATCTCTTTCATTCTGCCATTTTGCGTATTCGTCAACGCGGTTACCGCCACCGGCGATACGCAGGAACAGGCTGAATCGCCGCGCCCGGCCGCAACGCCGGTTCGGTGCAACAGAGCGATAGCGCTTACCTTCTTCCCGCGGCCCGGGGGATAATCAGGTGACCGGGGCGGGCTCTCCGCTATCAAGAAGCCACGCGGAGGAGAGGCCGCACCAGGCGACTATCCACATCAGCAGACGCTGGCGATCGAGTTCAGCCTGCTCCGTCACAACGCGCAACCGCTGTTGAAATATCTCAGGCCTGACGGCGACCGGCGTCGCGGGATCCGCCAGGTCGGGATTGGTAAATATATTGGCAAAATCAAAGCCGCGCTCGCCGATTAAGCCCTTAGGGTCAATGGCCAGCCACCCGGAAGTGGCGAAATCGAGAATATTGCCGTGATGCAGGTCGCCGTGCAGTACGACAACCTCGCGGGGAGCGGACAGCAGCGCCTTCGCCACCGCTGCGCAGCGGGTCAGTATGCCGCCATGAGTTCGCGCGGCGGGCTCGAGATCGCCAAACCAGCTCTCCAGGGGCGTGAGCTTCGGCAGCGCCGCCGCTGGCGGGACGTGCAGACGGCTGGCAACTTCGCAAACGATCCGGCAGGCCCTCTCATCCTCCCCCGTTCTCGACATGACGGACAGCAACGCCTCGCCGGTCGCTCGCGTTAATAGAAGCGCCCCCGGTTCATGAGCCAGCACCTGCGCCGCTCCCCGCCCGTCCCACCACGCCATCAGCTCGCAGCCGGTTCGCTCACTGCTATCGGCGGTGAGCTTGAGCATCGCTTTTATGCCCTCTTTGACGGTCAACACCGGCAAAAGATGCGACGTATGGGTCATGACCGGTTCACCATCCGCAATAAGCGCCCAGCGGCTCAGCCAGGGACTAAACATCGACTTTCCTCTGTCTCTGCGCAGATCGGCGCATTTTATCGAAACGGCTTATCCATATTCATTGGGCCAGCATCACAGCGCCTGCGCAAGGCGGCGAATCCCCTCCTCTAGCGTTGCGGGCGAATGGTTGGCAAAGCCCAGCAAAACCCCCTCCCGCGCCATCGGCCGCTGGCAGTAGCGGGCAAAGGTTTGGATCCCCATCCCCAGCTCGCGGGCTCTCTCCACCACGTATTCTGCCGTCAGGCCGCCGTGCAGCCAGCACACCAGATGCACGCCGGAATCCGTCGGATGAACGCTCATTTTCTGCGGCAGATAGCGCTCAACGGCGGCGGCCAGCGCCAGCTTACGCTCATAGCAGGCTTTGCGGACCCGACGAACGTGGCTGGCGTAGTGGCCTTCTGCGATAAAACGGGCCAGCACCGCCTGCTCAAGATAGCCGCTGCACAGATCGGAGAAGTATTTCGTCGTGGCAAACTGCTCGCGTAAATGACCGGGAACGACCAGGAAACCGAGGCGAAACTCCGGATACATCATCTTAGAGAACGTCCCGGCGTAAATGACCCGATTATGCTTATCCAGCCCCTGCAGAGCCTGCAATGAACGCGCGGCGTAGCGAAACTCGCTATTGTAATCGTCTTCGAAGATCCACGCCTGCCGGGATTCGGCCCACGCCAGTAGGGCCAGCCTGCGCGCGAGGCTAAGGGTGGCGCACAGCGGGAACTGGTGCGAGGGTGCGGTATAGGCCAGCCGGGCGTGAGGATAATGCGTCATTCCGTACTCAACGTCCATTCCCTGGCTATCGACCCTCACCGGCCTGACCGTTGCCCCTACCGAGGCAAACGCGCCGCGGGCGCCGTTATAGCCGGGATCGTCGAGCCACACCTCATCTCCACGCGAAAGCAGCGAGCGCGCGGTGATATCCAGCGCCTGCTGGATACCGTTGACGATAATCACGCGATCCTCCGTACAGTTAACCCCTCGCGTCGACTGAATGTACTGACATATCACCCGCCGCAGAGGTTGATAACCATGGGGGCTGGCGTGAAGGCCAATCTCGCGGCGCGACTGCCGCCAGACTCTCCCCAGCAGGCGGCCCCAGAGATCGTAGGGGAAGAGATCGGTGCAGCCGACGCCCACGGCAAACAGGCGGTTTGCGCCGCCTCCGGCCTGGCTTTCTGACCACAGGGGCCGCAGCCCGGTGATATCCGGATTAAGCGACCCGACCGACGGCGGACCGTCAACCTGCCCGCCACCCGAGTCGTCCGTATGGATAAGCCAGTCGGGGATATGCTTGACCACAAACGTCCCCGCCCCCTCCCGCGTGACCAGATAGCCCTCATCGCTCAGGCGCTCAAAGCCGGCAATAACCGAGTTACGCGAAATCCCCATCACTTCGGCCAGCGCGCGGCTGGAGGGAATTTTTGCACCCGCGCTCAGGCGGCCGTCGAGGATAGCGCGACGAATCGCATGATAGACCTGATCCTTGATGGTCCCGCTCTCTAACAGCAGATCCTCAAACAGAGGAGAAACGGTTTTTTTCACAGGCGCCCACGTCCTTTTGGTAAAAGTGGATCCTATAAATATACAAAAAGCGTGACTTATCTGGAACCAAAAATCTCCCTAACATCACCGGCACAGAGACAATCGGGTCATAACACAAACAAGGAAAAGCGATGCACAGAGCAGCAATGACTGGCGATCCAGACAATATTACTGTCGAGATCGTTGCCGAAAATGATTACCCGCAGTGGTTAGCGTTATGGAAAAACTATCAGACGTTTTATCGCGTCGATATTGCGGAAAGCACCACCCAGCTAACCTGGAACCGTTTCTTTAATCCCATCGAGCCGGTGTACTGCGCGGTGGCAAAAGAGAACGGAACCGTCGTCGGGCTGGTGCACTACCTGTTTCACCGTTCGACGTGGGCCGACACGGATTACTGCTATCTGGAGGACCTCTTTGTCAGCGCTGATGTGCGGGGCAAACAGATTGGTAAGCGGCTTATCGAGCACGTTCAGCGGCAGGCGAGAAAGCGGCACTGCGCCCACCTTTACTGGCATACGCATGAAACGAACCTGCGCGGGCAGCGGCTTTATGACTGGATCGCCAGCAAAAGCGGGATGATCGAATACCGTATGCCGCTGAGGTAGGCCCGCGCGGGAGCGGCGGCCTCTTCCCCGCCCTTCGCATAGCGCAGCGATAACGTCCGGCGGCAGTCGATGCCGACCCGCCGGGCCGAGAGTGAACGCCACGCCGCGATCGCGGACAAAGCTCGATACCCCGTCTCAGCGCTCAGCTCTGCGCGGGAAATTTCGCAAACAGCGGCAGCGCCTCAAGCTGCTGAGAGATCGCCTGCAGTCGCGGGTAGCCGCTGGCGCTGACCACCTCTGGAATCATCATCTGAATGAACCCCCACACCACGGCGCTGGTAATGGCGACCTGATCCAGCCTGGCGTCGTTGATTTGACGATGCTGCAGCCCGGCCTCCCATGCGGCGCAATCCGCCAGCAGCTGCCGGGTGACCCGGTCTATCCACGGCTGATGCCTTTTCTCCTCCGGCCGCAGGCGATGCTCGTAAACGTGCTGCACCGCCTTCTCACTCGCCGCGAGCGCCAGCCCGAGCAAGCGGCTATCCTCCGCCAGCGCCGCAATATCCGCGGGCAAAAGCTTAGCGGCGGCATCCGCCTGCGCTTCCAGATAGTGCAATATCAGCGTGGAATCCATTAACACCGTGCCATCATCCAGCAGCAGGGTTGGGGCTTTCACCGCCGGATTCAGCTCGGCAAAGGCCGCATAGTCGCTAAACACGGACAGCGGCCGGTGTTCAAAAGCCATGCCGTAAGCCGCCAGCGATATTGCTACGCGCCGCACATAGGGTGAATCCAGCATGCCAATCAGTTTCATGACTACTCCTCGTTAATTTGTGGATACTAACCTTATTACGCTCGCGCAGGCACGCTTTATGCACCAGCGGACGAGCAGGCTGAGAGCGTTTTCCTCAAGCGCCCGGCAGAACTAAGATAAACATGGAATAGCGCGCCGTTCAGGGTAAAGTAAGCGACTCTCAGCGTGATAGCGACGTTCGAAAAGACCAGCGTCACGCCCTGATAATTGGCAAAGGCATGAACACCGTATCCGCTTAGGTCAGAGGACCTCGGGCCAGGACTTATTCCCTCGCGCAGACTGGCACCCATTAGTCCGATCCAACAAGGAAATATATGCTGACCACACTGATCTACCGGAGTCAGTTAGCTCCCGCCTGGCAGCCGACCGACCTGAGCACTCTCGTCAGCCGGGCACGACAGAAAAACACAAACCTCCACGTCACCGGTATCCTGATTTTTAGTGGGTCCCAGTTTTTTCAGGTCCTGGAGGGCGATGAGCAGGTGGTCGATGCGCTATTCAGCCAGATCCGCAACGACCCGCGCCACACCGACGTGGTGGAGCTAATGCGCGATTACTCTGCCTACCGGCGGTTTCGCGATATCGGTATGCATCTGTTTGATTTGCAGCTAAACAAGCCGGGGGCGTTGACGGAACAGATCCTCCATTTAGGTGAGTTCAGAAACGCGCTCTCTGCGGATGACCGGATGTTCAAGTTTATCAAGGCCTTTATCGCGCACGGCGGGCGCTATATTCTGCCGGAAGGGCTCAATCCCGCGCTGTGGACGATGGAGAGCCGTGGCACCCCTTCGCTCTGCCCGCTGTCGGAATTGTCTCCCGGGCAGCCCTGCCAGTTTGCGCTTCAGCCGATTGTCGAGCCGGAAAGCGGCCATATCTCATCGTTTGAGGCGCTGATCCGCAGCCCATCTGGCGGCTCACCGGCGGAGATGTTCTCCTCGGTGCCGGAAAAGAAGCGCTACGATTTCGATCTGGAAACCAAAGCCTACGCCTTTTCGCTTGCCGGCAGCATTAACCTCGGTGAGCAGCGGCTGGCGGTAAACCTGCTGCCGGGCTCGCTGTATAACCGCACCGGCTCGGTGGCGTTTTTACTGGATAAAATCCGCGACGCCGGGCTAAAGCCGGAGCAAATTATAATAGAAGTCACCGAAACCGAGGTTATCTCCGGTTTCACCGAGTTTCAGCAGGTGCTGAAGGATATCCGCGTGGCCGGCATGAGCCTGGCCATTGATGATTTTGGCGCCGGCTATTCTGGACTTTCGCTTCTGACCCGCTTCCAGCCGAATAAAATTAAGATCGACGCCGAGCTGGTGCGCAATATTCACATGAGCGGAGCCAAGCAGGCGATTGTGGTATCCGTGGTCAGATGCTGCGAAGACCTCGGGATCACCGTCGTCGCCGAGGGCGTGGAGACCATTGCAGAGTGGTGCTGGCTTCACGCTATCGGAATTCGTCTTTTTCAGGGCTTTTTATTCTCCCGACCCCAGTTGAACGGCGTCGGAGAAGTCCGCTGGCCGGTCAGGCTCCCCGGTAAAGGGCTGCCAGCGGCCGCACTGGCGCCATAAGCGGCGGTCAATATCCCCTCCACGCCGCCATCAGAACGCACGTGCCCAGCGGCGGAGGCCGGATAATCTCCGCCGCTGATGACAAAAAAATCAGCTGACGAGCGATTTATCCGCCAGCGCTGAAGCGGGCTCAGGCACCGTCACCCTGAACGTCTCGCGCAGTATATGCGGGAGCTCGTCATCGGAGAGCAGCCGCTGGCGCGTCTCCTGGCCGCGGATCGTCTTAAGCGCCTGGCCGGAGAGAATATCTCTGCCGTCGGGATGGTGTAACACGACCACTAATTGCCTGACAAACACGGTGTCCGGGTGGGTAGAGTTCAGATAGTTGGCGGGCTCAAAATCGATCAGCTCGTGGCGCGAGAGATCGAAACTGTATTGGTTGTGCCAGCCGCTATCAACCCACGCCTGCAGCGTATACACGCCGGTCGCATCGAGGCTGAGACGGAAGGTATCCGGATTTTGCGGCTGTTCAGTATCAAGAATGGCGAGGTCAACGGGCGCCCGTATTCCATAATGACCAAACCCGAGATCGCACAGCCAGCGCCTGCCGTCAACAAAAGCAATCACTACCATATGCGTTCGCGGGCGGCGGGCTGGATAGAACATCGGGCGCGCGGCGGCAAACTGGTAAGGGATCCCCAGCGCGTCAAGCGCCATGGCAAACAGCGCGTTAACTTCGTAGCAATATCCGCCCCGCTGCCGTCCGATCAGTTTTTCGACAATATCTTCCGCGACCAGCGAAACGCCTTTCCCGTCCCGCACGTCGATATTCTCAAACGGAATTGAAAATAGCTGTCTCTGCATAACGTCATGCAGCGTTGCGGCATCCGCTCGCGGCGAACCGCGATAATCAATACGCTGAAAATAGGCGGCAAGGTCAAAATTTTTAGCTTTCATGGCAATCTCCGTGTCTTCGTCATTTGCAGCCGAGAATAGCGTTACGGGCGCTAAGCGGATATATTCAGATTTATTGAAAACCAGCCTGTACAGATCCCATGCTTCCCCGCTATCAGCGCATTGCCCTTTCGCTCCGACAGGCCATCATTGCCGGCGCGCTTCATCCCGGCGACCGCCTGCTTTCAGTACGCAAACTGGCTGAACGGGAGCAGGTCAGCATCCCGACGGCCCAGGAAGCATTGCGTTTTCTGGAAGCCGAAGGGCTGATCGTCGCCCGCCCGCGCTCCGGGTATTACGTCAGCCTCGTCACCCCCGCAGCCGCGTCTGGCGCGGTCCCCAACGCCGCTCCGGTCTCCGTGGATATGTCGACCCTCGCCAGAACGCTGTTTAGCGGTCAGGAGAGTCGCCTGGTTCCGCCTGGCGCCGCGCAGCCCGATCCGGCCTGGCTGCCGGCGGCCCGGCTGCAGCGGGTTCTACAGTCCGCAAGTCGCCGTCTGGAGGCCTGCGGACAGACCTACAGCATGCCGCCGGGAAGAGCCGATCTGCGTTATCAGATAGCCCGCAGGGCCGTCCAGTGGGGCGCGACCTTCGGCCCCGACGAACTGATCGTCACGGGCGGGGCCACTCAGGCCGTACGCCTGGCGCTACAGGCCGTCTGCGTTGCCGGGGATGTTGTGGCGATCGAACGTCCCGCCTGGTTTGGCGCATTGCTGCTTCTGGAGTCAATGGGCCTCAAGGCGCTTGAAATCGCCACCGATCCGCAGGAAGGCATCTCCCTTCCGGCGCTGAATGAGGCCATCGTCAGCTATCGCCCTGCCGCGGTGCTGGTCTCCCCCAGCGCGCAAAACCCAACGGGCGCCGTGATGCCGGTAGCCGCCAAAAGGAAGCTGGTTTCGATGCTGGAGAGACACGGCGTTCCGCTGATTGAAGATGACGTCTATGGCGACCTGGTCGGGGATGGCGCCCGTCCGCCGGCGTGTAAGGCATTTGACCGCAGCGGCTCCGTGCTGTACTGCTCCTCGGTGTCGAAAGCGCTGACGCCAGGCTGGCGTACGGGTTGGATCGCGCCGGGCCGCTACTATGAAGAGGTGATGAAAATTCGACTGGCCAGCGACTGGGCCGGCTCGCCGCTGACGGAGGCGGCGGTAAGCGATTTTATGTCCCGAGGGGACTACGATCGTCACCTTTTACGCCTGAAGAGCAGGATCCAAAAAAGCATCGACATCATCTCCCGCACGGTAGCGGCTCAATTTCCCGCGCTGACCCGGGTGGTCATTCCGCAGGCCGGATTTCTGATGTGGGTGGAGCTGCCCAAATCCATTAACGCGCTTGATGTGCACCGCGCCGCGCTTGAAGCCGGAATTGGCGTCAGTCCGGGACAGCTTTTCTCCCCGCGCCAGGATATGACTCATTATCTCCGGCTTAATTGCGCCTGCGAACCCACGCCACAGCTGATAGCGGCGGTAATAAAGCTCGGCGAGATTTGTCGGCATGTGGATAATAAAATTTAATAGCCTGGCGGCAGCGTTATTGATATTGCGCAGTACTAGTGGCGGGCTGGCCGCCGCCGGTTGCCTGACGCCGTCCGCGCCTGGAAATGGGGAAGACGTGGTTTCAGGATAAATAATATTCAGCTGTGCAGCGGCGATTATTTTTCGTGATTAATAGCCGGCGGCTTTATTGGCAGCCTTAATACGTTTGATTCGGTCGTCTTTTTACTGCTGGTCTTTCGCCTGCATTATTCCACCCGCCGCGTTAATCCAATCACCGGCCGTACATCCTGATAAGGTCATACTCAACATTGCTGCAAATAGATACTTCATTCCGGGTCCCTGTGCTTGAACTGTGGCTCTGTTCGTCCGCGTAAACTTCGAAATGCTTGAGGCGGGATTTTGACAAAAAAAACTGATTTTAATCAAGCCGTGCTGGCTAAGGCCGCTTACTCGTGGGCAGGTTGCGGGCTGTTGTGAAGGCCCCCTGCTGCCGACACGCCAGGGGGCTTATGCCTTGAGGGCTGCTTAGCCCACTCTGCGTTTACTCGCTCTCTTCGAGCGCATCCTGAATAGCGTCAGCTAATGAAGCCACTTCTTGCGCCACGTTGCGCAGATCCATCTGGCTGCGGATCCCTGAATTCGCGGTTGATGAAGAGACGGCGGCTTTCGAGATTTCTAAGGCGGCCTGGACGGCAAGGAGTCGTTTCTTCTCTTCTGCCGTGGCAGCATTACCAAAATATTCTTCTAACATCCTTTCATCCCTATAAGCGTTGGTGGAGCGCCATAATAGCACAGGAACTGGGCGGTATTATATGAGAGGCAGGAAGTCGATGCCCTCCTCCTTTAACGCCTCGCGGACCGCCGGTCTCGCCAGCACCCGCTGATACCATGCGGCAATATTTTTATAATCCGTCAGGTCAATATCCAGGTTATAAACCGATATCAGCCATTCCGCCTGCGCCCAGCCAACCAGCGCGAACAGATAGCCATCGGCAATCGAGAACTGCGCTCCGGTGATAAATGCTTTATCCGCCAGCTGCTGGTCGAGCCAAGCAAAACGCGAAAGCAGCTTCTCGCGCGCAATATTGATATAGGCCCCGCCGTGCTCGCTATAAAAGAGGGGAATAAAGGCTTTATGAATTTCACTATTGAAAAAAACCAGCCACTCTTCAAGGCGATAGCGTTCGAGGGTCCCGCTGGCGGGAGCCAGCCCGGCGGCGGGTGCTAAATCAGCAATATACTGAATAAGCGTGATGCCCTCTCTGAATATATCCCCGCCGGCGGTCTCTAATGCGGGGACATAGCCCAGCGGATTAATATCATAATAGTTATTCCCGGCGCCCCAGGCATGGATTTTGGTATCGACGCGAATAAGCTCAAAATCAAGACCCGCTTCACGCAAGGCAATATGGGGAGAAAGCGATCAGCTGCCCGGAGAATAATAAAGTTTCATACAATAACACCCTCACCGTTTAAGTATAGCGCGAGGTTAACAAAGTGAGTTGATACTTTAAAGAAGGCACATTATTGTAGTATATACTCGTCATACTTCAAGTTGCATGTGTGTTGGCTACGTTCGCTCACCCGAATCACTTACTGGTGTAAGCTCATCGGGATTCACTCCCTTGCCGCCGTCCTGCAACTTGAATTATTTAGAGTATAGGTACATAAATTATACTGAGTATTAAGATGAAAGACGTTATCTCCGGCTGTTCCGTCGAAGTTGCGATGAATCTCATTGGCGGCCGCTGGTGTTTACTTGTTGTGTCGTACCTGCTGGAAAAGCCGAAAAGGTTTAGCGACCTCCGTCGCGATATCCCCACCATATCTCAGCGGATGCTCACCATGGATCTCAGGGCGTTAGAAGAGGCCGGCGTCGTGCAGCGTACCGTGTATCCCGAAGTGCCGGTTAAGGTTGTTTACAACCTGACGGCCGACGGTCTCAGGCTGGTAAAAGTGGTCGAGGGCGTTAAGGAGCCAGGGCTGTGGCTGAAGCAAAAGCAGGATCCCGCGAATGGCTGACGGGATCCTGTTCATCGCCGACCGTCTCTTATCGATGAGGCGGTCGGCGGAGCGGCCTGTCATAGCTGACGCTCTTCCCCCTGACGCAGGGTCAGGACCTCAAAGCCGGTGTCGGTCACCGCGATGGTGTGCTCCCATTGCGCCGAGAGCTTCTTATCGCGGGTCACCACCGTCCAGCCATCTTTCTTGAGCTTCGTTTTGCTGTCGCCCTGGTTGACCATCGGCTCGATGGTAAAGACCATTCCCTGTTGCAAAACGGCCCCTTCGCCGGGTTTACCATAGTGCAGCACCTGCGGGTCTTCATGCATCTCTTTGCCCACGCCGTGGCCGCAGTACTCCCTGACGACGCTGTAGCCATTCTTCTCAACATGGGATTGAATCGCATGGCCAATATCGCCCAGCGTGGCGCCGGGTTTCACGACCTTGATCCCCTTCCACATCGCTTCATAGGTCGTTTTAACCAGCCGGCGAGCGAGCGGAGAAACGTCGCCGATCAGGTACATTTTGCTGGAGTCCGCAATCAACCCGTTCTTCTCAAGCGTAATATCGACGTTAACAATCGTCCCTGATTTCAGGTGCTCCGTCTCCTTCGGCATCCCGTGGCACACCACCTCGTTGATAGAGGTGTTCAGCACGTAGGGGTAATCATACTGCCCCTTGCTGGCGGGCCGGGAGTGCAGCTGGTTGACGATGAAATCCTCGGCGCGATTGTTAATCTCCATCGTGGTGACGCCCGGCTGGATAAACGCGTCCAGCATGTCAAAAACGGCGGCTAACAGTTCCCCGGCATGGCGCTGTAGAGCCAGCTCTTCGGCGGTCTTAATGGGAATGGATGGCATTAATCACCTCCAGCAGACGGTCGGACCCTGATTTGAGCATCAGCAGCTTAATCTGCTGATGGTTAAACTCAGGATAGAGTTCGCTCATCATCCCCACGCGGATCCAGTATTCGGCCTGAGCGTTCACCGATCGCGACATGGCCCGGCTGGCGTCGCGGATATCGTCATGCAGCAGATCTGAAATTTTTACGATTCCCATATATATATACCGTAATAAAACATATACGCATCGTATGCTTTTTGGCCGCTAAAGTCACGCGGTTCGTCGCGCCGGTTGGGATCGTCAGCCGCTGGCCGAAGGGTCGTCATTCCCGGCGGCCGGGTCGGTCATACAAAACACAAATGGGATAACTGTCACATTTTTAGTGTAGGGTACTGAAAATCGCATTGACCGCCAGGACCGTTATAAAGTGAAAACCTCGCTCGCATTCCCGCTGTTCACCCTTTTTGTCGGGCTTCTTATCAGCGCTTTATTTAACTCATCGTCAACCCATCGCGGGCGCAGTAAATGCCAGTGGTCCGATAGCGTGATGCTGACCTGCCTGAGCAAACAGCATGGCGCGGTCGGGCGCATCAATCCCCTGGTTAATAGAGTAAACAGATAGGGTTAACAACGAACAGCGTGGGTTCGGTGGATTTTAGCCTGCCGTTAACGGCCCGACGAGCGACGGCCTGAAGCCGCCCTCTGCTGCCGGCACCAGAGGACGTTTTTTACGCACGGGCGACGGCCCGGACCGTTAACTACACGGATTTATCGACGCGGGTATTGCTCCCGGACGTCAAAACGCGAACCTTATCGCCCTGACTAAAGGTCAGTCTGCCGTCAACCTGCTGAACAACCTGAATTAATTGTCCCGACTGCATTTTGATCGTCAGCTCAAGCTGCTGTATGGCCTGCTGGCTTTGCCGATGACGAGAAACCCCGGCTCCGGCCACCGCGCCCGCGGCGGTCATGGCGGTTTGTCCTTTACCGTTACCAAACTGATGGCCCACTACGCCCCCTAGCGCCCCGGCGGCGACGGTACGCAGAGGGTGGGAGCGCGTTTGGCTGCTGATAATCTGGCTCTGCTGCACAACGCCATACTCCACCACCGTTTTGCTGCCGGCAAAGCCCGGCAGGCTGGTGAAGGCAAGCAGACTAAGCGCGACGAACGTGAATTTCTTCATAGTGCCTCAAACATTGTGCCTCAAAAGAGAGTGCCTCGAGGGAGCGTGCCGCAAAGCGTTATTCCGGCGCCGTTTTGGCAATCCTTCCCCGAAGGGATCCCGCCACTGCTGGCGGGAGCGGATTAATTAAGCGCTTCGCTGAGATCTTTTTTAACCTGGCTGCGCTGGTCCGCCGTCAGAACCTGATTGACGCCAAAATAGTATTTTACACGGTAGTAGCGAACCTGCTGATCGAGCTGACCAAAGGCCGCCAGCTGCTGCTTCACTTTTGCGTCGTCCCACTTCCCGGACTGAATGGTCTCCACCAGCGCGCCCTCTTTGAAACCGTCAATTTTGATATTATTCACGTTGGTTTCAAATTCCTGATGCAGCGCCTTTATTTTAGTCACCTGCTCATTGCTTAATTTAAGATGCTGAACCACCGGGTCCTGAGATACCGGCGGAACGTCGCTCGCGCTGGCAGCCTGAGCGGCGGCGGAGAAACCGGTGGTGATGGCAACGGCAATCAGGGTATTACGCACAAATTTATTCACGAAAGATTATCCTTAATGTTGTAAAAGAACCTGAATTATTACCTGAATAATAAACTCCATCTGTAACAAAGGGTTAAATTTAAATCTGGACAATTAATCATTTGATTATATTGATTGTGCCGCATCTATTGATGGTAATTATGAATTCCGCAACCGCACGCTTGAGCGCCAGACGGCACCGTTCTCTTTTTTCGCCCGTTAAGGGCGCAGATATTATGCAATTATCGCCGAAGCGATATTTAACCCTGCGAGGAGGGCAGAATATAAGACTCTGCCAATTCAGCCGCGGCGATATTGTCGCTCGCCCGCAGAACCCGCGAAGATAGCCGCAGAGGGAAGCGCACCAGGCTTCCTGGCCGCACATGGCCTCACAGCATTTTATGCTGGGTTGAAAACTCTCGCCCAGGAAAGCCGGCGCACAGCCTGCTGCAAAAACAGCGTGTTTATTCCGATAAACGGCTAATAAGAACGCAAATGGTAGCATTAAATAAAATACGCCCGGACGACGTGGGCATCACGTGGGCAAAGTGCGGGCGAAAAAAAACCGCCAGTGAAATGGCGGTAAATAAATGCTTGCATGGATAGATTGTGTTTTGCATTGTACGCAAAAAAAGAGTCCATCCTTCTTTACGCCTGTCGCGCACCTTAGCACCTTCTACTTCAATGAAGCTTAAACCAACCGACTTAAAGCTTTTCCACCAGCGTTTTTAGCTGAGCAATCAGCGGATCGCGGGCCGGCTCGGCACCGTACGCCCAGGTGGACTGGCGCACAATCAGCGTGGTGGGCAGGAGTTCGCGAATCCGCATCTGCGGCGCCGCCATCTGCTGAGCCAGCAGCTCCACGGCCCTTTTCCCCAGCAGATCGAAATTCTGCGCGACGGTGGTCAGCGGCGGCTGGAAGTAGAGGCTATCGGCGGTATCGTCGTAGCCGGTCACCGAGATGGCGCTGCTGCCGGTGCGGTTAAGCTGCGCCAGCGCGCTGAGCACCCCCAGCGCCATCTGATCGTTGGCCACCACGATAGCGCTGATCCGCGGCTGAAGGTGCAGCAGTTCAAAGGTCTTTTGCCAACCGCTGGCCGCGCTCCAGTCGCCGAAGACCGTCACCTCCCGGCTGATGCCGAGGCGATGCAGCGCCTCGCGCCAGCTGCCGAGGCGCATTCGCGCCGAAATAGAGCTCTCCGGCCCCGCCAGCAGGCCAAACTCCCGATGCCCGGATTCCCACAGATGACGCACGCAGGCCCCGCAGCCATCACGGTGATCGAAGCGCACGCAGGAGACGTCCGTTTCTGGAGAGACGTCGAGAAACAGGCAGGAGATATCGGGGTTTTCGGCGGCCAGACGCTCGGCGGTGCTGCTCTCCAGCGGCAGGCTGACGATGGCCCCGCGGATATGCTGGGCGCGAAACTCGTCCAGCCGCGCCTGCAGCGAGGCATAGTCGGTCTGTTCCGGCATGGCGATCGACACCTCCAGCCGGTGCATGCCGGCATGCAGCTTCACCGCCGCGGCAATTTGCGATGGCGCATGCAGGGTCAACGAGGCGGTGATCAGCCCTATTGACGGCGCCGCCTTCCCCGCCAGCAGCTGGGCGGAACGGTTAGGGACATAGTGCAGCGCCTGCATCGCGCGAATCACCTTGTCGCGGGTGCGGTCAGAGACCACGTCCGGATTATTCAGCACCCGGGAGACCGTCTGCTGAGAGACTCCGGCCTCTTTCGCCACATCATCTAAGGTTGCCGAACGCCGCTGCATAATCCTCTCCTGGTCGCCAAAATTCAGTAGGTATTGGTTAAATGTCTCACGCTAACATTTTATGTCTAATTCACGACAAAAATCAGCTCTAATTCCGGCATTTCGTGATCGTTAATGGGTTTCATTTCCAACGATATTGCGGCACGAGGAAAAATATCTGATAACACATTCATTCTTGTCTAGCGAATGACATTTCCTTCACTTATCCGTCAGGTATGCGTATGCAACAACACGACTCAACCGCCGCCCGCGCTCCGCTGTTCCACGAAGTGCTGGCCCGTGAAGATTGGCAAAACCAGACCATTACTCACCTTAACCGCTTAGCGGCCCACCCGACCTTTGCCAGCTGGCGAAATATCGCCGACGCCCGCGACAATCTGCCCGGCGATCGCCGTCGTCTGCTGGACGGACTGTGGCAGTTTTCCTACGCCCGCAGCCCGTTCGCCGTTGACGCCAGCTGGATCGACGCCGATCTGCCGGACAGCCGCAGCACCCCGGTTCCCTCAAACTGGCAAATGGAAGGCTACGACGCGCCAATTTACACCAACGTCCGTTACCCCATCGACACCACGCCACCGCGCGTGCCGGAAGATAACCCGACGGGCTGCTACTCGCTGACCTTTACCGTTGATCGGCAGTGGCTGGCGGAAGGCCAGACCCAGGCGATCTTCGACGGCGTCAACTCGGCCTTCCACCTGTGGTGCAACGGCGAGTGGGTCGGCTACTCCCAGGATAGCCGCCTTGCTGCCGCGTTTGACCTTTCGCCGTATCTGCAGCCGGGCGATAACCGCCTGTGCGTGATGGTGATGCGCTGGAGCGCTGGCAGCTGGCTGGAAGATCAGGATATGTGGCGCATGAGCGGCATTTTCCGTTCGGTGTGGCTGCTCAATAAGCCCCATCAGCACCTCAGCGACGTGCAGATCACCCCCAGGCTGGACGCGCTCTGCCGCGACGGCGAGCTGGCGGTCGATCTGACCATCGCCGCGCCTGCCGGCGAGCTCGACGCGCTGACCGCCGAGGTCAGCCTGTGGCAGGAGGATCAACAGGTTGCCAGCATCCGCCAGCGTCCCGGTTCGCCGGTCATCGACGAGCGCGGTAACTATGCCGAGCGCGCCAGCTTAACCCTGGCGGTCGAGCGCCCGGCGCTGTGGAGTGCCGAAACGCCGCACTGCTACCGCGCGGTGGTCTCGCTGTGGCAAGGCGATCGGCTGATTGAAGCGGAAGCCTGGGACATCGGATTCCGCCGGGTCGAGATAAGCAACGGGCTTTTGCTGCTTAACGGCAAACCGCTGCTGATCCGCGGCGTTAACCGCCATGAGCACCATCACCAGCGCGGCCAGGTGGTGACCGAGGAGGATATGCTGCAGGATATCCTGCTGATGAAGCAGAACAACTTTAACGCCGTGCGCTGCTCGCACTATCCGAACGTCTCCCGCTGGTACGAGCTCTGCAACCGCTACGGGCTTTACGTGGTCGATGAGGCCAATATCGAAACCCACGGCATGGTGCCGATGAACCGCCTTTCCGACGACCCGTCGTGGCTGCCGGCGTTTAGCGCCCGCGTGACGCGTATGGTGCAAAGCAACCGTAACCATCCGTCGATTATTATCTGGTCGCTGGGCAATGAATCCGGCGGCGGCGACAACCATGAAGCCCTCTACCACTGGATCAAGCGTAACGATCCTTCTCGTCCGGTGCAGTATGAGGGCGGCGGAGCGGACAGCAGCGCCACCGATATTATCTGCCCGATGTACGCCCGCGTTGAGCGCGACCAGCTCATTCCGGCGGTGCCGAAATGGGGCATCAAAAAGTGGATCAGCATGCCGGGCGAACAGCGCCCGCTGATCCTCTGCGAATACGCGCACGCAATGGGCAACAGCCTGGGCAACTTCGCCGACTACTGGCAGGCGTTTCGCGAATATCCGCGCCTGCAGGGCGGTTTTATCTGGGACTGGGCGGATCAGGCGATTACCAAAACCTTCGAAGACGGCAGTACCGGCTGGGCCTACGGCGGTGATTTTGGCGATAAACCCAACGACCGTCAGTTCTGCATGAACGGGCTGGTTTTCCCCGATCGCCGCCCGCACCCGTCGCTAGTCGAGGCCAAACACGCCCAGCAGTTCTTCCAGTTCGCGCTGCTGGCGCAGTCGCCGCTGCGGGTCAGCGTCAATAGTGAATACCTGTTCCGCACGACCAATAATGAAGAGCTACGCTGGCAGGTGCAGTCAGCGGGCGAAACCGTCGCCAGCGGCAGCGTCACCCTCGACCTCTCCCCGCAGGGCGAGGCGGATCTGACGCTGTGCGATACCCTGACTCTGCCTCCGGGTGCGAAAGAGGTCTGGCTGCTGCTGGAGGTGGTTCAGCCGCAGGCTACCGCCTGGTCGCCGGCCGAACACCGCGTCGCCTGGCAGCAGTTTGCCCTCGCCGCCCCGCTGACGCTCGCCAAACCGGCGCCTACCGGCAGCGCGCCGGCGCTGGAGATCGATGAGTCTTTCTACGTCGTCAGCCAGGGATCGCAACAGTGGACCGTCGATCGGCAAAGCGGCCTGCTCAGCCAGTGGCGCGCCGACGGCGAGGAGCAGCTGCTGACCCCGCTGCGCGACCAGTTTGTTCGCGCCCCGCTGGATAACGATATCGGCGTCAGCGAAGTGGAACGCATCGACCCTAACGCCTGGGTTGAGCGCTGGAAAAGCGCCGGGCTGTACGACCTTGAAGCGCGCTGCGTTCGCTGCGAAGCCCAGCGTCTGGCCCATGAGGTGGTCATCGACAGCCGCTGGCACTATCTGCGCGGCGATGAAGTAGTCATCGTCAGCAGCTGGCGTATGACCTTTGATAGCGAAGGCCGCTTACACCTGGCTGTGGACGGCGAGCGCGCCGGTACCCTGCCGCCGCTGCCGCGAGTCGGCCTCAATTTCCAGGTTGCCGATCAGCAGCAGCCGGTCTCGTGGCTCGGCTACGGCCCCCATGAAAACTACCCGGATCGCCGGAGCAGCGCGGAGTTCTCCCGCTGGCAGCTGCCCCTTGCGGAGATGAGCACGCCGTACATCTTCCCCACCGAGAACGGCCTGCGCTGCGATAGCACCGCGCTGGACTGGGGACGCTGGCACGTCGCGGGCCACTTCCACTTCTCGGTGCAGCCCTACGGCACCGCGCAGCTGATGGCGACCGACCACTGGCACCTGATGCGTCCGGAGAGCGGCGTCTGGATCACCCTCGACGGCCGGCATATGGGCGTCGGCGGCGATGACTCCTGGACCCCGAGCGTTTTGCCGCAGTGGCTGCTTCAGGAGACGCAGTGGCAGTATCAGATAAGCATTCATTTCCAGTAATAAACCCGGAATAATCGGGCTACGCCGCGGGTGATTCAGCAAGCGAATCGCCCGCCGGCCGCCTGGATCATGACGGTATAAACCCGAAGTAATTCGAGTTGCAGGCAGGGAACCCGACCGCTTACTGACGTCAGCGGCCGGGATGAGCGAGGAAAAGCAGCGCACATGCAACCTGAAGTATGAGCGGTATAAACGGGGCGTCACGCCCCCAACCCTACAGGCATAATAAAAATGGAATCTCTCTATGAAATTCTCTGAACTCGCGCCGCGAGAACGGCATAACTTTATCTATTTCATGCTGTTCTTTTTCTTCTATTACTTCATTATGTCGGCCTATTTTCCCTTTTTCCCGGTGTGGCTGGCGGACGTTAACCATTTAACCAAAACGGAAACCGGGATCGTCTTCTCCTCAATTTCGCTATTCGCCATTATCTGCCAACCGATATTTGGCCTGATCTCTGACAAGCTCGGACTGCGCAAGCATCTGCTGTGGACGATCGTGGTGTTATTAATTCTGTTCGCCCCGTTCTTTATATTCGTCTTTTCACCGCTGCTGCAGATGAATATTATCCTCGGGGCGCTGGTGGGCGGCGTCTATCTGGGGATCGTCTTTTCCAGCGGCTCCGGGGCGGTCGAAGCCTATATCGAACGCGTCAGCCGCGCCAACCGGTTTGAATACGGCAAGGTGCGCGTAGCCGGCTGCGTCGGCTGGGCTATCTGCGCGTCGATTACCGGGATCCTGTTTGGCATCGACCCGAATATTACCTTCTGGATTGCCTCCGGCTTCGCGCTGGCGCTCGGGGTGCTGCTGTGGTTTTCTCGTCCGGAAAGCAGCAATAGCGCCCAGGTGATGGACGCGCTGGGCGCCAACCGCCAGGCCTTCTCGCTGCGCGTTGCCGCCGAGCTGCTGCGCATGCCGCGGTTCTGGGGATTTATTATCTACGTGGTCGGCGTTGCCAGCGTTTATGACGTCTTCGATCAGCAGTTTGCTAACTTCTTTAAAGGCTTCTTCTCCAGCCCGCAGCGCGGAACCGAAGTCTTTGGTTTTGTCACCACCGGCGGCGAGCTGCTGAATGCGCTGGTGATGTTCTGCGCTCCGGCGATTGTTAACCGCATCGGGGCGAAAAATGCGCTGCTGACCGCGGGGATAATTATGTCGGTGCGCATTCTCGGCTCCTCATTCGCCACCAGCGCGGTCGAAGTCGTAATATTAAAAATGCTGCATATGTTTGAAGTTCCGTTCCTGCTGGTCGGCACCTTTAAATATATCTCTTCCGCCTTTAACCCGAAGCTCTCCGCCACCCTGTTCCTGATCGGCTTTAACTTATCGAAACAGCTCTCCGGCGTCGTGCTGTCGGCATGGGTGGGACGCATGTACGACACGGTGGGCTTCCATCAGGCCTATCTGATCCTCGGATCGATTACGCTGTGCTTTACGCTTATTTCGCTGTTTACCCTCAAAGGCAGCAAAACCCTGCTGCCGGCCCCGGGATATAACAACGCCGTCTGAGGCATAATGCCCGCCGCGCGGCGGGCTATCAGCGCCTGATTCGGGTCTCACCGCCGCTGTTTTCCAGCTCATAAATTTGGCTTTCCGCCAGCGAAGAGATGAGTTCGGTCAGCTCCGCCGAGTGGCTGGTCAGCCAGATCTGGCTATAGCGCGATGCTTCAACGATCAGCCGCGCCAGCGCCGGAAACATCTGCCGGTGCAGGCTGTTTTCTGGTTCGTTAATCGCCAGAAATGCCGGCGGCCTTGGGCTCAGCAGCGCCACCGCCAGGCACAGGAAGCGCAGAGTGCCGTCCGACATTTCCGCCGCCAGCAGCGGCCGGTAAATGCCGTCGCGGCGCATCTTAATCGAAAAGCGCGAATTCTCATTTTCACAGAAGAAACGGCACTCCGGAAAGGCGCTCTCGAGGATTTCGTGCAGCAGCTCCACGGCGCCAATTTCGACAATAGTCTGAAACGCGGCGGCCAGATTGTGCCCGTCGCTATCCAGCACCGGCGAGCGATAGCCCACCGCCGGGTGGCGCAGCGCGGAGTGACGGCCGATATTGAATTCGTGATAAAAGCGCCACTGGCGCATGGTCTCCCGGACGCGGGATATTTCCGGGAAGCGGTGCGGTTCACCAAGCTGGCCGAAGATCGATTCATTCTCGTAGATAGCTTCGGTAAAGGTGTTTTTCTCGCCGTTCACGTCAATCAGAAACGCCGCCTGATTTTTACGCTGCAGCACTCTGGCCGAGGGGCGACGGGAGAAGCCGGCCAGCCAGATAGACTCCTCTTTGACAATCGGATCGAGCATAAACTGGGTGGGATACGGCAGCTTTTCCGGAAATCCGACCTGCAGCTCATAATCGAACTGTTCCGTCAGGCAGGCGATCTGTAGCCGTTTCGGGTAGCGGGCCGTGGGCGCGCTCTTTCCCGACCACATGATGTTTTCGAGGCCGCCTTCATCGCTGATATAGCTGGAAAATTTGCCGTCCGCAGAGGCGGTGAGCAGATGGATAGCCTTGTAGATATTGGACTTGCCGCAGCCGTTCGGCCCGAAGACGATATTTAGCGCCCCCAGATCCAGCTCGATATCCCTTACCGATCTGAAATTTTGTATGCGGAGATGGTGGATCATGGTGCTCCCTAAGATCGCGAAATCATTTGCTGCCGCAGGGAGAACGCCGCCTGAGCGGACGGTGGTCTGCCGTCCGGTGCAGGCTCAGCATAGCGATTTCTTCATACCCCGGGTCAGCGCAACTCGCGTTAGCTTATCCGTATCGTCGTGAGTATCGCTAAACACGCCAAAAAAGTAACGCTCATTATCGATAGTCTGCGAGACGATCCGATAGCTCAGCGGCTGCCCGGATTTCGCGCCATATTGCGCGGCGGTGACGGAAAGTTCCGTTGCGGTACCGGCGACGCTGACCAGCAGACCATCCGCCTTCCCCCCCACCAGCATGACCTTAATTAGCGGGTCCACCATGTTCCTCCCGGATTGGGGTCAATGATTAACGTTCGATAGCCGACGGCTGGTAGCAATAACGCTACCTTCAGTACATTCTTATAGTTCATACCGGCCTTAAATAAAAAAACTCTTTCTTATACTGAGCTAAGCATTGATTATTACGACTAAAAGCTGACGAATGATGAAGGAAAAAAGAGAAATTGTGAATCTTCACAACTCTTATTTCGCATTATTTTCAGGTGTGAGCGCCGCCGGGCTCTGCCCATAGCGGCGTGAAGAAATAAAAACTAAGGAACAGTCACCGAAATGCGCCACGCTCTTTTTGCCCCGCTCCTCCTGCTCGCCCTATTCGCCCTGCCCGCCTGGTCTCATGAGGCGACGGTAAAACAAGTCAAAGCCGCTGAGCGCCTGCTTGAGGCGAGAGTAGGTTACGCGGAGCTGGATATCGCCAGCGGACGGCTGCTGACAAGCTATCGCCCCGGCGAGCGTTTCCCGATGATGAGCACCTTTAAAGTGCCGCTCTGCGCGGCGGTACTGGCGCGCGTGGATGCAGGAGAGGAGCAGCTCGATCGCCGCGTGCGCTACCGTCAGCAGGATCTGGTTGAATACTCCCCGGTGACCGAAAAGCACCTCGCCGATGGCATGACGGTAGCGGGGCTGTGCGCTGCGGCAATCACTCTTAGCGATAACACCGCCGCTAACCTGCTGCTGGCGAGCGTCGGCGGCCCGCAGGGGTTGACCGCCTTCCTGCGCCGCAGCGGAGACCAGACTTCGCGCCTCGACCGCTGGGAGACCGAGCTTAATGAGGCCCTGCCCGGCGACGCGCGTGATACCACCACGCCGCAGGCGATGGCAAAAACCTTGCGCAATCTGCTGTCCGGCAGCGTACTCTCCGCCGCATCGCGACAGCAGCTACGCAGCTGGATGGTTGACGATAAGGTTGCCGGCCCGCTGCTGCGCTCGGCGCTGCCGCACGGCTGGTTTATCGCTGACAAAACCGGCGCGGGCAACCGCGGGTCGCGCGGAATTATCGCCGCTCTCGGCCCGGACGGGCAGCCCGCGCGCATCGTGATTATTTATTTAACCGGCACCGAGGCCTCGATGAAGGAGCGGAACCGGCAGATTGCCGAGATTGGCGAGACGCTGGTTAAGCACTGGTAAGGCGCGCGCTGTCGTTCGCGATGGCGGCAGAACGGACGTCCGGTGCGCGATGGCCGGGCATTCGTTCGCCGGCGGGTGCGTTATTGCTGATAAAAGTCGTAGATATTGCGGGCAACCGTTTTATCCGCAGTTGACAGGCTGAAGCCATTCTCTGTTTTCATCTGCGAACCAATTTTCGCTATTAGCAGCTCCTGCCGCTGGAAGGTGACAACCAGGTCCTTGTTGATATTATCCGCGATGACGTTGTTCAGCGCCTCAGAGCAGCTTACGCTGTGTTTGAGTTTAATGAACACCCCCGGCGAGAGTGCATCTCTTACGCGAATCTCTTCCAGACAGCGCTTATTGAGATAAAACGCGTCGTCACCGGCCCGGTAGGTCAGCCCGCTGCCCGCGCGCAGATCGCTACAGGCGCTCATCAGCGCGATGGTTAAAATAACAGCTAAAGCTTTGCCCATACTTATCTTCATCATCTAATCCCTTGCTGAGTGTGCTCTGCGCCCGGCGAGTAAAACGGTCATATGACTGCTGCCCGTTTTTTTTAGCATCCGCGCAATGCGCGGATGCTGCCCGCGCCACGACGTGGACGGCGTCTGCTATACCGTCCGCGAGTTTAAGCGGAGTCCGCCAATCAGGAAAATCATGTAAGCCATTATTTTTTATTACATTACATCTATAGGGAGTCGGTTCTTCGCTGCCGTACTGCACATTTAAGGTTTAAGTAACCGCGAAAGATCGGTGGTTATAAAGCAAGCTATTTTCTCTCCAATGGTATATGGTTAGTAACCGCTCACCAGGACAAATATCATGTCTATTCTCAAAGATAAGGTACGTACATTACGACCGTTAAAAAGTACCTGCCCACACTGCTCTCGCCAGTCAACGCATAGCCTGTCGAGAATTAAAAACGATATAACGTTAATCTGCCCCTACTGCGGCAATATTTTCCTTCCTTCTGAAAGTAAACCAATCAAATAATTGATTGATGACCCGCCAGCTGAAGTTTGAGTCCGCTCTCAGGCTTCAGTAAACAGAAGGTTCAAGCGCGATACCTTATTTTGGGTCAGGATCGGCTTATTCGGGCGTCCCCTTCAACTGGTCAGCCTTATCACCGGTATCGCCCGGCTGCGGCTCCCTTCGGGCGATCAACACGCCCGTCCTCTTCAGCGGATGCGAATGTCAACGTCAGCGCTCCACACAATAGCCCCTGAAGAAACATCTTTTTCCAACCACAGAATGAATATCGTTCTGTCGGCACAAATAAAAAAGCTGCCGCAGGGCAGACTTAAACTAATAAGAGTCGATTAATATCGCTTCATTGTATTGATCGGCGTTCTTTCTGACCAGTCAGGCCGCTCACCAGTCATAATCGCGCGCTGTTGCGATGGCGTCACCGACTGCGTTATTTCAGGCATTGGCTTGTAAACAGGCTTTGTCGCTGGAGCGATCGCAATATCAGAACTACAACCAGATTTTAGGCACATTGTTGTAGCCGGCGTTCATATTCATGAAGCGATATCTTTCCCAGCCGGTAATGCCGACGCTTCAGATTATAAAAACTGTCGATATATCGGCCTTTTCCTCCACCAGCTGCACTACCGCAGTCCCTATCACGTTAATAATTTGAGGTCGCATTCGCATAAAAAACACATTTCCTTTTAACATAACCACACACCTCCTACGGTCTTTTGGCAGGATAACATGGCGTATTATTAGAGGGATCGAAATTTATGCCCTCATTCCCGTATTTAACTGCGTGGCCATGAACTCATTGTCGCCCTGTAGCGCCACTCTGAATATGGCAAGTATTTTGCATAATCACCTCTTACTAAGATGCAAATGGCAGGAAGTGATGATGTTTCGGAAAATTTCCCCGAGCGAACAAGGGCTAATGACGTTGCTGAAACTGGGGCGACTATGTTGGTGCGACCCGCTTGGCCCCCCGCCGCCTGCATATGCAAACAACAGCAGTTACTTTCGGTACGTGGGACTACATCCGAATCGAATAGATATCGATGAGCAGACGCTGCTCCGCTGGGCGGAAAACGCAGAGTTATACGAATATATGAAAGAAAAACTCAACGCCCCGCCCACAGAGAAATGGGGCTAGAACAATCCTGTTTTTCGCCCTCCTGATAGGTAGCGTTCTCGTATTTTGGAGCTATGAATTGACTTACCGCGTTCCCTTGACGATCTGCGAACGGGTCGGGGTGCACATCATTGCACCTTAATAGTGCAATGATGGAAGGTTGAAGGATTCCCGGAGGCCCTACTCACTCAGCCCGCGATTCGCCAGCATCGGTTCAATCTTAGGATCGTGCCCGCGCCACTGGCGATAAAGTTCAGCTAAATCCGTACTGTTGCCGCGCGACAGAATAGCCTCGCGGAAGCGCTGGCCGTTTTCGCGGGTCAGACCGCCCTGCTCAACAAACCACTGGTAGCCGTCGTCCGCCAGCATCTGCGTCCACAGATAGGCGTAATAGCCCGCGGCATAGCCGCCGCCGAAAATATGCGAAAAATAGCTGCTGCGATAGCGCGGCGGTACGGCGGCAAGATCGCACTTTTCCGCGCGCAGGGCCGCGGCTTCAAAGGCGTCCACGTCATGCAGGACCTTCGCCGACGACAGGCTATGCCAGTGCATATCCAGCATCGCCGCCGCCAGCAGCTCGCTCATGTCGTAGCCTTTGTTAAACTTCGCCGCCCGGTACATGCTCTCACGCAGCGCGTCGGGCATCGCTTCGCCGGTTTGATAATGACGCGCGTAGCGGGCAAATACCTGCGGCTCGCTGGCCCAGTGCTCAAAGATTTGCGACGGAAACTCGACAAAATCGCGCGGGGTATTGGTTCCCGACAGGCTGGCATAGCGCTGGCTGGCGAACAGCCCGTGCAGCGCGTGGCCGAATTCGTGGAATAAGGTGATAGTTTCATCCCACGACAGCAGCGCGCTGCGGCCTGGGCCGGGCTTTTGATAGTTACAAACGTTGTAGATAACCGGCTGCTGCTGCAGCTCCGTGGATTGCTCAACGAACACGTCCATCCACGCGCCGCCGCTTTTTGAATCTCGCGCGTAATAGTCGCCGTAAAATAGCGCCATTCCGGCGCCGTTAGCGTCGAAAATTTCCCACACCCGCACGTCAGGATGATAGACAGGAATGTCAAAACGTTCGACGAAGCGCAGGCCAAACAGCTGCGATGCGGTCCAGAATACGCCGTCCAGCAGCACGCGATCGAGCGCAAAATAGGGTTTTAGCTGTGCCTCATCGATAGCGAACCTGGCTCGCCGCACCTGCTCCGCGTAGTACGGCCAGTCCCAGGCGGCGGCGGTGAAATCCTCGCCTTCATCATCAATAACCTGCTGAATATCTGCCAGCTCCCGCTCCGCCCTTGCACGTGCGGCCGGAGCAATTCGACGCATAAACTCAAAGGCCTGGGCAGGCGCGCCCGCCATCTGATCGGCCATTGACCAGCTGGCGTAGTCAGCCGCGCCCAACAGCTCCGCTTTCTGCGCCCGGATCGCCACCAGCTGCAGCAGCAGTTCGCGGGTATCGTTATCATCGCCCTTCTGATTGCGCGTCCAGCCTGCGGCAAACAGGTTTTCCCGGGTCTGACGACTGCTCAGTGACAGCAGCGCCGGCTGCTGCGTGGTGTTGAGCAGCGGCAGCAGCCAGCGGTCCTGGAGACCCTTTTCCGCCGCCGCTCTTGCGGCCTCGGCGATCTCCTCCGCGCTCAGCCCGTCCAGCTGGTGCAGATAATCAAGCACCAGGCCGCCGGCTTTTGCCGCGCTCAGCAACCGCAGCTGAAACTGGCTCTGCAGCGCCGCGGCCTGAGTATTCAGCGCCCGCAGCACCGATTTCTGCTCTTCCGCCAGCCGCGCGCCGGCCAGCAGAAACCGCTGCCAGGTGACCTCAAGCAGTCGCCGGGATTCCGCATCGATCTCCAGATGCTCACGATCCTCCCACACGCGCTGCACGCGTTCAAACAGCGCCGTGTTAAGCCAGATATCGTTGCCCGCCTGCGCAAGCTCGGCGGAAAACTGCTCGTCAAGCTGCTGCAGAAGCGGATTGGTATGCGCCCCGGCCATCGCAAAAAAGACCCGGGTTACGCGTGACAGCAGCTGTCCGCTCAGCTCCAGCGCCACCAGCGTATTGGCAAAATCCGCGGGCGCCGGATTATTCACTATCGCGGCAATCTCTTCGCGCTGGCGTCGCATGCCTTCATCGAAGGCCGGACGATAGTGTTCATCCTTAATCAGATCGAAACGCGGCGCCTGATAGGGCAGCAGGCTGACGCTTAAAAAGGGGTTATTTTCCGACATTATTATCTCCAGGCTGCGGGCATCAGGTTAGATTAGGCAACTCATTGATTGACCGCAATCAATTCCCGAAATGTCGCCTGGCTGTGCCTCATTTTTCATCGCCTGTAACCGCACCAGGCGCAGTGATTTCCGTTACCGGTCCGCGCTAACGCATGCTATGGTATGACGACACAAAAGCGTTGAGGAACAGTAAGATGATTATCCTGGTTACCGGAGCAACTGCAGGTTTTGGTGAGAGTATGACCCGCCGCTTTGTCGAGAATGGGCACAAAGTGATCGCCACCGGACGTCGTGAAGAACGTCTGCAAACGCTGAAAGACGAGCTTGGTGACGGCATTTATACGGCCCAGCTCGACGTCCGTAATCGCGCGGCCATCGAAGAGATGATGGCCGGCCTGCCTGCGCAATGGCAGGCCATCGACGTGCTGGTCAATAACGCCGGTCTGGCGCTGGGGCTGGAGCCTGCGCACAGGGCCAGCGTTGAAGACTGGGAAGATATGATCGATACCAACAACAAGGGGCTGGTCTATATGACCCGCGCCGTGCTGCCGGGGATGGTTGAGCGCAACCGCGGCCATATTATCAATATCGGCTCAACCGCCGGAAACTGGCCCTATGCGGGCGGTAACGTCTACGGGGCGACCAAAGCCTTCGTGCGTCAGTTTAGCCTCAACCTGCGTACCGACCTGCACGGCACGGCGATTCGCGTCACCGACATCGAGCCTGGGTTGGTGGGCGGCACCGAGTTCTCCAACATCCGCTTTAAAGGCGACGACGCTAAAGCCGGCAAAGCCTACGAAAATACCCAGGCGCTGACGCCGGACGACGTGACGGAAGCCGTGTGGTGGGTCGCCAACCTGCCGAAACACGTCAATATTAATACCCTGGAAATGATGCCGGTTAGCCAAAGCTTCGCCGGCCTCAGCGTGCACCGCCAGGGCTAATCCCCTTGCCCGGCCTGCGGGCCGGGTATGGGCGAAAAGGCAAAAAACGCGTAAAATAGCGCACATAATCCATTAAAAAGTAACCATCAATGGCCGCAGAATCACAGCTCAATCCAACACAGCCGGTAAATCAGCAGATTTATCGGATCCTCCGCCGGGATATCGTCCATTGTCTGATCCCACCCGGCACGCCGCTGTCTGAAAAGGAAGTCTCCGTGCGCTTTGACGTTTCCCGTCAGCCGGTGCGTGAAGCGTTTATTAAGCTGGCGGAAAATGGCCTGATCCAAATTCGCCCCCAGCGCGGCAGCTACGTCAATAAAATATCCCTTTCTCAGGTCCGCAACGGCTGCTTCGTGCGCCAGGCCATCGAGTGCGCGGTGGTTCGTCGGGCGGCGGGAATGGTCAACAGCGAGCAAATTTATCAGCTTGAGCAAAATCTTAATCAGCAGCGCACGGCGGTTGAACGCAAGCAGCTCAATGACTTCTTCCAGCTGGACGATGAGTTTCATCAGAAGCTGTCGCTCATTGCCGACTGCCAGCTTGCCTGGGACACCGTGGAGAATATTAAAGCGACGATTGACCGGGTACGCTATATGAGCCTCGATCACATCAGCTCGCCGGAAATACTGCTGCGTCAGCATCACCAAATTTTCAAGGCGCTGGAAAATCGCGATGCCGACGCGGTAGACGCGGCGATGCATCTACACCTGCACGAAATTAGCGAGTCGGTACTATTAATTCGCCAGGAAAACCGCGACTGGTTTAGCGAAGAGTAGTTGCGCTAGCGGCAGGCACTCTCTCCTGTCGCTAAAGATGCAGACCGGGCCGTTATCGAACCACCAGCACCGGTATTTTAGCGTAGCGTAAAATAGACTCGGCGTTAGAGCCCAGCAGATGAGTGGAAATACCCGGTTTGCGCGAGCCGACAACAATCACGTCATACTCATCGCTATTGCTGATAGCTAATATTTCGTCACGCACGTTGCCAAACACGACCCGGGTATGAAGACGCTCTGGCGGGATTGAAAACAGACGCGAGAGGGTCTTCATTTTTTTCTCCGACTCCTCTTTCATAAAGGCTTCGAATTTATGAATATCGGCCGCAAAACCGCGCAGAATAGAACGACCGCTGTTTGGCAGGACGTTTAACAACGTAATTTCGCTGTTTTCCGCTGAGGCTAAAAATTCAGCGTGACGTACCGCCTTATCGCTTAAATCCATTTCAAAAACATCTACAGGCAATAAAACTTTTTTGTACATAGCCCGCTCTCCTTTTTCCCGAGGAAGTGTATTCCAGAGGCCTCACTACGCCATAAAAACTCTATACTCTAAATAATTCAAGTTGCAGGACGGCGGCAAGGGAGTGAATCCCGATGAGCTTACACCAGTAAGTGATTCGGGTGAGCGAACGTAGCCAACACACATGCAACTTGAAGTATGACGAGTATATTTATTTAACTGTGGATAGCTATAGTTATGTATATTTAATGGCGCGGATCATATTTATTGCAGAAAGAGTGAAGATCGGCGGAATGACGTACGGGTAAGACGCGCTGGCGAACGTTGTTCGCCAAAGCCGCGTTAATGCCGCCGGAGCCGACGGCATTAACGCGCGATTACTGCGCCAGTGCCCAGGCCGCAACGGTCGCTTTAGCTCCCTGACGCTGCAGGGAGAGATAGGCTCTAGTCACCGCATCGACAAAACGCGGATCCTGCGCCAGGCTGGTACCGAAGATCGCCTCGATGCCGAGCAGCGCAAGCACCCGCGCCTCACCATCGCTGCTCGCGCCCACGGCCTGTTGAATCACCGGCAATAGCGGATCGGAGATCTCAATCGCCTCGCCCCGGTCGTCGATGCCGCCAACGTAGCGCATCCAGCCGGCTACGCCCAGCGCCAGCAGGCTAAAATCGCTGCGCTGCGCCAGATGCCAGCGTACCGAATCCAGCATTCTCTGCGGCAGCTTCTGGCTGCCGTCCATCGCAATCTGCCACGTCCGGTGCTGAAGCGCTGGATTACTATAACGATCGATCAGCAGCCCGGCGTAGCGAGCCAGGTCAACGCCCTGCACTTTCAGCGTCGGCGCCTGTTCGTTGAGCATCAGGCTGCGGGCAGCGCGAAGATAGTTCTGGTCCTGCATACAGTCGTTAATGTGCTGATATCCGGCAAGGTAGCCGAGATAAGCGAGGAAGGAGTGGCTGCCGTTGAGCATACGCAGCTTCATCTCTTCAAACGGCACAACGTCGGCCACCAGCTCGGCACCCGCCTTTTCCCATTCCGGGCGCCCGGCGACAAAATTATCCTCAATGACCCACTGACGGTACGGCTCGCAGGCGACACCGGCCGGATCGCGCACGCCGGTCAGCTGTTCGATTTTATCCAGGGTCGCAGGGGTCACTGCCGGAACGATACGATCGACCATCGTTGACGGGAAGGTCACGCTCTCGGCGATCCAGTCGGCAAGCTCGCTATCGATAGCCCGCGCCAGGGCGCAGACCACGTTACGCAATACGTGACCGTTTTCCGGCATATTGTCGCAGGACATCACGCTGAATGCCGGTAAACCGGCGGCTTTACGGCGCGCCAGCGCCTCCACGATAACGCCTGGCGCAGACTTCGGCTGATGCGGGTTTTGTATATCGGCGACAATCAGCGGATGGTCCAGCTGCAGCTTACCGGTGGCCGGTGAATGGCAGTAACCCTTTTCCGTGATGGTCAGCGAAACAATCGCCACCTGCGGTTCACACATTTTTGCCAGCACGCTTTCCAGCCCCGCAACCTGCGCATGCATCGCCTGCTTAATGACGCCGACCACCCGCGCGGTCCAGTCTTCCGCCGACATTTCGGCGACGGTATACAGCAGGTCCTGCTGCTGCAGATCGGCAATTTGCTGCTCGCCGCCAATCAGGTTTACCTCGGTATACCCCCAGTCGCTGCCGTGTTCCGCAGCCAGAATATCGGCATAGACCGCCTGGTGCGCGCGGTGAAAGGCGCCGAAACCGAGGTGAACGATACGGGAAATCAGTTTTGTACGATCGTAGTCAGGAAGAGCAGCCTTTGCCGCCAGGAGCTTGTTTTGCATTATATAACCTACTTAATAAATGAAATCAGGACTGTTTCAGAGTAACGCCTGTATGGTTGTATGTTTTGATTTGAATTAAGTTTTGCAGTATTGGTATGACACCATTTTGAAGTTATGTACCACGCAAAGAGGTTTTGGCGGCATTGAAGCCGCCAGGGAGTGTTAGTGTGTTTGCCACTGCTGGTATTCACGCTTGAGCCGCTGTGGTGCAGTTTCTGGCATCATAAGTAAGCCAATTATTGAGATAACACCCAAAACAATGACGTAGGTTGCAAGTCCGTAATAATGACCACCAGTAACTTGCAGAATCTTCACCGCCACCAGGCCAAGGATCCCGCTACCAATAAGAGATCCCATCTGCCAAATCAATGCAATACCGCTACAACGAATATGGGTCGGGAACAGTTCAGGGAAATATGATGCCTGAGGGGCATAACACATACTGTGCCCTATGCTCAGAACCAAAATCATTACTAACTGAGTAAGCCAGAAACTATCCTGATTAATAGCAAGGAAGAATGGAACAATCATAATAACTTGAATCAGCGCTCCAATAATATAGACTGGTTTGCGCCCGATTTTATCACATAGCGATCCCATCAGCGGTATTGCAATAATTTCTATTATTACAGCAACAATCATTGCCTCCATCAAGATATTAGCATCAAGATTATTTACCTTACCATAGGCCAAAACAATGACTGTAAACATCGCAAATGTACACGCTTCGATCAATTTTGCGCACACCCCCTTTACAACAATTCCAGGGAAATCACGAATGACTTCAACTAATGGGCGAGATTCTTCAGCCTTGGTCTCCCGAATTTGAGCGAACACTGGCGATTCATCAATTTTTAAACGAATAAACAACCCTACAATAACCAATAGCAGACTTAACAGGAACGGTATACGCCATCCGTAGTCCATCATCGCCTCTGGAGAGAGCGTGGCATTTAACAAAGCAAACAGAGCTAATGGAAGTAGAAAACCAACTGGCGCACCGATTTGAACCCAACTGGAGAAGTATCCACGATGCTTTGGTTCAGAATATTCAGCGGTCATCAATACCGCTCCGGCCTGCTCACCACCAACACCAAAGCCTTGTAACACACGAATAAAGATAAGCAATGCTGGAGCCCAAATACCAATTTTTTCATATGTAGGTAACAGCCCAATACAAAACGTACCTAAACCTACAATTAATATAGTAATCACCAGCGCTTTTTTACGGCCGACCTTATCACCGATGTGACCAAAAACAATTCCGCCTAGTGGCCGAGCTAAAAAACCAACTGCATATGTTGCAAAAGCAGCAAGAGTACTAATTAAAGGGTCATCACTTGGGAAAAATAGATGTCCAAAAAAGAGTACCGCTGCCGTCCCATATGCAAAAAAATCATAATATTCAGCAGCGGTACCAATTGCAGATGCAGAGGCCACCCGGCGAATAATAGGTTTATTATCTACACTATTTTTAATATTGACTGAACTAACCATAGATTTTTTTACCTTTGATAGGGTATTGGATTAATCGACATCTTTCGTGCGTACAAATTCTGATTACCAGTTCCACAAGGTGCCATCTTCTAACCGGGCCACCGGCAGGTAAGCCGGATCGTACGGATATTTCGCCGCCAGCTTCTCGTCAAAATCAATGCCCAGCCCCGGCTTTTCGCCTGGGTGCATATAGCCGTTATCGAACGTCCAGCTATGCGGGAAAACGTCGAGCATCTGCTCGGAGTAGCCCATGTACTCCTGGACGCCGAAGTTCGGCACCCACAGGTCAAAGTGTAGCGCCGCCGCCATGCAGACCGGCGACAGGTCGGACGGGCCGTGCGAGCCGGTGCGCACCTGATAAAGCGAGGCAAAATCGGCGATACGGCGCATGCCGGTGATCCCGCCGGCGTGGGTCACGGTGGTGCGGATATAGTCAATCAGCTGCTCTTCTATCAGCTGCTTGCAGTCCCAGATGCTGTTAAAGACTTCCCCGACCGCAATGGGGGTCACGGTGTGCTGGCGGATCAGGCGGAAGCACTCCTGATTTTCAGCCGGAGTCGGATCCTCCATCCAGAACAGACGATACTCCTCGATGCTCTTGCCAAAGCGCGCGGCCTCGATCGGCGTCAGGCGATGGTGCATGTCATGCAGAAGGTGCTCGTTGAAGCCAAATCTTTCGCGCACGGCGGCAAACAGCTGCGGGGTAAAATCAAGATACTTCTCCGTCGACCACAGCTGCTCTTCCGGCCAAAGGCCCTTGGTCGCCGGCTCGTAGGCCTGCCCTTTGCCTTTTGCCATCCCGTAGGTGGTCTTCATCCCCGGAATGCCGCACTGCACACGGATGGCCTTAAAGCCCATATCTTTGTGGCGAGCGTAGTCATCCAGCACTTCGTCAATAGAGTGGCCCGTGGTGTGACAGTAAACCATCACCCCTTCACGGGATGCCCCGCCCAGCAGCTGATACAGCGGCATCCCCGCCGCCTTCGCTTTAATATCCCACAGGGCCATATCGACGGCGGAGATAGCCGACATGGTCACCGGCCCGCGGCGCCAGTAGGCTCCCTTGTAGAAGAACTGCCAGATATCTTCGATACGCTGCGCATCGCGGCCGATAAGCTGCGGGCAGAGGTGATCCTGCAGGTACGATGCGACGGACAGCTCGCGACCGTTTAAGGTGGCATCCCCCAGCCCGACGATGCCGTCATCGGTGGTGATTTTTAGGGTGACAAAGTTACGTCCAGGACAGGTGACGAAAACTTCAGCGGCAACGATCTTCATCTTTTTCTATTCCTTACATCTCTGCGGTTAGTGAATAAAATTAAATCACTAGACCTACTACCATACAAGTATAACGATCGAAAAAGATGCCATTGGTCACATTAATGCCCAGACCTGACTCGGCGGTCGCTGGCTGAAGAGGAGAAAAGCGGTAAACAGTGGTGGACTCAGGCGGCCGGCGCATCGTCTGCCCCGGGCTGCGCCCGTAAGGTTAGCCAGGCGCGGCCCCACCCGGCGACGATAATGAGCATCCCGCACAGCGCAATAACCGCGCCGGCCCAGTCGTAGTGGCTGAGCTTAACGCCGTCAACAAAGCGCAGCCACAGCAGCGCGGTGCAGACATAGACTCCGCCGTAGACGGCGTAAACGCGCCCGCTCGCCGCCGGGTGCAGGGTTAGCAGCCAGACGAACATTGCCAGCGCAAGTCCAGCGGGCAACAGTAGCAGCGGCGTGGCGCCCCGCTTTAGCCAGCGCCAGGGTAAATATCAGCCGAGGATTTCGCACAGGGCGGTGGCAAAAAAGAGCAGCGTAGTTTTGAGCATTAAAGATACGTAAATAGCGCAGAGAGTGCGGCATTCTACGCGATAATTGCCCCGCTCCCACTTCCTTTTGTCGGGTATGCCGTAGAAAAGAGATGTAGTAAACTCATATTAAGGGCTATCCCTTTTTATCACTCAAAGGAAACCGTGATGAAAATGACACTGAACAAACGCTGGTGCCTGACCGCCATGCTGGCGCTAAGCGCCGTGGCCTTCACCGCCTCGTCTTTTGCTAAAACCGACACGCTGGTGATTGAATCCGGCGATAGCGCGCAGAGCCGCCAGAACGCCGCTATGGAAAAAGAGCAGTGGAACGACACCCGCACTCTGCGCCATAAGGTCAACACGCGCACCGAGAAAGAATGGGATAAGGCCGACGTCGCTTTTGATGCCCAGGATAACTGCCAGAAAAGCGCGAACGTCAACGCCTACTGGGAGCCAAATACCCTGCGCTGCCTCGATCGCCGCACCGGCCGTACCGTAGCGCCGTAACCCGTCACGCATGGCGCCTGCGGGCGCCATAATTCATTATTATCGCCAGCATTGCTGCACAGGAACTCCCATGACTGACGCTCATACCGTCAAGCTGCGCCCGTTAGAGCGCGAAGATCTCCGTTTTGTTCACCAGCTCGATAACAACGCCAGCGTAATGCGCTACTGGTTTGAAGAGCCGTATGAGGCCTTTGTCGAGCTCTCGGATCTCTATGACAAGCATATTCACGATCAGAGCGAGCGCCGGTTTGTGATTGAGTGCGACGGGGAAAAAGCCGGTCTGGTCGAGCTGGTTGAGATTAACCACGTCCACCGCCGCGCCGAGTTTCAGATTATTATCTCCCCGGACTATCAGGGACGAGGTCTCGCGACCCGCGCCGCTAAGCTGGCAATGGACTACGGCTTTACCGTCCTCAACCTCTATAAGCTGTACCTCATCGTCGACAGCGAAAATGAAAAGGCGATCCACATCTACCGCAAGCTTGGGTTTATGGTGGAGGGCGAGCTCATTCACGAGTTTTTCATTAACGGCGAATACCGCAATACTATTCGGATGTGCCTGTTCCAGCATCAGTACCTTAGCGAACACCGCACGCCGGGACCGACACTGCTGAAGCCAACGGCTCAGTAGTATTCGATGCTATTTTTGATGGTGTAGCGGCGCGTTAGCGGCGGCTGCACGCTTTCATCAACCACCTGCAGCTCGCACTTCACCGGGTTGTCATGACTGTCGTAGTCGCAGGTCTGCCGCACGCTGCCAAGCTCGCGATCGTTGAAGGTGCTCACCGCCGTGTAGTCCAGCTTTTTACGCGGATCGGCCGCCGGCGTTGAGACCACCGTAAAGCGCTCGTCTTTGGCGGTGGTGGTTTTGCCGAGCGGATAGCCTTCGTCATCATAGCGGTAGCTGGCCGTGGTCTCTTTGCCGCGGGCGGTCACCACAAAGCCATTGTCATCCGTTTCCCAGCTCACTCCCGCCGACGGCATTTCGGCAAGCTGACACTTTCCCTGCAGGCGCAGGCGCTTTTCACGCGTTTGCGCATCGAGATAGTAGTTCGCGTCGAGCAGCAGCGTGGCGCCGGTGTTATTTTCGCGATCCTGGAAAGCCAGCAGATCGAAGCAGCCCTCGCTGGACAGTCGCCCGCTGACCTGTTTTACCACTTCATCATGCTCATCGAGCAGCGTCTGGCTGAAATCTTTCACCGGGCCACGCAGCGGATCGAATTCAAATTCGTTGGAGAAACTCGCCATTTCTGGCGTAAAGGCCTGCGGCGCGGATTGATTATCGCAGGCGCTGAGTGCCATGGTCGCCAGTAGCAGTAAAAACGGTTTGTTCACGTCCGGTTCCTTCTGTATCCCTATGCAATCATATTAGCAAATACAATTGTTTACACCAGTTCTGCTATGCTTAAATCTGGATGACGTCAATAAGGAGTTTATAAGGAGTTTATGATGAAAATATCCCCCTTGCTCTGCGCGGCTCTGCTGCTGGGTTCGACATCAGCGCTTGCCGCACCGGATTCCTGCGAACGGGTAAAAAACGATATTCAGCAGAAAATCATCAATAACGGCGTGCCGGCGACGAGCTTTAGCCTGAGCATCGTCCCCAGCGACCAACCTGACCAGCCCGGCGCCCAGGTTGTCGGACACTGCGCCAACGACACCTTCAAAATCACCTATACCCGCGGCGCCGGTACCGACAGCGAAGCGCAGTAACCCGCCCCCGATTCAAGTGAAGGATCAATTATCCCTGGGTTGACCGGGGATAATATTCATCTACCTCTATATAAGTATTATGGCTCTCCCATCCGCTCGAATGCAGAACCGGCGGAATTTCATCATAATAACAATCAGGGAGTGAGTGATGTCTTATCCGGAATATGACGGCGGCCTCAGCCGTCGCGCGCTAATTAAATCCTCAGCGATCGGTTCACTGGCGTTAGCGGCCGGCGCAGTGTCACTGCCGTTTAGCCTGCGCGGCGCGGCGGCGGCCGTTCAGCAGGCCACCCAGGGCGAAGAACGGGTGGTGTGGGGAGCCTGCTCGGTGAACTGCGGCAGCCGCTGCGCGCTGCGTCTGCACGTGCGCGATGACGAAGTGGTGTGGGTTGAGACCGATAACACCGGACAGGATATTTATGGCGATCACCAGGTGCGGGCGTGCCTGCGCGGCCGCTCTATCCGCCGGCGTATCAACCACCCTGACCGCCTGAACTATCCGATGAAACGAGTCGGTAAGCGCGGCGAAGGAAAGTTTGCCCGCATCAGCTGGGACGAAGCGCTGGACACCCTGACCGGCAGCCTGCAGCGGATCGTTAAAGAGTATGGTAACGAAGCGGTCTACATCAACTACTCCTCCGGGATCGTCGGCGGCAACATGACCCGCTCGTCGCCCTCCGCCTCCCCGGTAACCCGCCTGATGAACTGCTACGGCGGCTCTTTAAACCAGTACGGTACCTACAGCACCGCCCAAATTGCCTGCGCCATGCCCTACACCTACGGCAGCAACGAGGGCAACAGCACCTCCGACATCGAAAACAGCAGGCTGGTGGTGATGTTCGGCAATAACCCGGCGGAAACCCGCATGAGCGGCGGCGGGATTACCTATTATCTCGAACAGGCTCGCGAGCGCTCCAACGCCAGAATGATCGTTATCGATCCGCGCTATACCGATACCGCCGCCGGCCGCGAAGACGAGTGGATCCCCATTCGCCCCGGCACCGATGCGGCGCTGGTGGCCGGCATCGCCTGGGTGTTGATAACGGAAAACCTTGTCGACCAGCCGTTCCTTGATACCTGCTGCGTAGGCTACGACGAAAAAACGCTGCCCGCAGGCGCGCCGGCAAACAGCCATTATAAGGCCTGGATCCTTGGCTTAGGGGATGATGGAACCGCTAAAACGCCGCAGTGGGCGTCGCGGATTTGCGGCATTCCGGTCGACCGCATCGTCAAGCTGGCGCGAGAGATCGGCAGCACCAGGCCGGCCTATATTTGTCAGGGCTGGGGGCCGCAGCGCCAGGCCAACGGCGAGCTGGCCGCCAGGGCCATCGCCATGCTGCCGATTCTGACCGGCAACGTCGGGATTAGCGGCGGCAACAGCGGCGCGCGCGAATCAACCTATACCATCACCATTGAGCGCCTGCCGGTACTGACTAATCCGGTAAAAACCGCCATCTCCTGCTTTAGCTGGACCGACGCCATCGAGCGCGGGCCCGAAATGACCGCCCTGCGTGACGGCGTACGCGGCAAGGATAAGCTGGACGTGCCGATCAAGTTCCTGTGGAACTACGCCGGGAATACCATTATCAATCAGCATTCTGACATCAACCGGACCCACGAAATCCTGCAGGACGACAGCAAGTGCGAAACCATCGTGGTGATCGATAACTTTATGACCTCATCGGCTAAATATGCCGATATCCTGCTTCCGGACCTGATGACCGTCGAGCAGGAGGATATTATCCCCAACGACTACGCCGGCAATATGGGCTACCTGATCTTTATTCAGCCCGCCACCTCGCCGAAGTTTGAGCGCAGACCGATCTACTGGATCCTCAGCGAAGTGGCCAAACGTCTTGGCGATGAGGTCCTGCAGAAGTTCACCGAAGGACGCACCCAGGAGCAGTGGCTGCAGCACCTTTACGCCCTGATGCTGGCGAAAGATCCCGCGCTGCCCGCCTACGACGAACTTAAAGCCATGGGGATCTATAAGCGTAAGGATCCCGCGGGCCATTTTGTCGCCTATCGCGATTTCCGCCGCGACCCGCTCGCCAATCCGCTAAAAACGCCCTCCGGTAAAATTGAGATCTATTCCAGCCGGCTGGCCGATATCGCCGCCAGCTGGCAGCTGGCGGCGGATGACACCATCAGCCCGCTGCCGGTGTACGCCTCCACCTTCGAAGGCTGGGATGACCCGCTGCGCAGCCAGTTTCCGCTGCAGCTTTTTGGCTTCCACTATAAAGCGCGCACCCACTCGAGCTACGGTAACGTCGATATTCTGCAGGCCGCCTGCCGCCAGGAGGTGTGGATTAACCCGCTGGACGCCGAGCGGCGCGGGATTAAAAACGGCGATATGGTGCGCGTTTTTAACCAGCGCGGCGAGCTGCGCATTCCGGCAAAAGTGACGCCGCGCATTATGCCCGGCGTCTCGGCGATGGGCCAGGGGGCATGGCATGACGCCAATATGGACGGGGATCGTGTCGACCGCGGCGCCTGCATTAATACGCTGACCACCCACCGTCCGTCGCCGCTGGCGAAAGGCAATCCTCAGCACAGCAACCTGGTTGAAATTGCCAAAGCCTAAGGAGAACGAGCATGGGAAACGGATGGCATGAATGGCCGCTGGTGCTGTTTACGGTGCTGGGTCAGTGCGCGGCGGGAGCGCTCATCGTCAGCGGCCTGGGCTGGCTGTCGCTGAAAAATAACTCCGAGGCCCGGCAGCGTCTGGTGCGCAGCATGATCTTTATCTGGCTGATGATGGGGGTCGGCTTTCTCGCCTCCACGCTGCACCTCGGTTCACCGCTGCGGGCGTTCAATTCGCTCAATCGCCTCGGCGAGTCGGCGCTGAGTAATGAAATCGCCAGCGGCATCATCTTCTTTGCCGTCGGCGGCCTATGGTGGCTGCTGGCAGTCACCGGGAAAATGCCCGCCGCGCTGAGCGCGCCGTGGCTGGCCGCGAGCATGCTGCTGGGGGTCGTTTTTGTCTTTGCGATGACCCGGGTATACCAGATTGATAGCGTCCCGACATGGTATAATGGCTATACCACCGGCGCCTTTTTTCTGACCATGCTGCTCTGCGGGCCGCTATTTGCCGCACTGCTGCTGCGCGCCGCCAACGTGTCGTTTAGCGGCAGCGTCTTCGCCTCGCTGAGCGTTCTGGCGCTGCTGGCCAGCATTGTCATCGTCGTGCTGCAGGGTTTTGGCCTCGGCGATATTCACAGCTCGGTGCAGCGCGCCGGCGCCTTGGTTCCGGGGTATGGGTTTTGGCAAACGTGGCGCATCGCGCTGCTGACCCTTGGTCTCGGCTGCTGGCTGTGTCCGCTCATTCGCGGCATCTGCCCGCGTACCGGCGGGTTATGCCTCGGGCTGCTGCTGGTACTGGCCGGAGAACTGATTGGCCGCGGCCTGTTTTATGGCCTGCATATGACCGTCGGCACGGCAGTTGCCGGTTAATTTTTCGCGCGCGGACAGCCGCGCCGCAGTAAGGAATATAAGTATGATGCACCCCCCATTCCGCGACGCCGTCGCGCTGAGCGCCCGCACCCTCGGCGCGCTATTTTCGTTTGCCCCGCAAAGCGAGCAGGCCGCCCCGCTGGTCAGCGCCCTGCGCGACGGAAGCGGGAAGGCCCAGTGGCCCTTTGCGGTGCCCGCTGAGGTGGTTGCCCGCTTCGCCGAACACAGCGACGAGCCGCTGGCCGAGGCGTGGCAGCGTCTGTTTATCGGCCCCTGGGCCCTGCCGGCGCCGCCGTGGGGCTCCGTCTGGCTGGATAAAGAGAACGTCCTGTTCGGCGATTCGACGCTGGAGCTCAGGGAGTGGATGCGGCAGAACGGCATCGCCCGCGCCGCGCAGAACAACGAGCCGGAAGATAGCTTTGGCACCCTGCTACTGCTGGCCGCATGGCTATGCGAGTCCGGCCAGGATGAGGCCTTTTCGCAGCTGCTGGCCCGGCATCTGCTGCCCTGGTCGGGCCGCTTCCTGGCGGTTTTCGTTAGCGAAGCCGGACATCCGTTCTACCAGGCTCTGGGTCAGCTAAGCCAGGCCACGCTGGCGGAGTGGCAAAACGCACTGACTCTTGCCGTCGCCGATAAACCGCTGTATCGCTAGCCTCATCGCCATCCCGACGGCCTGGGGATGGCGAATACGTGAGTGACAACGTCACCTAAATCCCTTCCGTTTCTCCTTTGCTGCGCCGATCTGCGGCAAAGGAGGCACTTATCGCTTTTGCTTATAACGTTATTCCCCTGCACAATAAGGCACTCATTCCCGCAACGCGTAATGTCCGATGCATCGTTTGCCTGCTTATCCTGATATTCAGGTCATGTTTCGCCGCCTGCTGGTCGCCACGCTGATCGGAATTCTGGCGGCGCTCGCCGTGGCGCTATTTCATGCCGCAATGGGGCTGCTGGAGGCGCTGCTCCTCAGCAATCGCAGCGGAAGCCTGGTTAACGCCGCCGAATCGCTGCCGTGGTGGCGACGGCTGCTGACGCCGGCGGCCGGAGGGTTTGCCGCCGGCGCCCTGCTCTGGCTCTGGCAGCGCCGCACCCGCCAGCGTCCCCATGCGCCGACCGATTATATGGAGGCGCTGGAAACCGGCGACGGCCGCTTCGATACGCCGGCCAGCCTGATAAAATCCTGCGCCTCGCTGCTGGTGGTGACCACCGGCAGCGCCATTGGCCGCGAGGGGGCGATGATCCTGCTGGCGGCGCTGGCGGCCTCGCTGTTCGCCCGGCGCTTTACACCAAAAGAGGAGTGGAAATTGTGGGTTGCCTGCGGCGCCGCCGCCGGGATGGCCAGCGCCTATCACGCCCCTCTGGCCGGAAGCCTGTTTATTGCCGAGATTCTGTTCGGTACGCTGATGCTGGCCTCGCTCGGCCCGGTGGTTATTTCTGCGGTTGTTGCGCTTCTGGTCAGCAATCTGCTAAACGGCAGCCAGCAGCCCCTTTACCAGGTGACGCTCAGCCTTCCCCTCACCGCCGTTCACTACGGGCTGATGCTGGCAACCGGACTGCTGGCCGGGCTCTGCGGACCGCTCTTCGTCTGGCTGATGGGCTGGAGCCATCGCGGCTTTCTGCGCCTGCGTCTCTCGCCGCCCTGGCAGCTGGCGCTCGGCGGTGTCATCGTTGGCCTACTGTCGCTGCTGACGCCGGCGGTATGGGGGAACGGTTACAGCACGGTGCAGAGCTATCTGCAGTCACCGCCGCTGCTGGGGGCAATCGCCGTGGTATTCGCCTGTAAACTGCTTGCGGTACTGGCCAGCAGCGGCTCGGGCGCGCCCGGCGGTGTGTTTACGCCGACGCTGTTTGTCGGGCTGGCAATGGGCATGCTGTTCGCCAGCTTCACCGGCCTGTGGCTGTACGGTTCTGAGGTAGCGATTATGCTGGGTCTGGCCGGAATGGCGACCTTCCTGGCGGCAACAACGCACGCGCCAATTATGTCGACCCTGATGATTTGTGAAATGACCGGGCAATATGCGCTACTGCCCGGCTTGTTGATGGCCAGCGTGCTGGCATCGGTGCTGTCCCGAACGCTACGCCAGGACTCGATCTACCGCCATCACCTCACCTAGCCGCGCGAGGTCAATATACTGGCTCAGCTCGCGCTGCTCGGCGCGCGGCAGATAGGGCAATTCGCCGATCAGCGGACCCGGCAGCTTTTTACTTAAGACGTCGATGATTTCAGCGTAGTGCGCCAGCCCCGGATTAATGCGGTTGGCGACCCAGCCGATAAGCGGCAGGCCGTCATTAGCAATGGCCTGCGCGGTCAGTAGGGCGTGGTTGATACAGCCCTCCTGAATGCCCACCACCATCAGCACCGGCAGTTGCTCCTGCACCACCCATTCGGAAAGCGGACGCAGGTCGTTCATCAGGCTGCGCCAGCCGCCGGTTCCTTCAACCACCACGTGGTCGACCTGGCCGCTCAGGCGCTGCAGTCCGTCCGTCAGCAGCCCGTAGTTGATGGGGCCACTGTGCGCCACGCTGCTTTCATCTTCGCTTAACGCTATGGGATTGACAGCATCATAGGGTAACGCCAGCGTCGACACGCTTTGTAAAATCAGCGCGTCTTTGTTACGCAACCCGTCCGGCGTCTCTTTGCTGCCCTTCGCCACAGGCTTGTATCCGGCGACGCTTTTGCCCTCAGCGGCCAGTGCCTGCAGCAGCGCACGAGAAACCACCGTCTTCCCGACGGCGGTGTCAGTACCTGTTATAAAGAAACGCTTAAACATCACTAACCCCACAGTTATGTTGATGAAATATATACCCGTCATGCTTCAGGCGGCATAGCGGTTAGCGCTCCTCGCTCACCCTGAACACTTAGCAAAGTAAGGCGTCGGGATTCCCTGCGTAGCGGCCTTCCGGCTGCGCGAATCGTGCGGATATATACAGAAAATGGATAGAAAACTGTGGGAAAAGTCTACGCGAAGCCGGCGAATGCCAGCTTGAGATAGCGCAATTTTTAGTGTGACTATGAAAAAATGTTAACCCTGTAACAGTCGTATCAGCAACGATCCGTTATAGAGGGCATCTTTGACCAGCGCGGCGCCGGCCATGGTTCCACGGTTGGAGAACTGGGTGCTTTCGACGGTAATGTGTCGGCTATAGGCCGGCAGCGACTGTTGACGAATGCAGTCAGAAATAGCCGGAAACAGGATATCCGCCGCGAGGCTAAACGGAGAGCCGATAAGAATTTTTTGCGGATTGAAGAGGTTAACCATAATTGCCAGAATTCGCCCGACGTGCTGGCCGACGCCGCTGATAATATCGCGAGCCAGCAAATCACCCTGCAGCGCCGCCTGACAGAGCCACTCCACGCTCAGCGGCTGCTGGTGCAGCATTGAGCTCATTGATTTGGCCATCCTCACCTGAGCAAGCTCCAGCACGCTCTCGACGCTGGCAATGGTTTCCAGACAGCCGTGGTTGCCGCAGTAGCAGCGCTTGCCGTAAGGGTCGACCTGAGTATGGCCGATCTCCACCAGGCTGCTGCTCCCGGCGTGCAGCAGGCGGCCGTCGGTAATCACCCCGGCGCCGACGTTATGGTCAATCACCACCTGAATCACGTCCCTCGCCCCTCTGGAGGCGCCAAACAGCGACTCCGCCATGGTCCAGGCGCTGATATCGTGCTGAATATAAACCGAAACTCCGGTATGGTTGGCCAGCACTTCCCCGAGCGGCAGATCCTTCACGTCATCATAAAACGGCATCCGATGGATGATGCCATTTTCGGTATCGATAATTCCCGGCATGGTCACGGCGATTGCCGTCAGGCGTTCCAGCTTCTTTTGATGGCGAATAAAAAAGCGGTCGATATGCTCAACGACCCGGCTCAGGAAAGGCTGTTCGTGCTGCAGCGCCAGCTCGAGCTGCTCTTCGACCACCAGCTTGCTGCTTAAGTCGCGCAGCGCGAGGTGAATCTCTCCCCGGCTGATGCGCACGGAAAGATAGTGCCAGGCCTCGGTTTCCACCATCAGGCCCACCGCCGGACGCCCACGGCTGCCCGGATCCTGGATTTCCGTCTCCTGCACCAGATGCGCTTCCAGCATCTCGCGGACAATTTTGGTAATACTGGCCGGCGCCAGCTGGGCAAAACGGGAGAGATCGATGCGCGATACCGGGCCAAGCTGATCGATCAGGCGATACACTGCTCCTGCATTGGTCTGCTTTATTTGATCGATATGGCCAGGCTGACTATCGGCTACCACCGTTGACTCCCTTTATTTTCGCGCTTCGAAATAAACTTTCAGCTATGGTGAAGCACTTCGACGGTGCACGTCAAATTTTTGCTTAGCCTTGTGATTTACCGCACAATTTTGAGCTAATTTTGGCCTAATTGTCCATCAAAGCGGCGTGAAGAAGCTGCTCCCGGAAGCGCTGCGCCGCCAGCCCCTGCTCGCGGTGCTTCGACCAGACCAGCCACATTTCGGAAACCGCGTCCTGCTCGACGATCGGCAGCCAGCGCATCTCATTTAGCTGAACCCGCTTAAATGAGGCTGGCAGAATGGATACGCCAAGCCCGGACGACACCAGGCCAATAATCGTCATCGCCTCGCCGACCTCCTGAGCAATCGTCGGCGTGAGGCCATAGCGGCGCATCAGGCCGAGAATATCGTCGTACAGCCCGGTACCCACGTGCGGGTCAAAAAAGACGAACGGCTGGCTCGCCAGATCCGCCAGGCTGACCGCATCCTGCCGCGCCAGGGGATGATCGCTGGGCACCATTGCCAGCAGCGGTTCGCGCAGAATGCACTGCCACACCAGCGTTTCCGGCAGCCGGGTGTTGCGCATCAGCCCGAGGTCTAACGCCCCTTCGTTAAGCGGCACAATTTGTTCCCGGGTATTGGTTTCCCGGGTTTGGATATGCACGTCCGGATAGCGGCGGCGAAAGGTCGAGAGGGTATCGGAGACGGCCTTAATAAACGGCGCCGAGGAGGTAAAGCCGATATGCAGTTCGCCGGTTTCGCCGTGGTGCAGGCGCCCCGCCCGGGCGGCGGCATCCTCAACCTGGGTGAGGATTTGGCGGCTATCGGCAAGAAACTGCTTTCCCGCCGCCGTCAGGCTGACGCTGCGGTTGGTGCGGGCAAACAGCCGGGCGCCGATCTGCTGCTCGAGGATCTGGATCTGCTGGCTCAGCGGCGGCTGGGAGATATTCAGCCGCGCCGCCGCGTGGCCAAAATGGAGCTCTTCGGCGACGGCAATAAAGTAGCGCAGGTGGCGCAGCTCGATATTCATATTTAAAACGTCTTATTTGAGATTATTAATATATTAGACAGAATATTTACATTTTCATACTCTAAAAATGTGATCTGTGAGGTCACCTAACCCGAGTTTCTCAGCAAGGATTTTCCGTGAGTCGTACAACTACTGTTGACATCGCGCCGGCAAGCGAAGTCATCGACAATGTGGTATCCCAGCCAAATCAGTTTATCAAACGCGGTACACCTCAGTTTATGCGCGTCACCCTGGCGCTGTTCTCTGCCGGTCTCGCCACCTTCGCCCTGCTCTACTGCGTGCAGCCGATTCTACCGGTCCTGTCGAGCGAGTTCGGTATCTCACCGGCCAGTAGCAGTATTTCGCTGTCGATTTCCACCGGCATGCTCGCCGTCGGGCTGCTGTTTACCGGCCCCATTTCGGATGCCATCGGGCGCAAAAAGGTGATGGTCACCGCGCTGGTGCTGGCCTCCTGCTGCGCCCTGCTGTCAACGGTCATGACCACCTGGCACGGGATCCTCATCATGCGCGCGCTGATCGGCCTGTCGCTCAGCGGCGTGGCGGCCGTTGGCATGACCTACCTGAGCGAGGAGATCCACCCCAGCGTGGTGGCCTTCTCAATGGGGCTGTACATCAGCGGCAATTCGATCGGCGGCATGAGCGGACGCCTGCTCACCGGGGTGTTTACCGACTTCTTCGGCTGGCGCGTGGCGCTGGCGGCGATCGGCTGCTTTGCCCTCGCATCGGCCATTATGTTCTGGCGAATTTTGCCGGAGTCGCGCCATTTCCGCCCGACCTCGCTGCGGCCAAAATCCCTGCTGATTAACTTCCGCCTGCACTGGCGCGATCGCGGCCTGCCGCTGCTCTTTCTCGAAGGGTTCCTGCTGATGGGGGCTTTCGTGACGCTGTTTAACTACATCGGCTATCGTCTGATGATGTCGCCGTGGTCGCTGAACCAGGCGGTGGTCGGCCTGCTCTCTGTCGCCTATCTGACCGGAACGTGGAGCTCGCCGAAGGCTGGAGCCATGACCGCCCGCTACGGACGCGGCCCGGTGATGCTGGTCTCTACCGCGGTGATGCTTGGCGGCCTGCTGCTGACGCTTTTCGCCTCGCTGTGGCTGATATTCAGCGGCATGCTGCTCTTTTCGGCCGGTTTTTTTGCCGCGCACTCGGTCGCCAGCAGCTGGATTGGCCCGCGCGCCCGCCGCGCCCGCGGCCAGGCATCGTCGCTGTATCTGTTTAGCTACTATCTGGGTTCGAGCATTGCCGGGACCTTAGGCGGAGTGTTCTGGCATAACTACGGCTGGAATGGCGTTGGCGGCTTTATCGCCCTGATGCTAACGGCAGCACTCGTTACCGGCGCCTGTTTGCACAAGCGTCTGAAATAGCGAGTAATCACGTGGCCTTAACGGCCACGCTGCTCACCACATTCCCAGAATCGATGAGGCCCCCAGCAGCTCTCTGACGGCGTCGATTGAAAGGAGTGCGATAAACAGTAAGGTGAACGGATTCATATTAACCCCGCATCAGCGGCCCTGGCTCCCTAAGAGTTTAGCCGCTGGCTGAGAAAGAATCTGCTATCCTGGCCACGTCATGATGACATTTTGATGACCGCCGTCGTCGCGGGATTGCTACAGCATTCCCGCCCACGCGGAAATCAACAGCAGCAGCGCCATCGCGCGCTGGAAGCGAACCAGCGCCGCGGGGGTGCGAAAGACCCGGTTGACGATCTGTCCGAGCCACGCCCACGCCGCCAGGCACAGCAGCGAAATCACTAAAAACCACGCTGCCATCCGCGCAATGCTCCACATCGCCCCTTCGCCGGCGGGCGCAAACAGGCCAACCACCGCCAGCGCCATCATCCACGTCTTCGGATTAACTATCTGCAGCAGCGCGGCCGCGCGAGCGGTAAAGCGTGCTGCCGTGGACGTTTGCAAATTCGGCGCCGGGGCGTTGAAGAGCTGCCAGCTAAGCCAGCTGAGCCACAGCGCGCCGGTCCAGCTCATCAGCTGGCGGACCAGCGGGTGATGATGCAAAAGCTCCCCGGCGCCGGCGCCGGATATCAATACAATCACGCTGGCCGAGACGCAGGCTCCTGCCACCGCGGAGAGCGTCGCGCGTACGCCATAGCGCTGGCTGTTGGTGAGGATCAGGATATTCGTCGGCCCAGGGGTAATGGAGGCGACGAAGGCAAACAGCAGATAGGGCAGCAGATCCACAGGTAACTCCTTGTTGTCAGGAGCCACCACTGTGCGGCTATTTTCTGCAAACGTCTGGAAGGTTTGTGCACAGGCGCCGGTAGTGGGCCGGGGTGAGCCGATACGAACGCAGGAACCAGCGGCCAAGATGGCTTTGATCGGCAAACCCCGTCGCGGCGGCGACGTCCACCGGCAGCTCGCCACAGGCCAGCAGCTGGCGCGCTTTCGCCAGCCGCAGCTGGATAAGCCACGCGTGCGGCGCGAGGTGAAACTCGCGCTTAAAACAGCGCGTCAACGTGAAGCGATCGGTCCCGGTGGCCGCCGCCAGGTCGGCAAGACCGATATTGTCCCCCATATGCGCATACAGATAATCCCGCGCCCGGTGCGCCACCGCCGCGCTCTGGATATGCGACGGCAGCTTCTTCCGCCAGCTGCAGTGCGCGGTGAGCTGGGCCAGGAGGTCATCCATACGGCTCTGCTGCACGATGCGCATCTCATTGCCGTGCAGCGTCGAAAACGTCTCGCCGATAGCCCGAACCAGCCGCGGCTCGCGGGTCAGGGTGCGGGAAAAATGGAGCGAGTAGCTGCCGGGAACCGACTCGTAGAGGCCCTGCAGGGTGTGCGTCAGCCAGCGTTCGTCGAGATAGAAGGTCAGATAGGTGAAGCCCCCCGCCACCGGCGCGTCGCCGTCGTGGATCTCGCCGGGCTCAAGCAGGAAGGCGTCACCGGGATGGCTACGATGGCGCTCCCGGCGACAGGAGAACTGCTGGGTCCCGGACAAGGTTATCCCCACCAGATAGCTGTCGTGCCAGTGCGGATCGTAGGCGTGCCCCTCGAAGTGCGCCTTGATGGTTTCAATTCCCGAATCTGCATGCTGTCGCAGCTCAAGCCAGTCGTTTGTCATAATCTCTCCCCCACGCCATCAGCATTGTCTATCCTTTTACGTCTGTCTGGAAGATTTGTGCAGTTCAGCGCATCGGCCAATCCTGGCAGGCAATTCAGTCGCGTCACTCGACCCGTCCGGAGGATCAGGATAGTGTAGGGGTCAACAGGCTATGCCTCTCGTTCACTTGCAACAGGTCAGAATTTACTATGGCAGAAAACAAAAACTATCAGCAGCTTACCCATACTTTCCAGCGTCTGTCGCGCTTTTCACATCTGGGCGCCATCGCCGGGTGGGATATGTTCGCCATGATGCCGCCGGGCGGCAGCGCGGCGCGCGGTGCGGCGCTGGCAGAGCTGGGCGTGCTGCAGCACCAAATCCTGACCGATAAGAGCGTGGCTCAGGCGCTGCAGAACGCCCTGCAGGAAGATCTTAACGACGTTGAGCAGGCCAACCTGCGCGAAATGACCCGCCAGCACGCCCAGGCGGCCCTGCTGCCGGGGAGCCTCGTTGAGGCTAAATCGCTGGCCGGCAGCCGCTGCGAGCACGCCTGGCGCAGCCAGCGTCCGGCCAATGACTGGGAAGGCTTCGCCGATAACCTACGTGAAGTCGTCAAGCTGAGCCGCCAGGAGGCGGCCCTGCGCGCCGAAGCTAAGGGCTGTTCGCCGTACGATGCCCTGCTGGATATTTTTGAACCCGATATGACCAGCGCCCGGCTGGACGTGCTGTTTGCCGACCTCAAGTCCTGGCTGCCGTCGCTGCTGGCGAACGTGGTTGAGAAACAGGCCCAGCATCCGCTCATCGCGCCGCAGGGCCCGTTCCCTATCGCCGAACAGCGCGAGCTCGGGCTGGAAGCGATGCGCGTGCTGGGCTTTGACTTCAACGCCGGGCGTCTGGACATCAGCGCCCATCCGTTCTGCGGCGGCGTGCCGCAGGACGTGCGTATCACCACCCGCTACAACGAAGACGATCTGCTGAGCGCGCTGTTTGGCGTTATCCACGAAACGGGCCACGCCCGCTATGAGCAGAATTTGCCGCGCACCTGGATCGATCAGCCGGTCGCCCTCGCCCGCTCGACGGCGATCCACGAATCACAAAGCCTGTTTTTCGAAATGCAGCTGGGCCGCAGCGACGCGTTTTTAAACCGTCTGCTGCCCGCCGTGCGCCAGCGCTTCGGCGAGCAGCCGGCGTTCAGCAGCGAGAACTTCGTTGCCTGGAATCAGCGCGTTAAGCCCGGGTTTATTCGCGTGGACGCCGATGAGGTCAGCTATCCGGCGCACGTTATTCTGCGCTATGAGATTGAGCGGGCGCTGATCGATGGCGACATCGAGGTTGACGATATCCCGGCGCTGTGGGATGAAAAAATGCAGAGCTGGCTGGGACTCTCCACCACCGGTAACTATCGCAACGGCTGTATGCAGGATATTCACTGGACCGACGGCGGCTTTGGCTACTTCCCTTCCTATACCCTGGGGGCGATGTACGCGGCGCAGCTTATGGCGGCCGCCAGACGCGCCTTGCCGCAGCTCGATAACCAGATTGCCAGCGGCGACTTCTCCAGCTTGTTCGACTGGCTGCAGCAGAACATCTGGCAGCACGGCAGCCGCTTCACCACTTCCCAGCTGATTCACAACGCCACCGGGGAAGATTTGAACAGCGACTACTTCCGCCAGCATCTGACCTCCCGCTACCTGTAAAACTCCGCGCCGGGCAACGCCCCGGCGCATTATTTCTACATGATGAACCACGTCGTACATTCGGTTACACGCCGATACCAAACACTCACGGAAAGCTCGAAAAGAGAAGCATATAGTTCTTTCACCGGCCCCGCAGTGGGGTTGAATGAAAAAAACCTTTTCGAGGATATCAGAATGAAAAAAGTATTAGCTCTGGTCGTTGCCGCTGCTATGGGTCTCTCTTCTGCTGCTTTCGCTGCTGATGCGGTAAGCACCACTCAGGCTCCGGCTGCTGCAACTCACAGCACCACTGCCAAGACCACTCATCACAAAAAACACCATAAAGCCGCCGCTAAACCGGCCGCAGAGCAGAAAGCTCAGGCTGCGAAAAAACACAAAAAAGCAGAAGCTAAACCGGCCGTAGCCCAGAAAGCCCAGGCCGCTAAAAAACACCACAAAGCCGCAGCAAAACCTGCCGTAGCCCAGAAAGCTCAGGCTGCGAAAAAACATCACAAAGCCGCAGCAAAACCTGCCGTAGCCCAGAAGGCCCAGGCCGCTAAAAAACACCACAAAGCCGCAGCAAAACCTGCCGTAGCCCAGAAAGCTCAGGCCGCTAAAAAACACCACAAAGCCAAACACCACGCTGCCGCTAAACCTGCTGCACAGCCGGCTGCATAATTAACCCGGTTAGTCTGGTATCGTAGTAAATCGGCGCTGCTTCAGCGCCGTTTTTTTCTGGAGGATACTATGCTGCGGCGCTATCGTTTCGAGCTCATTCTGATCCTGCTGATTATCTGTGCGCTGGTTGCGACCCGCTTTTTTCTCTACTAACGCGGCAGCGCTTAGTCATCCCCTTCGATCGGATAACCCGCCTGACGTATCGCATTTCGACAATCGCTGACCCCTGCCGCATAGCCCGCTTCAATCTCACAGACCGGACTCGCACAGCACACCGGCAGCCTCACCGGCGTTGCCAGCTGCCGCTCCAGCTGCGTAATTCTCTCCCGGGCAGCCAGAAGCTCGGCGGCGAAAACCGCAGGCGCAATATCGTCTCTTTCACCGTTCGCCGCTGCGCGCAGCGCGTCATTCTCGATCATCGTTCACTCTCCTCACCGGTAGCCCCCTTCAACCATAGCCTCTTTACGCGGAACCAGGCCCGGCTACCGATGAATTGCCAGAGATTGTAGCCAAGGCCGTAGAGGGATAAGGCCAGCAGAAAAGCAGCCGAAATCGTCGTTAACAGCCGGCTGTGCGCCAGCGTCAACCAGCGATGAATGGCGAGAATATAAAATGAGAGTACGCTGAGGTCGATAACCACCCACAGCGCGGTCAGGATCCCAAGGCTCGTGCCGCTATCGGCGGTGATATGAATAAACTGCGGAAAAAACGCGAAAAAAGCAGAATGTCTTTGGGATTACCCAGCGCGGCGATAAATCCCACCGTCAACCCGCCGCGCCGGGCCGCCGGGCGAGCGGCTGAGGTTTCGCGCAGCATTCCTACCGCCAGAAAGGCAACGTACAGCGATCCGCCGATCGCCACCAGCGTCAGCGCCTGCGGGTCGAGCTTCAGCGCGCCGGTCAGCGTTGCCGCGGCGACGGCAATCAGCAGCAGCGAGGCCAGATTGCCGCCGATCATCGTCCGTACCGCCCGGGCGTAACCCTCCCGCGCCGCCGTCCCTGTCACCAACAGCACCACCGGCCCCGGGGTCGCAATCAGGGCCACGACCGTCAGACAATATCCCGCCACCAGCATGTAGTTCATGATAATAACTCACTCAATGATTTAGATTTCTGCATTCTGTTCTTTGATTAACAGATTGAAAAACGAGAAATGCTGAGTTTGAATGTGAGTATGACTCACTATAGAGATCCATAACGATGTCGACGCCTCCCCTCTACGCCCTGCGCGCGTTTGAAACCGCCGCGCGTCTGGGCTCGTTTAGCCGGGCCGCCGCCGCGCTGCACGTAACCCCCGGCGCAGTCAGCCGGCATATCGCTACCCTGGAGGCGTGGTTCGAGTGCCGACTGTTTATTCGTCAGGGGCCAAAGGTGATTATCACCGATGCCGGGCGGCAGCTGGCAAACGCGCTGGAGGAGAGCTTTTCGGCCATCGACAGGGCCTGCCATTCGCTACGCCGACAGGCGGGAAAGCTGCGGCTGAAGGCTTCCTCGACGCTAACCATGCGCTGGCTGCTGGACGTACTGCAGCGCTTTCGCCAGCAGCATCAGCGCCCTGAAATCGAGCTCAGCAGCGTATGGATGGATAAGGACAGCGTTGATTTCGCGCGGGAGCCGTACGACTGCGCGATCCTCCTCGGTAACGGGAACTTTGGCGCGGATAAGCGCCAGACGCTGCTGTTCGCCGAGTGGCTGATCCCGGTCTGCGCGCCGGCAATGACCCCGGCGGCGCGGGAAGATTTAACCTCCTGCCCGCTGATTCACCCCGACCACCGACCGCCGGGACTGGCGGCGCTGGCTGCAGCATAGCGGGCAGCATTCAGCGGTAGATCTCTCCCAGGGGCTGGTTTTCGATAGCCTGGAACAGGGCAATATGGCGGCCATGAGCGGTCACGGCGTTTCTGTGGGCGATCTGCTGCTTAGCCAGCAGGCGCTGCGGGCGGGACTGCTGACGCTGCCGTTTTCGCAGGCCGTCGCTACCGGTGAGGGATACTATCTGGTGTGGTCGGCAAATACGCTCAGCCCGCAGCCGATTGCTCTGCTGCAGGCGTTTTTGCTCGCGCACGTCCCGGGGCCTTTTCCTGACGGGATCCTTCTTCGGGGAAAGGCCCCGCAATGACGTGCAGCGATGTGGTGATGGCTTACAAAACGCTGACCGCCTGCGCCACCAGATACCCCGCAGCGCCCCAGATAATGACGGACACAACGGATACATAAACCAACGCACGAATACCTTTTTTCGACATACGTCCTCCCGAGACTGGAGCCAGAAATCACCGATATCATCGCGGGGACAACATCTCTGCTTGCTCAACGGCTGCTATCAATAACAACCTTTTGAGTGAGAAAATGTTTCGTTTTGCAAGTAAGCACAAATGGTGTAAAAAAGGACAATTTTTTGTGAAGTTGTCTGTTTTATATAGCATTACTCTAATGATTATTATTAACAAACACTGGAAAAACGCATCATGCCCGGGCGCAGATGGCGCCCTCTTTTTGGTACTTTCTGTAACCCGATATCTGTTGCTTCCAGGGCCGGTTTCTGCGGAAATGACAGCAGCAAAAAATGCGCGCTAACTGGTTGAGTTATCGACCTTCTTTTCGTTCAAAGCGGCAATTTTACCGGGGGCTGACGGTGTGTTGATTTAATTAAAATTACTGTTAACTTTCATAAACTTAAATCTCCTGCTACTTTCAATATAGCCAAAATCATCCCTGGTGCACTCGGGTGGCCAGCAGGATGGTGAGTATAATTATCTCCTCAGAGAGTGATATGCGTAGAGACGTACTGTTATTACTGTGTTCATTTTGCCTGTTTCCTCTGTTTGCACAGGCTGACGATGACGGCATGAGCGCGAAAGATATCAAGACCCTGTTTTTTGGTCATGATGACCGCAAGCCGGTAAGCAACCCCGCCGACGCCCCGTGGGACGCCATCGGCCAGCTGGAAACGGCCAGCGGCAATCTGTGCACCGCCACCCTGATCTCCCCCAACCTGGCGCTGACCGCCGGGCACTGCCTGCTGACGCCGCCGAAGGGCAAGCCGGATAAAGTCGTCGCCCTGCGCTTTATCTCGCGCAAAAACGGCTGGGTTTACGAAATTCACGGCGTCGAGGGTCGCGTGGACCCGTCACTAGGCAGGCGCCTGAAGGCCGACGGTGACGGCTGGATCGTCCCCTCCGCCGCCGCGCCTTCGGACTTTGGCTTAGTCGTGCTGCGCTATGCGCCTTCCGGAATCGACCCGATCCCGCTGTTTCCCGGCAGTAAGGCCGACCTGACCGCCGCGCTAAAGGTCGCCGAGCGCAAGGTGACTCAGTCCGGCTACCCGGAAGATCACCTCGATAATCTGTACAACCATCAGGACTGCATCGTGACCGGCTGGGCCCAGACCTCGGTTCTGTCGCACCAGTGCGATACCTTACCCGGCGATAGCGGTTCTCCGCTGCTGTTAAAAACCGAAAGCGGCTGGCAGGTGATTGCCGTCCAGAGCTCGGCGCCGGGGCCGAAGGATCGCTGGCGCGCGGACAATCGGGCCATTTCGGTGACCGGTTTTCGCGATAAGCTGGAGACGCTGGCCGGCGAGTAACCGCTACCCCTGCTGCTGGCGCAGCTGAAGCAAAGAGGCAATCGGCATGGGCTCGCTAAAATAGTAGCCCTGCAGCTTGTCGCATCCCGCACGACGCAGCAGCGCCAGCTGCTGCTGATTTTCCACTCCCTCCGCCACCACCGTCATGCCCAGCGCGCCGGCGATGCGCACGGTACCGCGTACCAGCTCCGCCGCCTGCGGATCGGTGTCGACCAGCCCGGCCAGCGATTTATCAATCTTCAGCGTGTCAAAACTGAAGCTGCGCAGATAGCCAATACTGGAGTAGCCGATGCCGAAATCATCCAGCGCAACGGCCGCCCCCAGCGCCTTCATGTTTTCAATGGCTGCGCGGGCGCGTTCGGGGTTCTCCATCACGTAGCTCTCGGTGACTTCAACCTGCAGGCGACGGGCCGGGAAATGGCAGCGGGCGAGGACCTGCACCACCCGCGACTCAAACTCCGGGTCGCGAAACTGCGCCGGCGAGATATTTACCGACAGCATCAGATCCCCCATCGGCTGCAGGTCGCAACAGGCGCGATGGAGCACAAACTGGCCGAGCGCGTAAATCAGGCCGCTGCTCTCGGCGATGCTAATAAAGGCGTCCGGGGGCAGCGCGCCCTGGGGCCGACGCGGCCAGCGTATCAGCGCCTCCACGCCTTCGATGGTCAGAGTTCCGGCGTTGACTATCGGCTGATACCAAACGTCAAACTCGTCGTTTTCGAGCCCCTGACGGATGCCGTTTTCCAGATTCAGCTGATACTGCCTGGCGTCGCTCAGCGCCTCGTCGTACCAGGTTGTGCGCCCCTTTCCGGTCTTCTTCGAATGATACATGGCGATATCGGCGCGGCGGAAAAGCTCGGTGCTGGAGCACAAGGCCGGCGCTCCGCTGGCGATCCCGAGGCTGGCGCTGATATAGATTTTGCGATCGCTCAGGTCAATCGGCGATTTCAGCATTTCCAGCACCGCCCAGGCGAATGCCGACGCCTGGTTTATCGCCTGCTCGCCGCCGACGGTCATGGCAAACTCATCCCCGCCCATGCGTGCCAGCATCCCCCCGGCGGGCACCCTCTCCTGCAGCTCGCGGGCGACGTGGGTAATCAGCGCATCGCCAACGTCGTGCCCGTAGTTATCGTTAACATCTTTAAAGCCATCAAGGTCGATAAACACCACGCTCTGCATCTCGTGCTGCGATCGTTCACACACCACGTTGAGCCGCTCAATCAGCGCCCGCCGGTTGGGCAGCCGGCTCAGCCAGTCGGTCATGGCAATTTTACGCGCCAGCTTTTCCCCGCGCGCCAGCTTATACAGCCCCAGGCAGCTAAAGAGGATAAACAGCAGGATCAGGCTGGCGGCCACCAGCGCGATCAGGCGAATGCTGCCGGATGCCGCCTGAGCCGCCTCCGCCCCCGGCAGCCGCGGCTGCCAGCTGAGGTAGCTAATAATCTCCCCGCCGTTGGTGCGCAGCGCCACGCTATAGTCGCCGCTGGTTTTGGTGGTGTGCAGATGACGAATTTGAAAAGTATCCCCGAGCTTTTGCAGCATATCGGGGTTGATGTGTCGGGTAATAACCAAATAGCGCCGCGTATCGTCATACACCTGCAGGCGGCCCATGGTCGGGCGTATCAGGCCAATAGCGATAAAGGCAATGCCCTCCCGGGTTCGAGTTATCCCGGCCCAGGCGCTGGTTCCGTTGCGCAGCGCCACGCCGTGCTCGGCGATCATCGACTGCAGGCCGCTGCCGAAAAAGCCGATATCCGACTCATTAAAGGACTGACTGCGAAACGATCCCCACAGCACCCGGTAGTGCTGATCGAGGACAAAGGTACCGTCGTAGAGGTTATTTATTTTGAAGCCCGAACCCCAGGAATCAAACAGCCATTTGGTATCGAGCGTTGGGGCATAGGTCTGTTTAACGGCGTCGTCCCAGATGGAGTTATCCAGCACCAGCGACATCACGCGGTTCACGGAGGTCTGCACCGCGCCGTTAACCGAAAGCACCGAGCGGTGGCGGTCGATCTCGTTCGCCTTGATGCCAATCAGGTGCTGCGACAGATAAAGCAGAGAAATAACGGAAGCGATCAGGCCTATTCCGGCGAGGAGAATAATGACCGCAAGCGTTTTGGCCGAAGGAAGATGACGCCAACCAGGCAAGTTAACCATTATCTATCCTCATCGCGGCTGGGGAAAAACGCACCGAATATACTCTTTTTTAAAGAGTAATACAGAGAACAGATTTTGCCGCCTACGTAGGCAGGCGGCGTTCAATCAGGCCAGTTTTATTAACACCATCCCGATAATCAACAGCATCACGCCGACCCAGCCTTTACTGTTCAAACGCTGGCCGAACAGGACCCAGCCGGCGGTGATGGTCGCCGCGATACCGAAGCCGCCCCAGAGCGCATAGGCAACCGACAGCTCAATCCCTTTCACCGCCTGCGATAGCGCGCTGAACGCGCCCAGCACGGCGAGCAGTGACATCACGCCGTAGATCTTGCGGCGAAAGCCATCAGAAAACTTCAGGAAGACGTTAGCGGCAATCTCCAGCACGATGGCCAGCGCCAGCCAGGCCGCATGGATCCACTCAAACTGTTGCATGGGTCCTCTCTTCTGGCTGCTTCACCGCCTTTTTGGTGCCGGACTTGATGAGAACAATCCCGACCACCAGCGTCGCCAGACCCGCCATTTTGACCACCGAGAGCGTCTCGTCAAACAGCAGGACGCTGAACAGCGTGATCAGCAAAATACCGATACCCTCCCACAGCGCGTAGGCCACCCCGAGGGCAATTTTTTTAACCGCGAAGGCCAGAAAAATATATGAAAGCGCAATCATTGCCAGCATCAAAATAAAACCGGTGTGGTCGCCACTGACGCTCGCCCATTTCATCGAAAGGGTCCCGGTAATTTCTGCAACGATAGCAAGTGCTAATAAAATCCAATAAAACATGATCCCTTCTCCTGCTTGAGAATATAATCCATTACGGCCTACAGCAAAGGTAAACCGAAAAATTCTGACGTAGATTTAGCCGTGCGCAACGCTGCGCCAGCTCAGGCAGAGAGAGGGATCTAAAGCGCCGAACGCCAGTGCTGTTCGCCAGCAAAGCGTGAGTTTGTGCGGGAAAGCGAAGGGAGATAACAAATATAGATACTGAACTGATTGTCCATAAAATTACAATTATCCGCGGTATTGCTTCTCGTCATTGCGGATGAAAATTGTCCTCGGTAGTTATACACAGCTAATTTGTAGCATAATGCTACATTATACTCAAAGCCTTTGCATTTCTTTACCTCGGCTATTTGATTTAGATTAGCTTTTTCTGATGCCGATCGCCATTATGATGGCGCGCCGTTATTTTAATTCTGTCGCCTGATGATTTTATCGCCGGCGGCAGAGGTGTAGCGAACAAATACTCCACGCTGTACACGCAACAAAGTCGTGATTTTTTATCCGCATCTGCGTCTACAATGTGAGGAAAACAGGCTCTATTTTCAGGGATTCGTATGGCCAAACCCATCATCACTCTTAACGGATTAAAGATTGTCATCATGCTGGGCATGCTGGTCATCATCCTTACCGGCATCCGCTTCGCCGCGGATATTATCGTCCCCTTCGTTCTGGCGCTGTTTCTCGCGGTGGTCCTTAACCCTCTGGTGCAGCTGATGGTGCGCTGCCGGGTCCCGCGGGTGCTGGCGATCTCACTCTTAATCAGCGCGATCGTGATGCTGGCGGTGGTCCTGCTGGCCTCGCTGGGCACCTCCCTGAACGAGCTGGCGCGCACCCTGCCGCAGTATCGTACCTCGCTATCAGAACCGGTGCAGACCGTCACCCCGTGGCTGCAAAGATTCGGCTTTACCGTCTCCGTCGTCGAGCTGAACAAATATATTGACCCCAACGCGGTGATGACGATGGTCACCGGCCTGCTCACCCAGCTCTCTAACGCCATGTCGTCGATCTTCCTGCTGCTGCTGACCGTGGTGTTTATGCTGCTGGAGGTGCCGCAGCTGCCGGCCAAGCTGCAGCAGCTGATGACCCGCCCGGTTGAAGGCATGGGCGCAATCCAGCGCGCGCTCGACAGCGTCTCGCACTATCTGGTGCTAAAAACCGCCATTAGCCTGGTGACCGGGCTGGTCGTCTGGGGCATGCTGGTACTGCTGGAGGTGCGCTTTGCCTTTATGTGGGGACTGCTGGCTTTCGCGCTCAACTATATTCCCAATATCGGCTCGGTGCTGGCGGCCATTCCGCCTATTTTGCAGGTGCTGGTGTTCGGCGGCCTGTATGACGCGCTGATTCTGCTCGCGGGCTATCTGGTGATCAACCTGCTGTTCGGCAATATTCTCGAGCCGCGGATTATGGGGCGCGGGCTCGGGCTCTCAACGCTGGTGGTGTTCCTGTCGCTGATTTTTTGGGGCTGGCTGCTGGGGCCGGTGGGGATGCTGCTGTCGGTGCCGCTGACCATCATTGTCAAAATTGCCCTTGAACAGAGCGAGAGCGGACAGAGCATCGCCTTCCTGCTGAGCGACCTCAGCAAGGATTAACCCCCCGCTCCCACTACGGGCCAGCCGGCCCGTAGACCACTACTCCTTTAGCATTATTGATCCTCGTCACATCCTGCGTCCGTCATTCATTACTCTTAAGCTAACAATCTGCCCGCGGGCTTAATTGATGCCCTGCGCCTCGCGTCGCACACTAACTTCCACACCATGACAGTCAAACGATTTGTCAAATCAGGAGGTTAATAATGAATGCCGAACAAACGACGGGACGGGTCTGGAACCGCCGCCGTACGGAAAAGCAGCGGCGACTGGCCGCTGCCAACGTCTCCGGTAAGGTTATCCCCAGCGAACAGCTGGTCGACGCGCTGGAGCATCTGCTCGCCCCCGGCGATCGCGTGGTGCTGGAAGGCAATAACCAGAAGCAGGCCGACTTCCTCTCCCGCATGCTGGCGGAGGTGAACCCGCAAAAAGTCCACGACCTGCATATGATCATGCCGAGCGTCGGGCGCAGCGAGCATCTGGACCTTTTTGAAAAAGGCATCGCCCGCAAGCTCGACTTCTCCTTCTCAGGCACCCAGAGTCTGCGCATCTCGCAGCTGCTGGAGGATACGGTCTGCTGGAGATCGGCGCCATTCACACCTATATCGAGCTCTACTCCCGCCTGTACGTCGATCTTTCGCCGAACGTCGCGCTGATTGCCGGCTATAAAGCGGATCGCAAAGGCAACCTCTATACCGGGCCGAGCACCGAAGATACCCCGGCGCTGGTTGAGGCGGCGGCCTTCCACGACGGCATCGTGATTGCCCAGGTGAACGAACTGGTCGACGACGAGTGCAACCTGCCGCGTGTCGATATTCCGGGTTCGTGGATCGACTCCGTGGTGGTCGCCGACAGGCCGTTCTTTATTGAACCGCTGTTTACCCGCGACCCGCGCCTCATCAAGCAGGAGCATATCCTGATGGCGATGATGGCCATTAAGGGCATCTACGCCGAGCATCAGGTGCAGTCTCTTAACCACGGTATCGGCTTTAACACTGCCGCTATCGAGCTGCTGCTGCCGACCTACGGCGAACGGCTCGGCCTGAAGGGAAAAATTTGTAAACACTGGACGCTCAACCCGCACCCGACGCTGATCCCCGCCATCGAAAGCGGCTGGGTGGAAAGCGTGCACTGCTTCGGCGGCGAGCTGGGGATGGAGGAGTACATTCGCGCTCGTCCGGACGTGTTCTTCACCGGCGCCGACGGCTCCATGCGCTCGAACTGCGCCTTCTGCCAGCTGGCGGGGCAATATGCGGTCGATATGTTTATCGGCTCAACCCTGCAGGTTGACGGCCTCGCCAACTCGTCAACGGTGACCCGCGGCCGGCTGTCAGGTTTCGGCGGCGCGCCGAACATGGGCCACGACCCGCACGGCCACCGCCACGCAACCCCGGCCTGGCTGAATATGATAACCGAGCCCGACCCGATGCAGCGCGGTAAAAAGCTGGTGGTGCAGACGGTCGAAACCTTCCAGGCCGGCGTGAAGCCCACCTTCGTCGAAAAACTCGATGCTATCGAGGTGGCAAAAGCCTCCGGCATGCCGCTGGCGCCGGTGATGATCTACGGCGATGACCTCACCCACGTGCTCACCGAAGAAGGCATTGCCTACCTCTACCGCGCCGAAAGCCTGGAAGAGCGCCGGGCGATGGTGGCGGCGGTCGCCGGGATCACCGACATCGGCCTTGGCGTTGCCGCGCTGCGCCAGAGCGGCAAGGTGGTTTACCCGGAAGATATCGGCATTCGCCGCAGCGACGCGACCCGCGCCCTGCTGGCCGCCGGCAGCGGTAGCAGGGAGCGTCCCTTATGCACAAACAGCGGGCAGCCCACTCCTTCTTCGAGGGTATGCAGGGCCCGGTGGACGCTGACGCCGCTGAGCTGCATCACTTAGGCGGTTCTGGCGATATTGCCTTTGGCCATAAACATCATAAATACCACCAGCTTACGGAAGGTAATATCCTGGCTAATGTCGTCTTTCATTGCGCTGCTCTCCGTATCTCCGCCGCGTCTCGCTATTTCTTGAGTGAATTCAAGCCAGTATAACCGTAACGCCGGTAAATGCTTTAACGCAGAGTAAGGAATTGCCGAACGGGGCGTGAGGTGGTGCTGGCGTGGATTGCCTCCGGGCGCAGGGGCGGATAAGGCAAAAAAAATGCCGGCCAGCTGCTGAGCTGACCGGCATGCCGCGCGCGGGCGGAGTTAATACGGCGGCTACAGCGCCATATCGTGCTGCGGAGATTCCGCAGGCTTAAGCTCGGCGGACGGCGCGGCGGCGGCCTGCGTGTGGGTCATATCAATCACCGGCGGCCTGGTCAGCTGCAGCGTTGCGGCGGTATCGTCCCACACCTGCTGGGTCAGCGCCGGGCTGTCGTTCAGCTTCTGGCCATAGCTCGGCACGATCGCGTGGATGCGGCCCTGCCACTCCGCGGAGCTGAACTGCTGCGGGAACATCTGCTTGAGCACGTTCAGGGTAATCGGCGCGGCGGTAGAGGCGCCCGGAGAAGCCCCAAGCAGCGCGGAGATGGTTTTCTGCTCGTCGACCACCACTTCGGTCCCCAGCTTCAGCACTCCGCCCTTCTCGGCGTCTCTTTTAATGATCTGCACGCGCTGGCCTGCCTGAATCAGCTTCCAGTCCTCTTTACGCGCTGCCGGATAGTACTCTTTCAGCGCCGCAAAGCGGTCGTCGTCGCTGAGCATCACCTGGCTCACCAGGTATTTGACCAGATCGAAGTTGTCGAGACCGACGTGGGTCATCGGCAGAACGTTATCGGTGGTGGTAGTGCTCAGCAGGTCGAAGATCGAACCATTTTTGAGGAACTTAGTCGAGAAGGTGGCGAAAGGCCCGAACAGCACCACGCGCTTGCCGTCAATGAAACGGGCGTCAAGGTGCGGAACCGACATCGGTGGCGCGCCGACCGAGGCCTGACCGTAAACTTTTTGCAGATGCTCTTTGGTCACCGCCGGGTTTTCGGTCATCAGGAAGGAGCCGCCCACCGGGAAGCCCGCGTAGTTATCAGCTTCCGGAATGCCGGTCTTTTGCAGTAATTTCAGCGCGCCGCCGCCGGCACCGATAAAGACATATTTTGCGTCAATCGCCTGCTCGTCGCCGCTATTAACGTTCTTAATCGTCACGTGCCATGAATTATCGGCATTACGCTTAAAGGCGGTAACCTCAGAGGAGGTTTGCAGCGAGAAGTTATTATTTTTCTTCAGGCTGCCGATCAGCTGACGGGTTATTTCGCCGTAGTTAACGTCGGTCCCGACCGGGGTCCAGGTAGCCGCTACCTTTTGCTGCGGATCGCGCCCTTCCATTACCAGCGGCGCCCACTGTTTAATTTGCGCATGGTCGGTGGAGAATTTCATCCCCTGGAATAAGGCGGTTTGCTGCAGCGCGGTATAGCGCTTTTGCAGATAATCCACGTTATCGCCCCAGACGAAGCTCATGTGCGGGGTGGAATTAATAAAGGAGTGCGGGTCGCGCAAAATGCCGCGCTTGACCTGCGCCGTCCAGAACTGGCGGGAGATCATAAACTGCTCGTTGATATCCAGCGCCTTGCTGACGTCGATAGAGCCGTCCGCACGCTCTGGCGTGTAGTTCAGCTCCATGTTTGCCGAGTGGCCGGTACCGGCATTGTTCCAGCCGTTCGAGGACTCCAGCGCCACGCCGTCAAGCTTCTCTACCATCACCTGCTTCCAGTCAGGCTGGAGTTCCTGCAGCCAGGTCCCGAGCGAGGCGCTCATGATCCCGCCGCCAATCAGCAGAAAATCAGTTTTCTTTGCGGCGTCGGTATTTGCGTAGGTTGCCGTACTGACGAACATCGCCAGCGCGGTCAGGGATAAGATCGAGTTTTTTATTGCAGGCATAATAGAATTATCGCATAGCATAATGAAATAAGTGTAAACATGTTAACGCACTTTCATTATATTTTAAAATATCATTTACATTTTCCGCACAGTTAATCAATTATTTGATTTCACTTTTTTAACTTAAAAAACCAGAAAATGATTAATGAAATTAAATCGGGGCAACGTAGGGCGATAATTAAAGGACTGGCGGCGCAAGCGCCGGTTTATTTAGTTACATAAGGCAAAAATAGCGGCGCACGGAATTATAGCGCGCCGCTGATAATTAACGCTGCGACTCTGCCAGCTGATGCGTTTTATCCCGTAACGCAATGCGCAGATGATCGTTATTTTCCATCAGCAGCTCCCGCGCCTGCCACGCATCAAGCCCGGCGAGCAGCATCAGAATCGCCGTCCGACAGTGCTGGTTGCAGGCGGCAAGCGCGGCTTTCGCCTCGCTGCGCGAACAGCCGGTGGCCTCCATAACGATGGCAATTTGCCGTTCAGCCCAGCGCGGGCTGGTGGCCTGCAGATCGACCCGCAGGTTGCTGAAGACCCTGCCACCGCGAATGGCCAGCCCGGTGGTGAGCATGTTGAGCAGCTGCCGCTGCGCCAGCTGCGCTTTCGGGTTACCAAACCCCGCCACCGCTTCCGGGCCGGTTTGCGGCGCCACGATAATATCCGCCAGCTGCGCCGCTTCGCTATCCGCCTGCTGGGTCAGCACCGCAACCGGCGCACCGAGCGACCAGGCGTGGCGCATCGCGCCCCACACCCACGGCGTTTTGCCGCTGACCGTCAGCGCCAGCAGCATATCGTTATCGCTGAACCGCAGCGCCTGCAGCTCAAGGGCGCCAAGATCGTAGTCGTTAGCGGCCGTTTCCATCTCCTGCAGCACCGCCGTTGGCCCGCCGGCAATGAGCCCTACCAGGGGGTGTTTCTCCTCAGGCGCAAACTCGCTGACCGCCTGCAGGGCCGCGCGGCCGGATGCGCCGGCGCCGACAATCACCAGCCGCCCTCCGCGGCTCAGGGTCGCGGCGGCGTTATCGACCAGGCGGGTCATGTCTGCCAGGCAGGCGTCGATGGCGTTGGCAATCTGCCGGCCGTCGGCGTGCAGCAGCGTGAGCATGTCATAGGTGGTGAGACTATCGATGCGGCGGGTATCCGGGTGGCGTCGTTCCGTCATTGAAGCGGTTGGCTTACTGCTCATAAAAACCTCCATTTAAATAACTCCGCATTTACTATAGGGATATTTAACCTCGCCTCCTGCGAGTGGGGTCACGCTTCCCGGCTCCCGGCGGCGGGTTTCTTGCTTTTTTACATGCCTTTAAGAAATTCACACCTTCAGCGATAATAGGCCTTCGCTGTTTACCCTGGGGTTGTTATGAACGAGTTAGCGGAGCAGGAACCGCCCGCACGCAGACGCCGTAAGAGCATGAAGCTGAGTACCGCCGTGACGCTGATGATTGGCAGCGTGCTGGGATCGGTGCTGCTGCTGGTGTACGCGCTGTGGTTTATCCAAATCAGTGATACCACCCGCGACGGGCTGAAGGACACAGCCCTGGCGGTGGCGCGAACGCTGGCCGATATGCCGGAAGTGAAGCGCGGCCTGACTCTGCCAGCGGACAGCAATATTATTCAGCCGCTGGCGCAGGCGATCGTTCGGCGCAACGATCTGCTGTTTGCGGTGGTCACCGATATGCAGGGTATTCGCTACTCGCACCCCAACGGCCAGATCATCGGCAAGCGGTTTATCGGCGATGACATTAATCCCACCCTGCAGGGAAAGGAGAACGTTGCCGTCAACCACGGCGTGCTGGCTCCGGCCCTGCGCGCCTTTACGCCGGTCTTTGACGCGAACCACCGGCAAATTGGCGTCGTGGCGATCGGGATTTCGCTCAGCAAGGTCGATACCCAGATCGCCAACAGCCGCTGGGACGTCCTCTTTACCGTGCTGTTCAGCGCCGTGGTCTGCGGTATCGGAACCTGGAGCCTGGTTCGCGGCCTCAAGCGCGTGCTGCTCGGCCTCGAGCCGCAGGAGATCTCCACCCAGTTCCAGCAGCGCCAGGCGATGCTGCATTCGTTAAAAGAGGGCGTGGTGGCAGTCGATACCGAAGGACGGGTGACCCTGATCAACCCCGCCGCGCGCGAAATGGTGTTCAGCGGCCCCGATAAAACCCTCGCCCATACGCCGCTGCTCGCCGATCTCCAGGAGGTTCTGCGCACCGGAAGGCCCATTTACGACCGCGAGCTCGGCTGCAACGGCCTGCTGCTCATCAGCAACACCGTGCCGGTGCGCAGCCAGAATGCCACCGTCGGCGCCATCAGCACCTTCCGTGACAAAACCGAGGTCAGCCAGCTGCTGCAGCGCCTCGACGGCATGGTCAACTATGTGGATGCGCTGCGCACCACGTCCCATGAGTTTATGAATAAGCTGCACGTGATCCTCGGCCTGCTGAATATGAAAAGCTATGACAAGCTGGAGGAGTACGTGCTACAAACCGCCCATAATTATCAGGCGGACATCGGCGAAATCCAGCACCGCATCAAATCTCCGGTGGTCGCCGGCTTTTTGATTGGTAAAATCCAGCGCGCGAAAGAGCGCGGATTTAGCCTTAGCCTCGCGGAAGAGAGCCTCGTCCCCGACTGCCCGAACGAAAAGCAGATTACCGTACTGGTCACCGTGCTGGGTAATTTGATTGAGAACGCGCTGGACGCCATGAGCGGCCAGCACGAGGGCGAAGTCAGCCTGTTGCTACACTATCAAAACGGCTGGCTAAGCGGCGAAGTGAGCGACGACGGTCCGGGGATCCCGGAGGCCAATATCGACGCCATCTTTAATAAAGGTTTCTCCACCAAAGGCGAGAATCGCGGCGTCGGCCTGTTTCTTGCCAGCCAGCAGCTACGCGAACTCGGCGGGACGCTTGCCGTCGAGTCCGAACCCGGCGTATTTACCCAATTTTTTGTTCACCTCCCCTGGGATAGTAAAAGGAACAGTGCGTGATAAATGTATTAATTGTTGATGACGATGCCATGGTCGCCGAGCTGAACCGCCTGTACGTGGCGAGGATTTCCGGTTTCCGCTGCTGCGGCACCGCATCGACGCTGAATAAGGCCCGGGAGATGATTAACGACGGCGAGCTGGAGATCGATCTGGTGCTGCTCGACGTCTATATGCAGCATGATAGCGGCCTGGATCTGCTGCCGACCATTCGCGCCTCCGGCCGCGCCATCGACGTGATTATGATCACCTCCGCCGCCGATGCCGCAACCGTGCAAACGTCGATGCACTACGGCGTTATCGATTATCTGATTAAACCCTTCCAGTTCCCGCGTTTTGAGGAGGCGTTAACCGCCTGGCGCGAGAAAAGAAAGCTGATGACCGGACAGACATATTATGAACAGGCTGACGTTGACCGCCTGCTGCACGGCGACGCGCCGGAAGCCACCGACGCGCGCAAGCTGCCGAAGGGGCTCACCTCGCAAACGCTGCGCACGCTGTGCCAGTGGATCGATGCCCATCCGGCGACCGAGTTCTCCACCGACGAGCTGGCGGTGGCAGTGAATATTTCCCGCGTATCCTGTCGCAAATATCTGATTTGGCTGGCACAGATTAATATCCTCTACACCAGTATTCACTACGGCGCCACCGGCCGCCCGGTCTATCGCTATCGGCTGGTCGCCGAGCAGTACGGCCTGCTTAAGCAGTACAGTCAGTGAGCCGATAGCCGCTATCCAGCAGCTGAAAGCGAAAGCGGCGCTGCGATGAGAGGATCACTTCGCGATTTCTAGTCACAAAAATCGCTTCAATATCCTCCCGTTGACGCAGCGCCGCGCGCCCCTTCTCCACGCCCAGGCCGTAGATCAGGGTGGTCCAGATATCGCCGTCGAGGGCGTCGTCAGAAATGATGGTCACGCTCTCCAGCTCGTTATCCAGCGGATAGCCGCTGCGCGGGTCGAGAATATGGTGCCAGCACCTGCCGTCCTGCTCGAAATAGCGCTCATAGACGCCGGAGGTCACCACCGACTGACCGCTCACCGCAATCGTGCCCACCAGCTCGTCGGATGCGGCAAAGGGTTTTTTCAGCCCAATGGACCACTCGCCGAGGGTATGCACATTCCCCCCGAGATTAATCAGCGCCGCGTCGACGCCCTGGCGCCGCAGGTCATCGCGCACCCGATCGGCAATGTAGCCTTTCGCGATGGCACCAAGATCGATCTCCATGCCCGGCTGGGCAAGAAACACGCTGCCCGCCGCCTCATCGAGGATCACATCCTGCGGCCGGGTCAGCGGCAGACGGGCGGCAATCTCTGCCGCCGCCGGCACGCTGCGCCCCTGAAAGCCGATGCGCCAGAGCTTGACCAGCGGGCCAATCGCCAGGTTGAAGGCGCTATCCCGCACCATGCTGGCAGCTTTCGCGCACTGGATCAGCTGAAACACCGGGCGGCTGACGGCAACCCCGTGGCGACCGGCGGCATGGTTAATATCCATGACCTGGGAGTGAGCGCGGTTGACGGTAAGCAGGTCTTCATAGCGTTTAATTAACTGGAAGGTACGTGAGGCGAGTTGATCATCGTGACGCCAGAGCTTAAGCAGAATGGGGGAACCCATTAACACGGCGGAGTAGCTATAGACGCGGCTGTCATCAGACATGATTGCAGCTCCTGTGGATGACCCCGGCGCGCGGCCGGGGCAAATCGCTAAGTGTTATCCTCTGGCGCGTATTGCCGCCTGGTGGCCTGCCAGGGTACCAAAGATAATGATATCCGCCACCGCATTGCCGCCAATGCGGTTGCCGCCGTGGATGCCGCCGACCACTTCCCCGGCAGCATAGGCGCCCGGAATCGGCTGCTGAGCGGTGTTTAACACCGCAGTCGCGGTATTAATCGTCACCCCGCCCATGGTGTGGTGAACCCCCGGGGCGATGCGGATCGCGTGGAACGGCCCTTCGTTAATCGGCGCCCGCAGCGCGGTGGTGCGGCCAAAATCCTCATCGCGCTGGGTTTCAACAAAGCCGTTGTAGCGCTCAAGGGTGGCAAGGAAGGCATGGTAATCCATCCCCAGCTTCTCCGCCAGCTCGCGCGGGGAGCTGGCGCTGGTGGCGAGCTCTTTGGCGATGTATTCATCGGCCGCCTTGTTTTTTGCCCGCACGTGCTCGTCAAAGACGATCCAGGCGTACTGCTCCGGCAGCGCGATAATCGCCGCCGAGACCCTATCGCGGGTCGCCATTTCGTTGTAGAAGCGCTGACCGCGCTGGCTCACCAGAATCGCCCCGCCGCCGCGAATCGACTCTGAAATCAGGTATGAGGTCTTCTGCTCAACGGTCGGGTGGATCTGGATTTCACCCATATCCACGGTGCCGGCGCCGATGCGCTCCAGCAGCGCGATGCCGCCGCCGGTCGCCCCTTTATGGTTGGTGGTAACAAAGCCGGCGAGGTCCGGACGATATTTGACCACCATCGCGCTGTTGGCGCTGAAGCCGCCGGTGGCGACCACGATGCTCTTCGTCTGCACCTCGATGCGCTCCTGCTCGTCGTTAAGCAGACGCACGCCGCTCACCTCGTCGTTGGCCATCAGGATCTCTTCGACCGAGGTATCCAGCATCACGTCAATCCCGCGTTTGCTGATATTGCGTACCAGGCCGCTGATCAGATAGCCGCCGACCGCCGACCCGTCGCGCGGACGGTGGGTACGGTCAATGCTCATCCCGCCGGTGGTGGTGATGTCGTTCAGCATGATCCCGCGACGGGCCAGCCACTCGATGGCCTCGGGGGCGTTCTCGACAAAGCGGCGCAGCAGCTCAGGGTTGTTTTTGTTGTGCCCGCCCTTCAGGCTCTCCTCAAAGAACAGCTCTTTGCTGTCGACGATCCCTTTTACCCGCTGGAAGCGCGTCTCCGCGGCGTTCATCCCGGCGGAGGCTTTAATGGTGTTGCCGCCGATAGTCGGCATTTTTTCAACGATCAGCACGCGGGCGCCTTCATCGTGGGCCTGAATCGCCGCCGCCAGACCCGCGCCGCCGCTGCCGACCACCACCACGTCGTAGCTTTTCACCGCCCGATCGTCGCCGCCTTCCTCAACTGCCAGCGCTTTGCTCGATTTCAGCATCGCTTTGGATACCGCTTTTTTCACCGCCTCGCTTTGGCTGGTGGCGCCGGAGATGGCGTCAACGTGCGGGGTGTTGGCGGTCAAAATACGCTCGCGGATCTCCTCAAAGCTAGTGGTGAACTCTACGGTCTGTACCGCGGCAGAGGCCAGCTCAACGTCAGCAATGCGGTCGTTCTCAAGGCTGACGTGGATCACCAGCTCCCCGGCCTCGTCCTGTATGCTTTCGACAAAGACGCCGGGCTTAAACTTCGCGTCGCCCATGCTCATATCGCGGATCATCGCTTCCACCAGCGAGAAGCGCCACAGCGGCTCCGGAATGTGCAGCGCTTCGCGGCGGGTGCTGTCGATAAACAGCTCCAGGTTTTCGCCATCGGCAACGCGGTCGGTCCAGTCCGGGTAGGCAATGCAGGCGCGCCCGACGGCGATCAGATCGTAGCCGTGGTCCAGCCCCTGCTCGGCGTCCGCGACGTTAACGATCCCGCCAACGCCCATCACCGGAACCTGCGCGAGGCTGGCGGAGCGCTGCGCGCAGTATTTTTCAATCAGCGGCGTCGGATCGCGGGTATCAACGATGGAGGGACGCAGCGAGGCGCCCACCGAGAAGTGCAGATAGTCGAGGCCCCGCGCCGCCAGCTTTTCCAGCAGATAGAGGGTGTCGTCAAAGCGGATGCCCGGCTCTTCCAGCTCTTCCGGCGAGAAGCGGTAGCCGATAATAAAAGCGTCGTCCGCGTACTGGCCAGCCATTTTATGGGCGATCTCCAGCACCGCCAGCGGGAAACGGGCGCGGTTGTCGCGGCTGCCGCCCCAGCAGTCGTCACGCTGGTTAGAGTTTGGGGAGTAGAACTGCTGGATAAGATAGGTATTGGCGCCGTGGATTTCGACGCCGTCAAAACCGGCCTGAATCGCGCGGCGAACGCCGTCACCGAATTTCGCGATGGTCTCCTCGACTTCCTCGGTACTCAGCGCGCGCGGCATCGCGGCGCCGTCGCGCGGGGCGGCCAGCGCGCTCGGCGCGACCGGCTGCCGGCCGCCGATAAGCTGCGGGTCGACCATGCGGCCGCCGTGATAGATCTGCAGGATGGCCTTCGACCCTTCCGCCTGGATGGCTTCGGCAATTTTGGCAAGGCCGGCAATTTTTTCATCGCTGTCGATACCAATGGCGCCAGGGAAGGCCAGGCCATAGTTATCGATAAAGCAGCACTCGACGATAATGGTCCCGATGCTGCCAGCACGGGCACGGTAGTACTCCACCAGCTCGCTGGTGACCGAGCCGTCATAATAGCCGCTACAGGTGGTCATCGGCGCCATAAACAGGCGGTTTTTTAGCTCAGTTCCGTTTGGTAAGGTAAAGGGCTGCAAAATACGTTGATTACTGGTCATAGTAACACTCCAGATTTTAAATATTGAAATTCAGGATTCGCTAAGGAATTTATTTTTGGTTGTGTTTTTAATTCCTGTTGTCATGTTAATAATATAGCGAATTTTTTAGTTACCAAATCACTTACGTTAGTTAAAAAACTATTTAATACTCACAATAACATCACTACTCCTATCGTATTATTATTTTAAAATACAATATTTACACAAAGCATAATGCCGATAACAAATAAGACACTTTTGTTAATAAAAATAAAATCAACTATTTTCATTTAAAGAGATTAAAATCAACATGTTACAATAGATAACCTTGCTAATCAGACGCTAATAATCGACTAAAATTTAACATTTAGCGGTATTTTATACAAATAAACCACTCTCCCCCAGGGTTATTGCGAAAAATAAAAAAAACGCCAGACCCCTGGATTTATTGATCTCAATCAATTGCAATTCGACATCAAAGAGCAATATATAAATAACAAACAGATTTAATTTAGCGCCCTAAAAAATGCGTTAAATAACCGTCGCGGTAATAATAAAAACCAACGATTAATAACTAAAGAAAGTTTTGAAATTAAAGAAAGTAAAAATCACCGACGACTCAAACTTATTTTCAACTACTTGCAGATACTCATTATGAAAGAGAAAAAGACAACCATATCGCCTGCCAGCGCAGCCAGTCCTCAGGCTGCTGATAAGCGTCGTCTGCTGATGATGGCGCTGCCCATTATCGTGGCCGTAATGCTGCTCTTCGTCCCGGTGCCTGACGGCCTGCCGCCCTATGCCTGGCACTACTTTGCCATTTTCGTCGGCGTGATCGTCGGCCTGATTTTCGAACCCCTTCCCGGGGCGGTGATCGGCATCACCGGAGTGGTGGTTATCGCCCTCTGCAGCCAGTGGCTGCTGTTCGACCCGGCGCAGCTGGCGGACCCCAAATTCAAGCTGGCCGGCGCCTCATTTAAGTGGGCGGTCAGCGGGTTTGGTAACTCTACCGTGTGGCTGATTTTCGGCGCCTTTATGTTTGCCGCGGGCTACGACAAAACCCAGTTTGGGCGCCGTCTGGCGCTGATTCTGGTGAAATATCTTGGCCGCCGCAGCCTGACGCTGGGCTACGCCATCACCTTTGCCGATCTGCTGCTGGCGCCCTTCACGCCGTCGAATACCGCCCGCAGCGGCGGGACCATTTACCCAATTATCGCCAACCTGCCGCCGCTGTATGGCTCTAAGCCTAACGACCCTAGCGCCCGCCGTATCGGCTCCTATCTAATGTGGGTCGCCATTACCGCCGCCTGTATTACCAGCTCGATGTTCCTTTCGGCGCTGGCACCTAACCTGCTGGCGCTGGCGCTGGTGAAAAGTATCGTCGGTATCAATATCTCCTGGGGTACCTGGTTTATCGCCTTCCTGCCGGTGGGCGTGCTGCTGATTGCGGTGATGCCGCTGCTGGCCTACTGGTTCTACCCGCCAGAGGTGAAGATCAATGATGAAGTGCCCCTGTGGGCCGCGCGCGAGCTGGAAAAGCTTGGCCGCCTGTCGCGTAATGAAATTCTGCTGCTGGTGTTCGTCTGCTTCGCGCTGACGATGTGGATCTTCGCCGCCGAGTGGATTGAGCCGGCGCTGGCGGCCCTGCTGGTTATCGTTCTGATGCTGTGGACCGGGGTCCTGTCATGGAGCGATATCACCAATAATAAAGCGGCGTGGAATACCTTTGTCTGGTTCGCCACCCTCGTGGCGCTGGCGGACGGCCTCTCCTCTACCGGTTTTATCGCCTGGCTGGGTAAAGAGGGCGGCGCGCTGATGAGCGGCATCTCTCCGGGCGTGGCGACGGTCGTCCTGCTGCTGGCGTTCTTCCTGCTGCACTACCTGTTTGCCAGCACCACCGCCCACACCACCGCGCTGCTGCCGGCGATGCTGACCATCGCCTCCACCATTCCGGGGATCAATATGCAGGTGTTCGTGTTGCTGATGGTCACCTCGCTGGGCATCATGGGGATCATCACCCCGTACGGTACCGGCCCAAGCCCGATCTACTACGGCAGCGGCTATCTGCCGACCAAAGACTACTGGCGCCTCGGCACCATCTTCGGCGCCATCTTCCTGGCCGCCCTGCTGCTGATTGGCTATCCGTGGATGTCCATGATGTTCTGATTCACAACCGTCGGGGTCACTCCCGGCGGTTTTACTCTTAGGGAGCTTAAACAATGTCGACTAAACCGTTTGTTTATCAGGAAGCGTTTCCGCTGGCGAAAGATGAGACTGAATACTATCTGCTGAGCAAAGAGCACGTCAGCGTCGCCGGATTCGAGGGCGAGGAGATTCTCAAGGTTGCGCCTGAAGCCCTCACCCTGCTGGCCCAGCACGCCTTCCACGACGCGGCCTTTATGCTGCGCCCGGCGCATCAGCAGCAGGTGGCCGATATCCTCAGCGACCCGGAAGCCAGCGAAAACGACAAATACGTCGCCCTGCAGTTCCTGCGTAACTCCGAGATTGCCGCTAAGGGCATTCTGCCGACCTGCCAGGATACCGGCACCGCCATTATTACCGGCAAGAAGGGCCAGCGGGTGTGGACCGGCGGCGGCGATGAGGCCGCGCTGGCGCAGGGCGTCTACAACACCTACATTCAGGACAACCTGCGCTATTCGCAGAACG